>JBGAUP010000445.1:0-3109 GCA_044228585.1 Runella sp. | reverse complement strand
ATTGATTTGGAAATCACGCCATGATTGAACACAATCGTAGGCTTCGGCTTCTAAACCCTTTTTAAAGTAACTTCGCTGCTGGAGCATCCCCAAAAGGCTATTGCGCGTAGAAGCGGTCGGAAAAAGAATATTTTTTGAGCCTTTGGAAAGCACCAAATAAATAGCCCCGTCAGACGTCGTCGGAAAATCCAGTTGTGGTTCTTCTATCAACCAATAATTCCCACAAGTAATCCCGTCTGCTTTTGTTTCTTCCTGACGCTCTATTTGATGTTTAGCCCGCAACGGAACGCGAGTGGCGGTTGTCAATTGGTTCCTCAAATCATCGGACGAAGGAACGACGTATAAACCCGTCCGTTGGGCTTCTACCGCTGTTTTTACAAATCGTGGTGTTCCGTCGGTGGTATATACATCTATCTGATTGTGTAGAATATTGTAATAATCGCTTACCGTACGCCATTCGGTGGTTCGGCGGAGGCCAATATCTCGGTAAAAACTCAAGACCGTAATTATACCCACCATCGCCCACGTCAATAGCCTAAACCAACGATTTACCGAAAATATAACCAGCCGAAACCCCATCAAAAAACTGACCGCCACAGCCAGCGAAGAATAGTGCCGATAGCGTCCACCAATGACAATACCCATTCCTTTTTCGGCGCGAAACAAGGCCACGGCCAAAGCCGTTAGGAAAACAAAAGCCATCAGTGAAAGTAAAATCAAATCGGTACGCTCACGGGATTTTAGGTACTTTTTCAACGTAAAAAAGCTCACGATGACGACCATTAAACCCACAATTATGGCCAGTACTTGCCCCAACTTCCCGCCCAATAATGCGCCATAGGCTCCCAAAAATGCCAAGAGATTGAGGGGAAGCAAGGGTAAATTACTCAACTCAAAGATACCCGAAGACGGCTGCTGACGCATCAAATAAAAATAGATGCCGCAGGCAACAAAAGCCGAAAAACCCCAAAATGCGTATTGGGTCCAAGGACGTTTTTCTAAGAACAACACTAAAAAACCTACGGGCCAAATCATGATTCCGTTGCCATTGCTGAACAAAGCCAACACGGCCACAGGTAGCGCCCAATACCACGTTTTGGGGTTTGCTAAGAAAAAAATACTCAGCGTAACTGGTACCAAAACCCAGATATTAGACCAAAGCGCCATCGTCCAAAAAGAAGTAGGTGAATACTGAGGGTTCAAAAATACCCCTACTATGAGCAAGAAATAAAGTGAAGAAAAGCGAAAAGAGGGTGTAAATAATCGGTAAAGAAAAGCCAACTGAATCAACAACAGGCCGTTACCGATGATTAATAGCTTCCCAAAATCAATCTTGCCCGTTAGGCCATAACTCACCCAACTCACCACCCTTGTCATGGCCATGATGTGTTCGTTATGAGGCAGAAAAAGCGACTTTAGCTTACTCCATACACTTTCGTTCTGAAAGGTGAGAACGTACCGCAAAATAGCGTCATAATCGTCCAGATAAGGGATATTGACGGCATACGTGGCCACGTAGTAAAAATACCAAGCCACGTAAACCAATACCACCAACCAAAGCCCATAAAAATGATTGGAAGAGGATAGCTGTCTCTGCATCTTTAGCGGGTTTAAATTGGTTGGCTCAAAATCAGTTCTACAAACTCCCGCACCGCTCCATCTCCCCCTTTTTTTTCGAGCAAAATAATATTGGGTACATTTTTGATTGCCTTGACGGCATTGGCAGGGCAAGCTGCCACTCCCACGGCTTGCAACAACTCCAAGCAGTTGATGTCGTCGCCTACGTAGGCCACCTCGGCAAGGGTAATGCCCATTTCGGTGCAAATCTGTTGTGCTACGGCCAATTTACCCCCGTCGCGTTTGCCCTGAAATAAATAATCTGCTCTGATTTTTGCCGCCCGCCGCGCGACCATCTGCGTATTTTCGGAAGTGACAATCCCCGTTTTGATACCCGCATTGCGAAGCAACTCAAACGCCATCCCGTCGTGGGTATGAAACCGCTTGATTTCGTCGCCGCTTTCGGTGTAGTACATACTGCCGTCGGTCATCACACCGTCCACGTCGGTCAAAAACAACTTAATATGGGTCATTTACGTATTTTTTGGGCTACTTTACCAAGCCGTCCAACCGCCATCTACCATCAGCACCGAACCCGTCATATAACTTGATTCATCAGAAGCCAAAAGGGTGAAAGGTCCGCGCAATTCATCTCGATTAGCCATGCGTTGAAGCGGCGACAGTTTGGAAAAATTACGTAGAAAAGCTTCATCGTGGTTGTTCAAAACGCCATGTGGCACCACGGCGTTGCAGCGAATATTGTCTTTGGCATAAAAAGTAGCGATGTAACGCGTGAAATTAGGAATAAATGATTTTGAGGCGATGTAATCAATCGGTTTGTAATTCTGAATTCCTTGCCCAAAGTCGTATAAATCTTGATTGGGTGCTACGACCGAATAGGTCGAAGCCACATTGATGATATTGCCGTATCCTTGCTTCAACATCTGTCGGCATACAGCCTGTGTCACAATCACCGTTCCCGTCAGATTTACCTCCACCGAACGCCTCAGCAAATCAATTGGGTAATTTTCAAAACGACTTTGATTGACTTTATCAATCCCTTTTTTATCAAATTTGGCATCAATCGCCGCATTGTTGACCAACACATCAATAGTACCCCAATGACTCACTACTTTATCCACCCCTTCGGCCACCTGCGTCTCGTTCGTAATGTCCATTTCAACAACGACAAAATCGGTTTCGGCAAAATTATCTTGTAGCCACGTCACCGTTTTATCGTCAATTTTGATGTCCGTCCAAGCGACGCGTGCGCCTTCATTCATGTAATGCGCGCAAATTTCCTTGCCAATCAGCCCGAAAGCCCCCGTAAATAAAATAGTTTTTCCTTTTAATCTTTGCATGGTCTATTTGCACATTTCTACGATTACCTTCGATTCATTCAAATATTTCTCTGTCAATACGTTAATTTCATCTGATTGAGTATTTTTCAGAAAATCAAGGGCTTGTAATCTAAACATTTCATTTCGTTCAAAACGTTCTTCGCTGATTGTTTCAATACCGTTGGAGGTCTGAATGACGATTTTGTTTTGAA
>JBGAUP010000046.1:0-25729 GCA_044228585.1 Runella sp. | reverse complement strand
CCGAAGTACATATTATTTATTCTTGTATTCCCCTTGATTCTATCCGATTCTTGGGCGCAAAAAGCCGCTATTGAGCGTATAGACTCAAGAAAGGTATCCCGTAGCCGAGATTCGCTCAGTTCATCTTCTTCTTTGGACAGCCTTTTCAAAGTTCGTTTGGATTCGCCAACAGCAAAAGATACGGCCTTTGGATTGAAAGCAAAAAAAGTAGTTCCTAAAACCCTCTACAATTTTCTATTTCGCGATATATACAATAAGACCGATTCGGGTCAAGTAAGTCAAATTGAACAAAATCCTCATAAGCCTTTTGAAGGTAGGTGGATTCGAAAGGTATATGTCCATAGTTTGGACGTGTTCGGGCATAGTGTTTATGATACGACGGCGATGCCGAATAACTGGCTCGACCGCGTCGGAAACCAATTCCACCGTAGCACCCGCGAACGGGTGATTATGCGCAATTTTCTATTTTTTGAAGAAGGGGATATTATTGACCCCGAAAAAATCAAAGACAATGAACGCTATTTGCGGCAGCAAGGTATTTTTCATGATGTGCGTATCGTTATAGTTCCTTATTTAAGTGCCAAAGACGCCGTAGATGTCCACGTTTATACCCAAGATGTTTGGTCTTTGATTCCAGATGGTTCGGCTTCTGGTTTAGATAATTTTACAGTGGGACTTGACCAGCGAAACTTTCGGGGAGTGTCTCATTCCTTCAAAAATACTTTTTCTTATAATGGAAAAGACGAACGTCAACGACTCGAATACGCAGGTCGGTATTTTATCCCCTCGTTTGGTAAGACTTTTATTAGTGGACAGGGAATTTTAAATGTTCAGAGAGATCAAAAACAGTTAAATTTCAAGGCTTTTCGCCCTTTTTTAACGCCTCAAATGAAGTATGCGGGTTCGATTGAATTAGGTTATAATAATCTTCGCTTGTTTGAATTTACCAGAGACCCTATCACGGGGCGTTCGAGCCGTAATTATTTTTGGTCTCAGTATGCTTTCTTTGATGCTTGGATGGGTCGTTCTTTTAAAGTATTTTTTGGGGACGAACAACTTCGCGAACGAGCGCGGTTTGTGGTAGCCCTACGCCATACTCGGCAATCGTTTTATAACCGTGACCGTTCGGTGACAGATAGTACCAACCAACTTTTTCAGAATACACGCCCTACTTTATTTAGTATCGGTTACTCTAATCGTCGTTATCAGCGAGATTTGCTGATTTATGGCTTTGGGCGTACCGAAGATGTACCCGTGGGAGACTTGGTGGCGTTTATTTATGGAAAAGACCCCGCCGAATTGGGAGAACGAAAATACATTGGGCTCAAGTTTTCGAGAGCACGTTATCTAAAGGTAGGGTATTTATACACTTTGACCAACGTAGGTACTTATTTGAAAGATGTTGCGCCCGAACAAGGGGTTTTCAGTACCGAAGATAATTATTTCACTCCTTTGCATCACTTGGGTAAACGCTGGTATGCGCGGCATTTTCTTAACCTGAAGTTTGCCTGGGGAATCAATCGCTTCCAGAATGAATATTTTAATATCAGTGGTAATGAGGGTATTCAAGGTATTTACAGCGACGAATTGCGGGGGACGAGAAAATTGGTGTTGGGAGTAGAAACCGTTTTTTTTAGTCCGATGAATTTTTTAGGATTTAGAGTGGCCCCGTTTCTATTTGCCAATGTGGGGTGGACGGCTTTTAGCGAGCAAAAACTTCTCAACCGTGCGCCTTATCAAGGCTATGGCATCGGTTTTCGGTTTCGCAATGAAAATTTAACCTTCAATACTTTTCAAGTACGGCTAAGTCTGTATTCAGGTATTCCCGATATTGGGCAGCCTTTTCGGGCGGCGTTTGACGGAATTCCGCCCCTTCGATTTAGGGATTTTGACATCTCTGCCCCCGAAATTGTCCCTTTTAGATAATTTTTTCAATAAATGTATTGACATATAATGTAATTACATTTATATTTGCAACGTCAAATCTGATAAATGACATGTCTATCGAAACCGACATCAAACAAACAAAGTTCAGAAATGCGCATCACCGAATGGCACTCAATTTGCTTTTTACTACCAATTGGTTGTCCAACAGTCAGGCGTGTCTTTTGAAACCCTATGATTTAACATCGCAGCAGTACAATGTGTTGCGTATTCTGCGTGGTCAGTATCCCAATCCTGTTCGGGTAAATGACATTATTGAGCGAATGTTAGACAAAATGTCAAACGCGTCTCGTCTGGTGGATAAGCTCTTACTCAAAGGCTGGGTGAAAAGAACCGAGTGTCCTCACGATCGGCGTGCCGTGGATGTGGTAATCACCGAAGCTGGGATGGCGATTTTATCTGAGTTAGACAAAATGCAGGATACTTGGGAAAATGAATTGCGGCGTTTGAGCGAGCAGGAAGCCAATCAACTTAGCGATTTGTTGGATAAGCTCCGTGGTTCGGAAGATAAGGCAAATTAGGAAGAAGAGTTCAAAATCTATTAAGTCCATAAAACAAATTTTTTATATTTCTTTTAATTTTTAACATCCCACAAAGTACAATGAAAACGATTAAAATGATTGCGAGTGTGTTGGTTGCAGGATTGTTGGTAGTAAATACTGCCGTAGCGACCGAGAAAAAAGGAGCAAAAAAGCCTGTGGCTTACAAAGTGGATGCTTCAAAAAGCGTAGTGAAATGGCACGCTAAAAAAGTAACAGGCGAACACTTTGGCACTGTTACTTTGGCAAGTGGTGCGTTGAACTTAGACGGTAGCAAAATCTCAGGGGGTACTTTTGAAATTGACTTGACAACTATCAAGTGTGATGATATTACCGATGCAGGTTACAACGCCAAATTGGTAGGCCACTTGAAGTCAGACGATTTCTTTTCGGTAGAGAAAAACCCTAAGGCAAAGTTTGTCATCAAAAAAGTGGACGGTAATGGTGCAAATATCAACGTCACAGGTGATATGACCATCAAAGGCATTACGCAAAGCATCACTTTTCCTGCTACTGTAAAAGCAGATGGAAAAGGCTTAACTGCTAACGCGAAAATCACCCTCGACCGTTCTAAATGGGATATTCGCTATGGTTCAAAAACTTTCTTCCCTAATATCGGAGATAAGATGATTAACGATGATTTTGCCATTGATTTGACTTTGACTGCTGCCAAGTAAGCCGTTACAAAACAATAAATTAAGGCAATCTGAAAAACTCTCTCTTCTGGGGAGAGTTTTTCTTTTAACGATAAATGTAATTTTTTGCGAGTATGTTACGTTTTTCAGATAATGATTACCCCTCCCTGTTGACCATAGACTATTGACCGTGGATTCATTATGAAACGCCTTATCTGCCTATTAACAGCTCTTTCAACTTTAACTTTTGCGCAATCATCTCCAGCCTCCGAAGAGGGGGAGGTAGATGATTTTGTTTGTCATTATTTCGGCTACAAGCAGCTTAAAACGCCCAAAGAAATTTGTAATTTTTTGAGCTTCCGTTCCAATCAACACGCCGAGCAAGTCGTTGACCAAATCCTCAAACAGGTAGGATTACTGCGTAACTTTGTGGTAGTGGAATGTCCCAATACCGAAAATTGCTTTGCAACAGTAGTAGATGGTCAACGTTACATTGTTTATGATGGGGCATTTATGAAACGGGTCGAAAATGTTACCCAGACTGACTGGTCAGCAATAAGTATTGTAGCGCACGAAATAGGACATCATTTGCAAGGCCATACCATTGACGGAAAAGGAGCTCGGCCGCAGAAAGAACTGGAAGCCGACCGCTTTTCGGGTTTTGTTATGCAGCGATTGGGTGCGTCGCTTGACGAAGCCCTCGTTGCTATCAAAACACTGGGCGACGACAAACCGACGTATTCGCATCCAGCCAAAGATGTTAGGGTAGAAGCCATCCGGCAGGGTTGGAATGATGCCGCAGGTTTAGCAAAAGAGCAACCCGTAGCAAAAAATGAAAAAAAAGCAGGAAACAACCACGTGACAATCAGCGACATGAAAACAAAATCAGTAAGCGTGCCTGCCGTAGCTGTTGAACAAGAGGAAACCGAAGAAGATGAAAATGTGGGTTGTGTGGCGGGCAACTGCGAAAATGGATTGGGGATTTATGTACACGAGAGTGGCGAGCGGTATGAAGGAGATTTTCGCATGAGCAAACGCCACGGTACAGGTGTGCAATATTACCCCGACGGTAAAATGAAATACAAAGGAGATTTTCGCGCCGACCAGCGAACAGGCTACGGTGCGTACTATTTCCCCAATGGGGATAAGTACGTGGGCTTGTTCCAAAATAACCTACCTCATGGAAAAGGTACGTACTATTACGCTGATGGCGACCGATTTGTAGGGATTTATGAACATGGAAAACGTAACGGTCAAGGGGCGTTTTATCACCGCGACGGGCGTCGTGAAGCGGGGGTTTATTCGGATGATGAACGAGTAAAGTAAATAGAGAGAGCGTCTTATTAGCTCTTTATTTTCTCAAATAGCCCCACTAAGGACTGCAATAACTCGTTGGGGTGAGTGAGAATACGATAGTGATTTTGACCAAACATTTGGGGGAGATAGTACCGTGCTTGAGCCTCAATAGCCAATGCGTAGGAGTTAATGCAGAATTGGTCAAGTTCGCGCAAAGCCTTTTTTACATCATTCACACCATGTTTGCCTTCATATCTGTCAAAATCGTTGGGTTTACCATCCGATAATAAAATAATCCACTTCCTTTTAGCAGAACGTTTTTTTAGCTCTTGACCTGCATGGCGTAAAGCAGCACCTATACGCGTATAACCACAGGGCTCAGTTGCGCCGATTTTATATTTTGCCTCACTCCATTTTTCATCAAAATCTTTGAGAAGATTATAAGAGAGATAGTTTCTGGTTTTTGAGAAAAACGAAGCGATAGAAAAATCAACCTGAAATTCATGCAATATTTCACCGAATAAAATAGACATCTGCTTTTCTACGTCTATGACTCTATTGCCTGCTACATAGCCATCGCTCGACAGGCTACTGTCTAACAAAAGCAAAATAGCAAGGTCTTTTTCTCGTTTACGATTAGTGAGGTATATTTTTTCTGAAGGGGTTCGTTTGGAGTGTATATCAACGTATAAATCGGTAATGGCATCAAGGTCAAACGCAGTGCCTTCTGTTTGTCTTCGTTGCTGGTTTAGCTTGTTGTTAACACTGGTCAGCATCTTTCTTAGCCCCATGAGTAAGGCCCGATTACGACCAATGGTCGTGTTATAATAATGGATGTCCTTGTTGGATTGCGTTTGAGGAAATACTTTACAAAAATTTTCTCGGTACAATCGCTTCGAATAATCCCACTCTGGATAAGTGATAAAATATCCCGCTTGCTGTTTTTCGTGACTCTCAGAAATAGAAGTATTTTCGATAAACTCGGCCTGATAAACCGAATGGGCGGTATCATCTACCCGGACGGTCAATTTCATATTTAGTTCATCCAAGGCATCTTGGTGTTTTTCGAGGTCGTCGTCGCCATCAAAATCTCGCCACACGCCATCAAATTCCTCGGCGGTTTCTACCTTTTCAAAATTGTGGGTCAATACATAATCTTCTTGCTGTTTTTTGTCTATTTCTATACTCCTAATTTCTTCTATTGCCTTGGCTTTTAGGGTGGTTGTAGGCTGGTGGGTGGTTGGTTTTATTGTCTCTGCAAAATTTTCAAGTTGATTGTCTTTGTTTGTTTTGTTTTCATTTTTCATCCATTTTCCGTAAAGCCACGTAAAATCGGGGAGCGTTGTGGTATCTTTTACCGCATCCTCTATTTTTTGTTTGAAATTATTGTGCAATTCAAAAACCATAGGATAGTCTTCCGAAAGGACTTTCAGAACTTGCGGGGCAGTATTTATCGCTACACTTTGTGACTCGAGAAGTAGTGAGGCTTCATTGTCATACCAATTTAGACCTAATTGTTGCTGAACAGCCAAATAAACGACTCGATAGAAGTAAAAAGAGAGATTTTCGTCGGCAGTTGTAAAAAGTATCACCGACGAAGGCAAGAAGAAGTTGTAGTCTTTATAGCCCCCCTCCCGCTCGGCAGGAAATACCTCGATGGGTAGGCCAGTGAAAGCCCGTGCCATGAGGGTGAGGCGTGGTCGGATTTCTTCAAGTGTGACCCTACACGAGTTCATTTCGGCGGAGATTTTACTTTTTCGCTGAAAATATTTGGCAATTTTCTCGAAAATATATTCGTCTAAATCCATCACTGAATAGGTTGACTTAAATGGTGGTTAGATTATAAAAATGCAACGGTCTGACCTGTGTCTATCGTCATTAAATCATTAGATTGCAGGTGTCAATCAATGCTTGGGCAATTTCCTCATCGTCGGTTAAGGGTTCAATTACGGCCACGCGCACCGATAGCCTTTTGGGAAGACCGCTGTAAATTAGCTTTGCGGCATCTACCAACAAACGGGTGGAGGCGGTTTCGGTAAGGCCAAGTTCGGTTAAGTTGCGTATTTTATTACCAATGTTTACGAGCTTTTTGGCTACTTCTTCGTCAATTCCCGTTTCGTTTACGATGATTTCGACCTCCACTTTGGGCTCGGGATAGTTGAAAGAAAGCGCTACAAATCGTTGTCGGGTAGAGGGTTTTAGTTCTTTAAACCCCTTCTGGTAGCCTGGATTGAAGGAGGCAATGAGCATGAAATTTTCGTGTGCTTTGATAGACTCCCCCAGTTTGTCAATGTACAATTCTCGGCGGTGGTCGGTCAATGAATGGATGGCTACAATTACATCTGGTCGGGCTTCGGCTACCTCGTCTAAGTATAATATTTTCCCTTGTCTCACGGCGGTAGTGAGCGGGCCGTCAATCCAGACCGTTTCGGCACCTTTGATGATAAACCGACCTATGAGGTCGGTGGAGGAAGTTTCTTCGTGGCAGCTCACCGTGATGAGCGGAGTATTTGTTAGGTAGGCTACATATTCAACAAACCGTGATTTTCCCGTACCCGTGGGTCCTTTGAGTAGGAGGGGCAGTTTGTTTTCGGTCACTCGCTGAAATACCTCAATTTCTTTGCCCGTGGGTTTGTAGTACGGTGCTATTGTGTTGTTTTCGATGATTTCTAAGGTAGGTTGCATGGCTTAGATATGGGAAAGTTCTTTTTCTAACTGAATTGCTTTTGGAAAAAGAATGTTGTTTTCAAGGTGAATGTGTAGATGCAAATCCTGCTCAAACTCATCGAGTTTGGCATACAATGCCTTAAATGTATTACAAGCCCAATCGGGTGGAGTGTAATTGTCGCTGTATGTTGCAATCTCTCTGAGGAGCGTACCCGCGTTTTCGTGTTCCATTTCCATCATGTGAATAGGATTCTCCACCGTCCCAAAATGCGCTGGCTGGGGTCGTTCCCCTAACTGTTTGGTCGTTGCGAGGTGCTTGATATACGGAAAAAGAATCATTTCTTCTTTTAACATGTGCGACGATAGTTCTTGGGCTACTTCGGTGAATAGACGCAGAATTTCAATAACGGGCGGATGATGCTCTCCGTGTACTTGGGCTACTTTGTGGGCATAAGATAAAATAAGTGGAATGGCCTCTTCGACGTAGCTGTGGTGCGTCTGTATGATATGCTCGCTCAAAACATCCAATGCCCAGTGGTCGTAGTCCTGTGATTGAGAGAGGTCTTTGTTTATTTTGAGTAAATCATTTACTAAGTCTTCTACGCGAACATTTTGTTTTTTGCACGCATGTTCGATGCTTACGCCACCTCCACAACAGAAGTCAATGCCGTATTTTTTGAATATGTGGGCTGTTTTGATGTCTTCCTTGACAAGTTCACCCACTTTTTTTTCTTTCAGTTCGTGTAAGTTCATTGGTTAAAACTTTGATGGTTGAAATCCGTATTTAGTTGAGTATTCCGATAAATTTTTTGTCATTTTTGGGTCTTACAATGAGCATTAAGTATGCCCAGTTTTGGTTGTTGGATTTGTTTTTGATACCCAGTAATTTATCCATAGTAGAAGTAGAAAATAGTTGGCTGTAACCTGCTTGCAGCGATAGGTCTTCGGAGACGATGACTCCTCCTGTTAGGTCAATTTCGGTGCCTAATTGCTTTTTTAAGCGGGTAATTGAGTTATAGACATTAGCGTTTGCCGAGAAATGATGAAGGTCGCAGCTCACAAACCATTTTTTTCCAGCATCTCGCCTCAAGCGCAAATAGAGGTCATTGAGTCCGACCGAGTTCTCAAACCGCCCGCCCACATAAAAATAATCCATGTAACCATTATGAACATGGTTGGTTCCGTACATAGGACTGAAAGATTTATTCTCGTTTTTGGTGTTGTTGGTGGGCGAAAAACACAACGACTCTATTCCAAAAGTGATTTTCAACGTGTTGTTTTTAGCACTATTTAACACCACTGTTTGGGAACTTTGTAAGCTGATGTCATAAGCATTTAAGTCCTTGTTGGTCACATCTTTGCCAAATTGATAGTAAGCAAAGCCTGAAATCACATTATTGTTCCAAAAACTTTGTTTCAATATTGGAATCCCAATGGTACGCGCATATTTTATTTGGTGCTTGATGATACTCCCCGTGCTGTTGTATTGCAGTGATTCTTTTCCGTTGTTCCAAATCCAAGAACGACAGTTCAAAGGTGCTTTTGATGTTGTACCATAGCATTTGGGCGGCTTTGTGGTGGTTGGGAGTGGTAAAAGTATTGCCACTCAATAAATCGCTACTTTGGTTATAACCCAACCCAATATGTAGTTTATGATGCTGTTTTTCATATTTAATAATAGGGGCAAATCGTGGGCGCGTGCTTGCATGGCTTCAATCAAATTTCCCAAAAATCGCACGTTGTCGTAGTTGAGTTCTTGGCGACCTATTTTGAGGACCCATGCGCTGTCTAACGCTACCGAAACCAACCCCTCGTGCAGTGACAACAAGCCGTCGCTAAGTTTTATTTGGGAGGTATTTCCCCACAAACGCACGTCTTGAATACTGCCAAAAAATTGGGATTTTGGACTTGTAGACATTTGTAAGCGCAATCGTTGATTGATAGAGCGAGCCGATTCTAAGGTATCTTCTATGGTTTTTCCAAATCCGTGTTTGTACTCGGCTCTTTGGATTAATTGCCCCCCAATTTCAAATTGGGCCTGTACATTTAAGTAGGCTAAGCAGGTAGTAAGTAACCATCCTATGCTCAGTTTTTTTAGAAACTTGCTCATATTCAGTGGTTTTAAGAAAGTGCTTGATAGTCAATAGTTTATTGTGCTTGATTGGCTGCGTCAATAATGGCTTCAACGGTTTCTTTGTTGTTGACTCCCAGCCCTTCTTGTTGGTGAATCAAAACGCCTTGTCGGTCAAAAACACTGATAATGTTGGAGTGAGAAAAATCCATTGGGGCTATTTGCTTGTATTTTACCGAGAGTACGTTGGCAAACTCCTGCACCGTATTTACATTTCCTTGAAGAAAAGTCCATTCTGCTCCATCCATATTTTTTTCGATGGCAAACTTTTTTAACTTTTCGGGCGTGTCGTTTTCGGGGTCAATACTGACCAAAACGTACTGCACGTCTTGTTTTTTATCTGCCGAAATTTGGGTAGCTATATCGCTCATATCAGCCACCAAGCGAGGGCAGGCCACCCTACAAGTAGTATAAATCATGACCATAACCAATACTTTTCCTTTCAAATCGGCCAATTCTATTTCTTTGCCTTCTTCGGTTTTCCACTTAGAGGTAAGGTTGAAAATGGATTCGTCGGTGATAGAAGAAACAACAGCTTTTGTGTCAGGTTTTGACTCGGGTTGACTTTTGCTTTGGCAAGACAGAAGCAGAGCGAAAAAGGCCAGAATCATCAATGTATTTTTCATGATTAGAGTATTCATTGTTTTGAAGGAATATCTTTTACGCATCTGAATCCTAAATTTTGTACGCTATAATTTGCCTTGATACTCCCCCTAAAAGCATAGCGCATAAAAGCGGCATAATTCATCAGATCGGTGGCTCCCAAAGAACCACTGCCACAAAATAAATTTCGGTCATTACTTGCATCTTTTCTGGACTCGCCAGACATAAGTACCGAACTAAAGTCGGCATTCCATTCCCACACTAACCCGTGTAAATCATAGACTCCCCAGTAGTTTTTGAATGTTTTACCAATGGGATTGGTATAAGTTTTTGGGGCTTCGTACCAGTTTAAGATGTATTGGTTGTAGGATTTGAGTTTTCGGGCATCGGGCATTTTTTCGTTGGCCATTGCCACGTATTCCCATTCATCTATCGTAGGTAGCCTCTTGCCTCGACATTGGCAGTAGGCATTGGCTGCAAACCAAGATACGTTTGTCACGGGCGACCTCATCTGTATTTTGCCGTTGAGGGTAGTATCATTTTTCCAGTTATTTAGGTAGTTACCATCGGCAAATAGTTTCTTCACTTTCGATTTTTTCCACTTGGGATTTTCTTTCACAAATTGCAGGTACTGCTCATTGGTAACGGGAAAAACGTCTATCAAAAAACGATTCACTTTTACTGTTGCGGAGTCACGTCCGTAGATGGGGGTGTATTGTCCCGCTTTAATCAAAGCCATTGTTTGAGTTTGGCAATAGCTATTAGTACAGATGCAAAAACCAATACATAGAACCAAACTCAAACTCAGGATAGGTTTCATTAGTGTGCTTGTTTATTTCTTACTTTGGCAACCATTGCTGCGCTTACGTCTTTCTTACTATTTCCCCAATTGCTATAGACGTAGGTCAAAACATTGGCAACTTCTTCATCACTCAAGGTCTGGGCGGTCATTACGCTATTGTATTTTTTGCCATTTACGGTTACTTCACCCGATTTACCGTGTAGTACAATGTCAATGGCTCTGTCCACATTTTCATTCAAATAATCAGACTTCGCCAAAGGTGGGAAAGCATTTGGGACTCCTTCGCCCGCAGCTTGGTGACAGGCAAAACAGGTTTTGGAATACACGGCCTTGCCAGCGGCTACCCTTTCAGTTAAAGAGGCTGGTTTGGGGGATGCTGCTACCTTATCATCTTTAGGCATACTTTGAATCGTACCACCTTCGGGATGATAAATTCCTTCTATTTGTTTGCCAGAATAAATAGTTTTGTTTTCATCTCCAGTCACTTTCAGCATACCCAACGACCCTTTGTTGAAGGTTCGGAAGATGGAGTGGTCAACGATAATGAATGTTCCGGGTACTTCTACTTTGAAGTCCACAATGGCCGAACCACCCGCAGGAATCAGGGTCGTTTGTACATTTTTGTTGACCAAATCGCCTCCTTCCACGTGGACTTTGTCGAAGATTTCGCCAATGACGTGGAAAGAAGAAACCAAGTTGGGGCCGCCGTTGCCCACAAACAATCGGACGGTTTCGCCTACTTTGGCAGTGATGGCATTGTCGCCAGTGAGTGAGCCCACTTTTCCGTTAAAAACAACGTACTCAGCGTGTTCATCTACTCCTTTTTGCATATCAAAAGCCTGTAATCCGGGTTCACCATTTTTGCCTTTGGTATAAAAATCCCCTTGCATGATGTAGTACTCTTTATCTACTTTGGGCAAACCACCTTCGGGTTCAACCAAGATGAGTCCATACATCCCGTTGGCAATGTGCATACCTACGGGGGCAGTGGCACAGTGATAGACATACAACCCAGGGTTAATGACTTTGAAAGAGAATGTTACTTCGTGCCCTGGGGCAACAAAAGATGAAGTAGCACCACCTCCTGGGCCTGTTACGGCGTGTAAGTCAATGTTGTGGGGAAGTTTATTGTCAGGGTGATTTTTTAGATGAAATTCCACTTCGTCGCCCACCCTTGTACGGATAAAACTACCAGGTACTGACCCACCAAAAGTCCAAAAAACGTACCTGACACCATCCGCCATTTCTCCTTCTTTTTCCAAAATTTCCATGTTTACGATGAGTTTAGTGGCTTTTCTATCGCCAATGGGTTTGGGTACTAAAGGAGGGGCAGTAAGTTCGGCGGCCATTTCACCACTTGTCGCAATGTTTGAAAAATCCGATTCCTGTTGTTCGTTTGTTTTACAGCTTGAAACAAAGAATAGTACAGCTACCGCCATTACTAAGAAGATAGCTGTTTTGGAGTAATTATATAAATTCATGGTTAATGTTGTTTTGTTAATTGACTCAGTATTTAGTTTCTAAAGCCTCATCCGTTGGCCTTCCGTACTTGATAAACTCATAGATGTAGATGCTAATACCAGTGGTAAACAGGGTAGCACAAAGTACCAGCACTAAAAAGTGTACCTGTATTTCGTTTTGTACTTCTCCAAATTCAACTCCCATGATGCGTTCCATATATACTTGGGCTACGCCTGCGGCGGCAAAAGCCGTGGTCATCCCAATCATCCCAATGTTTGACAGCCAAAAGGCGTAGGTGCTATTTGCAGTGTCGTAGCGTTTTCTACCCGTTAGATTGGGCATGGAGTAACTAATAATTGCAAGCACAATCATCCCATAAGCCCCCCAGAAGGCCAAATGCCCGTGCATGGCCGTGACCAAGGTGCCGTGGGTGTACATATTTACCTGGGGGAGTGTGTGAGCCAATCCAAGCAACCCAGCTCCTGCAAAAGATACAATGGCGGTACCGAGTGTCCAGCTTAGAGCTATTTTATTGGGGTGTTTTTTCTCTCCTTTTCTATACATAGATATTGCAAACAGAGCCATTCCCAAAAAAGCCAACGGTTCTAAGGCGGAGAAAATACCGCCAATCATCAACCAGTACTTAGGCGCACCTATGTAGTAGTAGTGGTGGCCTGTGCCCAAAATACCCGAAATGAAGGTCAAGCCGACAATGACATACAACCATTTTTCGATAACTTCTCGGTCAACTCCCGTAATTTTGATGAGTAAAAAGGCCAAAATTCCTCCCATAATCAACTCCCACACGCCCTCTACCCAAAGATGCACAACCCACCAGCGAAAGAACGAGTCCATGGTCTGATTGTCAAACCATATCATCCCAGGCAGGTACAGCAAAGCCGCGAAAAGTAAGCCCATGCTAAGCACTAATGAAGTAGTTGTACGTTTCTTGCCCTTGAACAATGTAACTAATATCAGCCCCAAAAACAGCAGGACATTGGCAACAACCAACCAATCTAATGGGCGCGGAATTTCTAAGAATTTTCGACCTTCCCAGTAGTTGAAGTGATAACCCACTACGGCAACAACCCCTACTACGGCAAGCGAAATCAGTTGAAGATAGGCTAATTTTACACTCACCAATTCGTGTTCGGCTTCCTCTGGAATAATGTAATAAGCCGCTCCCATAAAGCCTGAAAGCAACCATACAACCAATAAATTGGTATGAACGGCACGGGCTGTATTGAAAGGAATAAAACTGTGTAAGTTGTCGTATCCCATGTGGGCAAAGCCCATAATAAACCCGTAAATGAGCTGAAGGGATAGCAGTAGCATGGACAATGCAAAGAACCAATAAGCTACTTTTTGTGATTTGTATCTCATAGTCGGTAAGGTTAATAATTGGTAGTTGATTTGTATTTGGGTTTGGCTGGAAAACCGTTTAAGTCGGTATTGCCTATCCACGTAAGAAAAGCAACCAAATCATTGGCTTCTTTTTCGCTAAAACCGTAGGCTACCATTTTGCGTCCTCGAGGCGACCAAGGTACTTTAGACATCAATGCTGCCTTGATGTACGCTTCGCCGCGTCGTTCTACTACCTTGGTGAGTTCGGGGGCATAGTAGGCCCCTTCGCCCAAAATAGTATGGCAGCCCATGCAGTTGTTTTCCTCCCATAGTTGTTTTCCTTCAACAACTTGGGGGGTGAGGTTCTCTTCGTGGGTCTTTTTGGGGACTTCTACACTCAAAGAGTGCCACGATAGCCCCAGAAATACAGCGAATGTCACGGCTGTACCTCCCATAAAGAATGTTCGAGCTTGACTTTTTGATAACATGGTATTAGGTTTTATAGTTAATTGGATAAAAATGTCCGATTTTAAAATAAAAAAAACTATACCCTCAAACAGTAAGGATGTTGTATGTCGTTACTGACAATATCATAGAGTGTGACGTTTAATAAAGTATCATTCATTTGCTGGCGGATAGGTGCATAAAAGTGATGGACGGGGCAGGGATTGCGGTCAGAGCAACTGCTAAGTCCCAAAAAACAACTGGCGGCACTGTTCTCTCCCTCTATGGCCTGTACAATGTGTAAAATTTTTGTTTTTTTTATCATGGGAAGACTTATATCAAAACCGCCCCCACTTCCTTTTATAGAATTAATAATTTGGGCAGCTACTAACTGCTGCAATATCTTTGAGGTGAAAGCGGGCGGAGAATCAATGGCATCTGCAACCTCTTTCACAGTGACTCGTTGCCCTTCGATAGAATTAGCACTAATAAAAATCAACGATTTAATGCCGTATTGGCAAGCTTTGGTTAACATACAAGATATATTTGCAACAAAGAAAAAGTAAAATTTTTTTAATTGGATAAATTTATCCAATTAAAATTTATGATTTTTATCATTTAAGCTGATGACGGGGTCAGCTTGTGACATAAGTGAGGTATTTACAGGAGATTTGAGCGTCTTTATTCATTAAAACTGATAACGGTATGGACTTTGGCAAATTAGACGATATTTCAGGGGTGAACTTTAGCTTGCCAGAAGATCACTCATTTACAGCTCAAGCTTTTCGGAATTCAGTTTCTTCAATTCCAAAACTTTGTTTCGTGGGCCCGCCGATTTGGTCAAACAAAGAATGGGTAGGAAAAATTTATCCAACTACGGCCAAAGAAAAAGATTTTTTGTATCACTATACAAGGCAGTTTAATACCATTGAACTCAATGTGACACATTACCAAATCCCAACGGAGGCTACCATTCAGCGCTGGCGAGAAGCGGCTGCACCAGGTTTTCGGTTTTGCCCCAAATGGCCGCAAGAAATTAGCCACGAACGTCAACTAAAAGGCTGCGAAGGACTGAGTCAGGCGTTTACGAATGCCGTTTTGGGGTTGGGCGAACATCTTGGAATGACTTTCCTTCAATTGGGTCCGTATTTTGACCCACGTCAATTACGCACTTTGGAGACATTTCTCAAACACCTCCCGCCTGATTTTTCCATTGCCGTTGAGTTTCGGCATCCCGATTGGTTTTCAAATTCTTCTATTTGGCAAGAGACACTCCAAATGTTACACCAATTGGGTATTGGTACGGTGATGTCGGACGTAGCGGGTCGTCGCGATGTGTTACACCTTAGCCTTACCAATCCGACTTTCGTTTTACGTTTTGTGGGGAATGAACTACACCCTACCGATTTTACGCGAGTAGATGCTTGGGTAAGTCGGCTAAGAAAATGGTACCAAGAAGGACTACAAACGGCCTATATTTTTGTACACTGCGGTGAAAATAGGAATGCACCTGAACTGTCGAAATACTGGATTGAACAGCTGAATCAGCAAGTTGGCTTTGACCTTGCTCCCCCTCGTATTCAGCCCCAAGTAGTACAAGGGTCATTGTTTTAAGTGAGCTAAGCAAAATAAAAAAGGTGGTTTGCGCAACCAAATGGGATAGTTGTCCGTAAATATATGTAGAAACATGAATCACCTTATCAAACTTAGAAAATATGAAACAAGCAACCATGAAAAGAGGGCAGTTCTTACGAGAATTAGGGCTGAGCAGTAGTGCACTATTGGCATTTTATTGTATCGGAACTACCATGACGGCGTGTTCTACGGGTAGTGAAGACCCAACTCCCACTAATCCTAATACAGGTACTACTTCTGGACTTACGGGCAATGCTGACACTGCTAAAGGTACAATTAGTTTTACACTCGATTTGACGAATAGTAATTTTTCTACCCTCAAGACTGTAGGGAACTTTGTAGTGGTGGACAGCATCATCGTGGCAAATGCCAAAGGGACTATAGTAGCTTTGTCGAAAGCATGCACACATGAAGGCACCACGGTTGCTTATCGTTCATCGCAAAATGATTTTTTCTGTAGCAATCATGGTTCTGAATTTAGTACAACAGGGGCTGTGGAAGCAGGCCCCGCTACCAAAGGTTTAACTGTGTATCAGACTCAGCTCAGTACCGATGGTAATACCCTGACGGTAAAAGCATAAAATACGTTGCCCCAATCCAAATCCATAAAATAATCGTAGTTTTAGGAAGAAATCCCTACGAACGTATTTTTTATATGAAAGCATTTATTCAGATAAGTACCGCATTGCTGTTGGTGAGTTCGGTGGTGGGGAGGGCGCAAGATGACTTGACAAAGATGCTCGAACAAAACGAGCCGAAAACCACCAACTTCACCGCAGCGACTTTTAAAGGAACGCGTATTATTAATGGACATTCCGTTGAAACGGTAAAGAAAAAACACCTTGATTTTTTGATTCATCACCGTTTTGATGCTCTCAATTCAGGAGCTTACAATTTGTTTGGCCTTGATTATTCTACGGTTCGATTGGGTTTTGAATACGGTATCACCGACCGATTTATGGTTGGCATTGGACGAAGCAGCGTTCAAAAAACGTATGACTTTTTGGCCAAAGCTAAGTTGCTTCGTCAATCCTCGGGCGAAAAAAACATTCCTGTGACAGTCACAGGTTTTGTCAGTACTGTGATTGAGACCCAAGACAAGGAGCTTTCGGTACAAGATAAAACCTCTTACTGCACTCAACTGCTGATAGCTCGAAAATTTAATGATAAATTATCATTACAGCTCAACCCTACCTTTTTGTATCGCAATCGAGTAGCTACTGTGGCGCAGCAACGTGCGTTGTTTGCCTTAGGGTTTGGAGGTAGAATGAAAATGACGAAACGTTTGTCGCTCAACGCAGAATATTATCTTACTTTTCGCGATAAAGAGCTGAAAAACACTATTGGTGATACTTACAAGAATGTGTTGGCAATTGGGGTTGATATAGAGACGGGGGGACACGTTTTCCAGTTACATTTCACCAATTCGTCAGGTATGGTAGAAAAGCAATTTATTGGAGATACGTCGGGAAGTTGGGGAAAGGGGGATATTCTGCGGCTTCACCAAGTTTTGCAATACGTTTAGTTTTGATAAACGTGCCAAAAAGATGATGAAAACGGAATAAATTTCAGCACTACAACGCTGACAGGCTTTGAACCCTGTCAGCGTTGAAAAAAACTATAATAGCCATGAAAACAAGCCTTATTATTTTATTATTTGTACTCAACATTTGGGCTGGCTTGTCCGCGCAAAATCTTTTCTCTACCAGTACGGGTGAGACAACTTTTTATTCGGAGACCCCCGTTGAGGATATTTCGGCAGTGAATAAATTTGGGCAAGCCATTGTCAACATTGCTACCAACGACATTGTAGTACAGATGAATATGAAGCAGTTTGATTTTCCGAACAAACTCATGCAGGAACACTTCAACGAAAATTACATTGAGTCGGACAAATACCCCAAGGCAATATTTAAAGGCAAAATCAACGAAAAAATTGATTTTACTAAAAATGGGACATACGAGGTATCTGCCACGGGTGATTTTACACTTCATGGCGTGACCAAAAATCGAACATTTAAAGGTAAAATAGTGGTGAGTTCGAGTAGTTTGGATATTACTACTGATTTTGATGTAGCCCTCACTGATTACAAAATTGAAGTTCCGCAGATTGTGTTTGTTAAAATTGCGCAAATAATAAAAGTTAAAAACAAATATGTGTTGACACCTTATCTGGCCAAAAAGTAGGGCTAAATTTAGGAGGGGAAGCGTCCGATGATGTGGTCTGACCTGTACAAAATGCAATGATGCTACTCACTTCACAGGTCAGACGTGCCGTCAGACCCCAAGTCATAAGTACAGAGTAATATAAATTGGGGATTGTACATATAGTATAGTTTTGACGAAAAAGCCTTTGATGAGTGGTTGAATATTCAGCCGCTCATTTTTATTTCTCTCAATTATCATTTTCCACTTATTATGAAAAAAGTAAAAATTTCGCTCGTTTTAGCTGCGACAGCCTTGATTCTGACCTGTGGCTTTGTACAGAAAAAAGGTAAATGGCAAAAACTTTTCAATGGTAAAGATTTTAGTGGCTGGCACGTTTACAATAAGCAAGGCCAACCTATCTCTGATAAATGGCAGGTTGAAGAAGGGGCAATGGTCTTGACGGGCAAGGGGGGAGGAGACCTTGTGACAGACCAAGAGTTTGAAAATTTTGAACTCGAATTAGAGTGGAAAATCTCCGAAAAAGGAAATAGTGGGGTAATGTGGGGAGTTGTAGAAGACAAAAAATATTGTTGCCCATACAGTACAGGCCCCGAAATGCAGGTACTTGACGATGCCAAGCATCCAGATTCTTTTGCAGGGAAAAGTGGTAATCACAAAGCGGGTTCTCTCTACGACATGATTCCGCCCGCTGACCTTACAGCCGTAAAGCCCGCTGGTGAATGGAACAAGGCTAAAATGAAGATTGACAAAGGACAAGGTACGTTTTGGCTGAATGGTAAGCAAATGGTTACTTTTCCAACAAAAGGCGAAGGATGGGATGCCTTAGTAGCCAATAGTAAGTTTAAAACTTGGGAGGGATTTGGAAAGTTTGCAAAAGGGAAAATAGCCCTTCAAGACCACGGAGATAAAGTTTGGTACCGGAACATCCGCATTAAAGAGCTTTAAAAATAGCTTTTTTGATAAAAATAAGCCCCTCGCAGCTACACAAACCCCTAAGGTAGCGCGAGGGGCTTTTCATCATAGGTTAGATTGTGATTGAATCACCTCTGCAAATATATGCAAACTTTTTATTTAATTACAATATTTATTGCAATTTTTTGCAAAATATTTTTGGCTATATTTCGGAAAAAATGTGAATTACTTATCTGCTTAATTTTGACGGAGGTAGATGTCCTTAATCTATGATAAAAGAAGAACGACAACGGCTCATTATTGAGAAGCTCAATCGTGACCAAAAAATCAATTTATTAGAGTTGAGTCAGTTGTTGAGTGTGTCTTATGATAGCATTCGACGCGATGTTATTGAGTTGGAAGACAAGGGTTTACTGAAAAAGGTGCACGGAGGGGCGGTGGCTAATTCTTATCTTTCGTTCAAAACTACCCAAGGGTTTGGGGTTGATAATCAAGAGGTGCTTCAACTTACGCGTAAAGTCCAGAAACTCTTTGAAAATCACCAAACTATCCTAATGGATGGGGGGACAACCAATTTTCACATTGCCGAGCAATTTTCTAAAAATCTTGAACTAACGGTGATTACCAATAGTTTACCCTTGGCTACTGTGCTAAACGAACACCCCAAAATCGAAACTATTTTGTTGGGAGGAACCTACCACAAACGGTATCAAATCACCCTTGGGAACGAAGTAATGCGGCAATTAGACCACTTTCGTGCTGATATGTACTTGATGGGATTCAATGGGTTACACCAGGAGGTAGGGGTCACACTAAGAAACTACGAGGAGTCGGTATTGAAACAAAAAATGGCGCAATCTGCTAAGAAAGTAGTGATTTGCGCTATTACTGAAAAATTGCACAGTATTGAGACTTACAAGGTATGTGATTTGCACGAAGTAGATATATTGGTAACCAGCCTTAAACCATCTGATACATTGTTGAATGATTTTAGAAAAAATGGAATTGAAGTGTTTTAGAAAGTTTGCAAATTTTTGCAAACCTTCTAAAGGTTATAATTGTCTTCGATTCGTTGTACTAACATTTTATCAATTCGACTTTTGTCCATGTCAATAATTTCAAATCGGTAGTCCTGCCAAGTAAAATGCTCACCCGTATTGGGGATGTCTTTTAAAATATGTAACGCAAACCCACCGAGCGTATTAAAGCCTGTCAGTTCCTTTTTGTGTTCAACTTTGATGTCGAAGTAATCTAAGAAGTCTTCCCACGGCAACTGAGCATCTACCAAAAAGCTACCGTCTTCGCGCTCGACAATGTCGTAATTAAACTCGTCAGTTTCCGACAAATCACCCACCAATACATCCATAATGTCGTTGAGGGTCGCAATGCCGAGCATGGCACCGTACTCGTCCACAATGATTCCAAAATGAACGCGGCGTTCTTTAAATTTTTCTAAGGCTTGGTACGCTTTGTTGTTTTCGGGAATATAGAGGGGTTCTCTCGCCAAAGATTCTAATTGCCCCAATTGTTCATCTAAATCTTCGCCAAGTAAATCCTTGACATAAATTAGCCCTACAATGTTATCTATGCCGTCGTTGCAAAGTGGGTAAACTGAATGTTTTGATTCAATTATTTTTGCTCGATTGACTTCTGGCTCATCAGCGGCATCCAACCACGTAACTTCTTGGCGGTTGGTCATTAAAGATACAATTTTACGATCGCCGAGATGAAATACATTTTCTACAATTTCTTGCTCAATCTCATCAATCACGCCACCCGTCGTACCTTCTTGAATAATGGTCTTAATTTCTTCTTCTGTGATGGCCTGGTCGCGAGGTTTGATACGTAAAATCTTCATAATCAAATCGCTTGACTGCGCCAAAAGCCAAATAAAAGGCGAAGTAATGTTGGAAAGCCAGTTCATAGGCGTGGCCATGAATTTAGCAATTCCTTCAGGGTTGGACATACCAATGCGTTTGGGTACCAATTCTCCCAGTACCAAAGAGAGGTAAGTCACAAAAAGCACCACGCCACCTACGGCAATACTGTGGGCGTAGGGTTTAAGGGTTTCAAATTGTTCAATGTACGCTTGAAAATCGGTTGTAATCCGTTCGCCGCTAAATACCCCATTCAAGATACCAATGAGGGTAATGCCGATTTGAACTGTAGAAAGAAAGCGATTTGGGGAGTTGGCTAATTCGAGTGCGTGCTCGGCCTGACGATCACCGTTACGTGCCGCCGTTTCCAATTTAGACTTGCGCGATGAGACCAGCGCGATTTCTGACATGGAGAAAATTCCGTTGATAAGAACGAGTAGAACGATAACAAGTAGTTCCACGTATGGGGGATGGTTGGTACAATTGCAAAATTATCAAAACTATTTGCTATCCAAAACAAACCCATTTGCTAATTTTGTCAAGTTTTACTCTCCCTACACGAATGATCATTTTTATCAAAGACCGTCCCATCCGAATTTTAAGCGAAAAAGCCGCTCAAAAACTCCCCCATCGTGTCACTTTCGACAAGATTATTGATGCTCATTTGGAGATGCTCAAGGTAGCTAATCTAAAAGGGCATTTATTGATTCTGAATGCGACCCCGATTACGGCGGAGAAGCTGTTTCATTTTTTGAATAATTTTGAGTTGCCTGATTTACAGTCGGTTTACTTGGTCCCTAAGGATAAACCTGCCGTCGAAAAACGCTTAAAGAAAATGTACGCTATTGTCAAGGCATCAGGGGGAATTGTGACCAAAGACAACCAGTTTTTGATGATGTTTCGTCGTGGCGTTTGGGATTTGCCCAAGGGTAAACTCGACGAGGGCGAAGGGTCAAAAAAAGCGGCTCTTCGCGAGGTAGAAGAGGAGACGGGCGTGAAAGCCGAACTCGTAGAAAAAGTTTGTACGACTTGGCATACTTACACCCAGAACAACCAAAAAATCCTCAAAAGAACCAAATGGTACTGGATGCGCAACGTGGACGATCGTAAACTCGCTCCTCAGCAGGCCGAGGGAATTGAGCAGATTGTTTGGATGACCGAGCCAGAAGTTCGCAAGGCGTTGGTCAATTCTTTTAGCTCTATTCGCTACGTTGTAGATTGCTTTTTGGGGCAAGAGGTGGATGTAGAATAGGCTACCTCCAAGTAATTTCAATGTACTCTGTCTCAATATTAAAAACTATATGCAACACAAAAAGGTAAAAGTAGGCGTAGTACAAGCTACGCCTGCGCTGTTTGATATTGAGAAAACCGTTCAAATCACCGTTGACTGGATTCAAAAGGGAGCAGAGGCAGGCTGCGAGTTGTTACTTTTTCCCGAATCCTTTATTCCTTGTTATCCAAGAGGTTTGGACTTTGATTCGGTGGTTGGACGCCGAACCGACAAAAGTCGAAACCAGTGGTTGACGTATTGGGAAAACAGTATCGAAACTTCTTCTCCGTACATCCACCTAATTAGCGAAGCTGTTCGCCAATCGGGTGTTTTTGTGGCATTGGGAGTTACTGAGCGAGAAAGCGTAGGTGGCTCTTTGCATTGTACTTTGCTTTATTTTGATAAACAAGGCTGCCTCATTGGAAAACATCGAAAACTAAAACCTACGGGTCTCGAACGCTACATTTGGGCCGAAAGTGATGGGAGTACGTTGGTCAGCTATGATACCGAGCTTGGTAAAATCGGTGGATTGATTTGCTGGGAAAACTACATGCCGCTGGCACGGGTGGCGATGTATCAGAAAGGCGTGGAGATTTATCTTGCTCCTACGGCCGATTCACGCGAGTCGTGGCAAGCTACCATGCTGCATATTGCCTTGGAGGGCCGCTGTTTTGTCTTGGCCTGTAACCAGTTTGTCCGAAAATCCGACTATCTGGAACAATTCCAAGCTGATTTGGTGGATGAACCCGAAATCATGAGTGGGGGAGGGAGTGTCATTATTTCACCGCTGGGTGAGGTGTTGGCGGGGCCTCTTTGGAATCAAGAGGGGCTGCTTACCGCCGAATTAGATTTTTCAGTGCTGGCCAAGAGCAAATTAGATTTTGACGTGGTAGGACATTACTCCCGAAACGATGTGTTTAAATTGGCGGTAGAGGGACAGCCTGAAATGATAAAAGTGAAGTGCTAAAATACAAAACAGGCGGTGAATAACACCGCCTGCGGCCAAAAATCTGCTTGCCTTTGGGTTTTTATACTCCCGTATAACTAAAGGGGGAAATGGCTCTTAATTCTTCTTTGATAGGTTCTGTTACGTCCAACCCTTCAATAAACTCGGCAATGGTGTGAGACGTAATTTTTTCGTTTTTGCGCGTGAGCGCTTTCAAGGCTTCGTAGGGTTGTGGATAGGCTTCGCGGCGTAAAATCGTCTGAATAGCTTCTGCTACCACGGCCCAGTTATTATCCAAATCTGCGTAAAAAGCGGCTTCGTTAAGTTCGAGTTTGCCCAAACCACGCATCAGGGCTTTTAACCCAATGACTGTATGGGCCAAAGGAACCCCTAAATTGCGTAATACTGTCGAATCGGTGAGGTCGCGCTGGAGGCGCGAAATGGGCAATTTGGCAGCCAAGTGTTCAAAGACAGCATTGGCAATGCCCAAATTCCCTTCAGAGTTTTCAAAATCAATGGGGTTTACCTTGTGGGGCATGGCCGACGAACCCACTTCGCCCGCTTTGATTTTTTGTTTGAAATACTCCATCGAAACGTACGTCCAAATGTCACGGTCGAGGTCTATAAGAATCGTATTCAGGCGCTTGAAGGTGTCCATCAATGCCGCCAACATATCGTAATGCTCAATCTGCGTGGTCAATTGACTGCGCGAAAGCCCAAGGGTTTCGTTGACGAATTGATTGCCAAACGCCACCCAGTTGATATGGGGGTAAGCTACATGGTGCGCGTTGAAATTGCCCGTGGCACCGCCAAATTTTGCGGCAAAAGGCACGGCTTTGAGCATCTCTAACTGCTTCTCAAGACGTTCTACAAACACCCCAAACTCTTTGCCCAATCGGGTAGGGGAGGCGGGCTGGCCATGCGTGCGGGCCAGCATTGGGATGTGTTTCCATTCTTCCGCTAAAGTCTTTAGTTTGGATATTACTTCCTCAAACGCTGGGACTATTTCTTCGGTCAAGGCGTTTTTGAGGGATAATGGAATTGAGGTATTGTTGACATCTTGCGAGGTAAGACCGAAGTGAATAAACTCTAAATAAGAGTCCAACTCCTTGTCTTTCAGTTTTTCTTTGATAAAATATTCCACGGCTTTTACGTCGTGGTTGGTCACCGATTCAATTTCTTTGATGCGGTTGGCATCGGTTTCGGTAAATTCTTGGTACAAAGCCCGCAAATCGCTGTACAGATTTTGATCGAAGCCTTCCAACTGGGGTAGGGGTAGCTGGCAAAGGGCGATAAAATATTCCACTTCAATGAGAATTCGGTAGCGAATGAGTCCAAACTCCGAAAAATAAGGGGCAAGCTTTTCGACTTGACGACGGTAGCGACCGTCCACGGGAGAGATAGCGGTGAGGGTGTTTAATTGCATAGCTTGGGTTCTAAAATGCAAAGGTAAGAACTAACTCTCATTGAAAGTAGCTATTTCAAAACTCAACTTGAAATCCCGCGTTGAAACCACGACTTTTGTAGAAAAACTGGGTGTATTCTACGCCGCTTCTGATGTTCCCTAAGTCTATTTCGGGGTCAATCCCTGAGTATTTGGTCAATAAGATTAGGTTATTCCCGGAAATAAACGCGCTCATTCGCCTGATTTGAGGGCATGTTTTGAAATGATAGCGTATCACAGTGTTATCTAACCGTAGAAAATTGCCGTTTTCAAGCCAATAGTTGTTGAAACTTGTTCGCGTATCTTTGATGGGTGAGTTGAGGGATTCGTGTAACGCATTGGCATTGGGAAATCGGCCTACTTGTGTTGCCATAAAAATACGGTTGAGATTGAGTAATTGATTGCCAAAACGCCCATTCCATACAAAGCTTATTTGCCAATGTTTATAGCTAAAATGATTGGTCAGCCCCGTTGTAAAGTTGGGTTGAGGATTTCCAAGATACGCTGAATTAGGCATATCAAAAGGGGTATTACTGTAAATAAAATTTCCATTTTTGTCTAATCCTTGGGTAATAAATCCCCAAAATGCTCCGACAGGTAAATCGGCTCGCAAGATGTGGAGCGGAAGCCCATAGGTGTTTCTCAAAGTTGAAATAAACGGAGTACCCAAATAGATTTTATCTGAATTATAGGCATTTATTTTATTTTCATCCATCGAAATCAGTCGGTTTTTATTCCATGCCCCAGTCCATTGGAGTCGCCATTTAAAACTTTTACGGTTGGCCAACAATGCTTCTAAAGAAAACTCTAACCCCTTGTTTTGAATCGCGCCTGTATTGAGAAAGATTGCTTGCTGAGGGTAATTGTCGGGATAACGGAGAGGCGAGGACGTGGGCCACAGTACGCTGCTCGACCGTCGCTTATACCAGTCTAATGATCCATGTATGTTATTTTTGAAAAAGGCAAAATCAAGTCCTAAACCTTGATTGCGGGTTTGTTCCCATTGGAGCGTAGGGTTTACCAATTGAATCACGCCGTAGCTTGGTTTGAAGGTATTATTGCTGCCGTCGTAATAGGGAGATTGGGGCAATGCACCCATCAAGGCTTGGGAACGGTGTGAAGCAAGCCCGTCGGAATTACCCGAAATGCCGTAGTTGAAGCGTAAAGTAAGGGCTTGAAAAAAATGCCACAGACCCCAAAAGCGCATCTCTCTTAGATGCCAACCTGCTGAAAAGGAAGGAAATAATCCCCATTTGTGGCTTTGAGCAAACTTGCTACTTCCATCGCGTCGAAGGCTTAGGTGGGTGAAAAAGACCTGTGCCAAAGTGTACCTTAGTTGTCCGAAAAAAGAGATATATCGCGCTTGATTGTGATAAGAACTTAACCAATCGCTTGCACCATAGGCCGAAGGACGTAATAAGCTAATGCCAGAACCAGCTCCTAAATTATTGAACGACAGCACGTCGGTAATGAAACCGTTGTTTTTGGCAGAGAACCCTTCGTTAATTCCTTCTTGAAAAGCGTAGCCTATTTGTCCGTCAATCGAATGTTTCTGGACGATAGCTTGGTAACGCAATGATGCTTCTAAAAAACGTTCTTCTTGGCTATGG
>JBGAUP010000444.1:0-3137 GCA_044228585.1 Runella sp. | reverse complement strand
AAGCCGCTTCACCTTTGATACCGATTAGTTTTTCGGTACGCAAAATCGCCGACTCAGCCGCGTAAATTTCAATGGCCATATCGGCTACATTCATCAAGACTTCTTGCTCTTCCGAAAGTTTCATCATAAATTTCTGTACTGCCGCTCCTGCTACCATCAACGCAGCTTTTTTCAAGTTTTTGATCACTTTTTTCTCGGCGGCAAAAGGTACTTCCTCGTCGCTGCTACTAAAATCAGGGATTGACATGATTTCTTTGGCTACTGCCATAGCAGGTCCCATCAAATCAAGTTCGCCTTTCATCGCACGTTTGAGGAGCATATCAACCGTCAACATACGGTTGATTTCGTTGGTTCCTTCAAAAATTCGATTGATGCGGCTATCACGGTAGGCGCGGTCCATGGGAGCATCAGCCGAAAAGCCCATACCGCCATATACTTGAACTCCTTCATCCACCACATAATCAAGCACTTCGGAGCCGTGTACTTTCATCATGGCACACTCAATAGCAAACTGCTCTAATGCTTTTAATTTCGCTTCGGCGTCGTTTACGCCTTTTGCTTTGAGGTCTTCAATGGCATCGTCAATATTCTGGCCTGCACGATAAGACGCTGACTCTGTTGCGTATAATTTCACAGTCATTTCGCCCAATTTGTGCTTGATAGCCCCAAAGTTGCTAATGGACGTTCCAAATTGTTTACGTTCGTTGGCATACCGTACCGCTTGCGTGGCTACTTGCTTAGCTCCCCCCATGGTAGCTGCTGCCAATTTGATACGACCAATGTTAAGGATGTTAACGGCAATCTTAAAGCCATTTCCGCGATCCGAAAGCATATTTTCAACGGGAACGTGGCAATCGTTGAAGAAAACCTGGCGGGTGTCAGAGCCTTTGATACCCATTTTATGCTCAGGCTCGTTCATCGTAATTCCACCAAATGTTTTCTCTACAATAAAGGCCGTTAAGTTTTTATCGGTCTTTCCGCCTTCGTCAATTTTCGCAAATACAATAAATAAATCAGCAAAGCCTCCGTTGGTAATCCACATTTTTTGGCCGTTGAGCACGTAGCTTTTGCCATCTTCACTCAACACCGCCTTTGTTTTACCCGAGTTCGCATCCGAACCAGAATCGGGTTCTGTCAAGCAATACGCCGCTTTCCACTCGCCCGAAGCGAGTTTTGGTAAATACTGTGCTTTTTGCGCTTCGTTTCCGTAATAAACGATAGGCAACGTACCGATACCCGTATGCGCCGACAACGCTACCGAAAACGAGTTACCTGCCCCCGTTGCTTCAGCTACGAGCATCGAGGTGTTAAAATTCATTCCAAATCCGCCATATTCTTCAGGAACCGCCGTTCCCAACAAGCCCAGCTCTCCTGCTTTATCAAGCAACGATGACATCAATTCAGGAGATTTTGCTTTGTCTATTTCTTCCACACGAGGCCAAATTTCCGTCGCTAAAAAGTCACGGCACGACTGGGCAATCATCAACTGTTCTTCAGTAAACTCTTCGGGAATAAACACTTGAGAGGCTTCCGTATCTTTAATCAAGAATTCTCCACCTTTGATACTGGCACGGTTTTCTACGGTTATCATGGTTTTTCAGGAATTTTTTTACTATTGTTATGCTTGCATACAAAATTAGAATAAACAAAAATAGTATGCAAGCATACTATTAAAAATTTTTAGCGGCTGAATTACTATCTTTGTAAAAAAAATCCAACGAGCATGGAAACTATCGCAAAAACAGAGGAGCAGTTGCGCCAAGAGCGGGCAGTAGCCTGGGCGAAAAGATTGTTGGCAAGCAAACGTGAATTGGAGAAAAAAATGGACGACGATGTTCAAAATAATCCTAAAGTCAGGGAATTGGTGAACCAAATTCGTAAAATGTAATATTCACATGTCTCAGTACTATGCCTTTTATTCAGAAACAGTAGAATATACCTATTACTTTTTTAAAACGAGTAATGGCATTATTTATGAAATAAGTTTTCGACCAACTCCTTATTTGTTTGAGACATCTTATCCTTTTGCTGAAAACGTTTTTGAATCTGTTATCAAGGTAATCGAAAAAAGCTCTGAGTCCTTAATCCCGTTCGACAAGAAGGTTAAACGTACAATTGCGGAAATATTCTACCATTTTTTTTCGGATAAGCAGCGAATCATAGTTTACATCTGTGACACTGCCGACACTCGTCATCGGGCAAGAGCAAGGAAATTTGGGGCATGGTTTGAAGAATTTAAACATGGCCAATTTGTTAAAGTAGATGCCACTATTGATGACTATTCTGATATAGTTTATCTGAACTCTCTAATTTTGCATACAGATAATCTTCACTTTGTAGAAATCATCGACGCCTTCCGAAAAGTGACGGGAGGCTATTCTGAAGATAAATGACCGAAACGCTTACACTATCGCCCGAAGTACTTGCCAAATACGAAATTGTGATTGGCTTAGAAGTACATTGTCAGTTACAGACCCAAACCAAGATTTTTGCGGCCGACGCCAACCAGTTTGGTAGCGACCCCAATACCAATATCAGTGTCATTACATTGGCCCACCCAGGTACTCTCCCAAAATTGAACAAAAAAGCCGTTGAGTACGCTGTTCGCATGGGGATTGCGTGTGGGTGCGAAATTACTCGCCACACGATTTTTGACCGTAAAAACTACTTTTATCCCGACCTACCCAAAGGCTACCAATTGTCGCAAGATAAAGCGCCTATTTGTGTGGGGGGCGGAATTCCTGTTTCTTTCAAAGATAAGTCAGGTAAAACCGTGGAACGGACGGTGAAAATTCACCATATTCACTTGGAAGAAGATGCGGGAAAATCGGTGCACGATGGTGCTGCTACCGACACCTTACTCGACTACAACCGTGCAGGAACCCCGCTCATCGAAATGGTAACCGACCCTTGTATCGGCTCTGCCGAAGAAGCGGGTGCGTTTTTGACGGCGGTTCGTCAATTGGTTCGCTTTATTGATATTTGTGATGGCAACATGGAAGAAGGTTCGTTGCGTTGCGATTTGAACATTTCGGTGCGTTTGAAAGGAGCGACTGCGTTTGGGACAAAGGTGGAAGTCAAAAATATGAACTCCATCCGCAACGTAATGAAAGCCGTAGAAACCGAATTCCGTCGTC
>JBGAUP010000443.1:0-3160 GCA_044228585.1 Runella sp. | reverse complement strand
TAATCAAGCGCAACAAGAAGATCAACGTGGTAAAGAATTTACGAAACTATACGCCAACGTAGCCAAACTATCGAAAAACACAAGTAGCTATACCGTTGAAGCACTGGATAATATCAACACCAACCGTGCTGAATTTAGTCCTACCTATTATAAAAAAGGATTGGTGTTTGTATCGGCTCGCAACGAAGGACTAAATGTAAAACGCGTTTATGGTTGGAACCAAACGGCTTTTTTGGATTTGTATGAAATCCCTGATTTATCAGTCGTTAATTCGGCCAAAACCAGTAGAGTAGGAGGCTCGGCAGCAACTAACAAATCGTCTCGGTCCAAAGGGGTTTATCTGTTGGGTTCAGACGAATATACTGCGCTCACAGCAAACGATTCACCAACCCCTGGAGTATATACGTCAACCAACGGAAAGGCTATTGACCCTTTGAAAGAGGCAAAAATAGAATCCCAAAACATGGGAAAAGCTCTCAATTCAAAATACCATGAGGGTCCCGTTGCATTTTTTAAAGATGGCAATAAAATGCTCTTTACTCGCAATAATTACCTGAATGGTAAATACAAAACGAGTAAAGACGGAATCAATAAATTGAAGTTATACTCAGCCGATTGGGCCAACAACGAGTGGGGAAAACTAAAAGAACTCCCTTTCAATAGCGACGAGTATTCGGTGGGGCACCCAGCTCTGTCGAAAGATGATAAACTGCTCTACTTCGTTTCTGACATGCCAGGCGGCTTTGGAGGGACGGATATTTACGTTAGCAAATACGAAAATAACAATTGGTCAACACCCATCAATTTGGGGCCAGCCGTTAATAGCAAAGGCAACGAAATGTTCCCTTTTGTGGACGAACAAGGAAACCTTTATTTCTCGTCCGACGGCCACGCAGGATTGGGAGGGCTTGATATGTTTTATGCCAAACTCATCGAAGGTGTCATGGCCAAAAAACCCAGAAATTTGGGTACGCCCATGAATTCTAACAAGGATGACTTTGGTATTATTACCGACGGGGAGCGCAAAAGTGGTTTTTTTAGCAGCAATCGCCGCCGAGGAGGAGCCGACGACGACCTGTTTAGATTTGAACGTACGGGGCCGCTTGACCCTTGTCAAGATTTGATAGTCAATGTCATAGATGCAGAGACTAAAAACCCCCTCGCCAACGCTTCGGTCGAGTTGGTCAATAAAGACGAGAGCAGTCCCGAAGTGAAAGTGCTGAATACCGATGACGAAGGCCGCCTTCGTTTGTGCTTAGATAGCGACATGAACTACGTATTTCGGGCCTCCAACGAAGGCTACATTAACAATTCGCTGAGTTTTGCTACCAAAGATTTAGACATTTCTGAGTTGATTAAATTGGAAATTCCGCTCGAAAAAGTAAAACCTAAGCCCGAACCTGTAAAAACATTTACGCTTCGAGGGTTGGTAACGACCCAGAAAGACCGAAAGCCTATTTCGGGGGTGAAAGTATTGCTACACAACGAATGTGATGGCTCAGTGCAAGAAGCCGTAACCGACGAAAACGGAACGTATAAATTTGAAGTGCCGAGCGGGTGTGATTATTCAATCGAGGCACTGAAAGATAACTTGGGTACGATGGGCAGCAAAGTGAAAGGGGGCGAAACTTCCGAGGCCAACATCACTATGTTTGAGAAAGGAGATGTCATCAAAATTGATAACATTTACTATGACCTCAACAAGTGGGACATTCGTTCGGATGCGACCGTTGAGCTTAACAAATTGGTACAGTTGATGAACAAATACCCCAAAATGCGGATTGAATTTGGCTCCCACACCGACAGCCGTTCTTCGGCCAAATACAACAAAACGCTTTCCACTAAACGCGCCAAAGCGGCGGTGGCTTACATCGTAAAACAAGGGGTTAGTTCCAAGCGAATCATTGCGGCAGGCTATGGGGAAGGTAAACTGGTCAATAAATGCAAGGATGGAATCGGTTGTACCGAGGAAGAACACCAGCAAAATCGCCGTACCGAAATCAAGATTTTGAGTTTGTAGAATAAATGTTTGTAAGGCAAAAGCAGAAGCTCGAAAGGGTTTCTGCTTTTTTGTTGCGTGACAGTAAATGGAAGTATCCACAAAATCCACTTTTAAGCAGAAAATTCAGGCTTATTGATGAAAAGCTTTATCAGGGTTTCTGATAATTTTATAAGAAATCCTGATAAGACTGTAAAGGAAGATTGGCTAAGTTTGTATATCGAACAAACGCCCACATTGTTGAAAATTACTCGAATTAACAGGAGTCTCCTGTTTTGTGCAACACCTTACTACGGATTTGGCCAAATCAACATAAATGATTTGTTTAACTAAAAAACACATTACAAATATGAAAAAGTTAGCAGAAAAGTTTACCCAAATAAAAATCTCCCGAGAAGAGATGAAACAAATAAAGGGGGGAGATTGGTTAGATATTCAGTGCTTTAATGATTGTATGGCCTGGTGTACCCGTTCATACCCTGAATGTTACGGACAATGTACAACAGCTTGTACTCACTATGATTAATCTTTTTTTATCCTTCCTAAATAAGTCATTTAGGAAGGATATGAGCATTTTAAGCCGTATAGGTACTTGGTACAAATTTATTTTTCCTCAAGCTTTCATCGTTATTTGTTTCGCCATCCAATTAGGGTGGTCTCAAAGTATAAAAGGGACAATCAGTGATGAAAAAACGGGTGAAAAGTTGCCCTTTGCCACCGTTTTTTTCAATAACACCTCAGTTGCTGCTGAAACAGATGTAGAAGGAAATTATAGGTTAAAAAACCTGCCAGAAGGAAATTATCAGCTCATTGTTCGGATGATGGGCTACAACCCCTATATCCGCCAAATAACGATTGACAAGGTAACAAACATTGTTTTGGATGTAAAGTTGAGTGCCGAAGAAAAGATATTGGAAGAAATAAAAATAACGACAAAGCGAGACAAGGCTTGGGAAAACCAACTTCACATTTTTGAAAATCAATTTTTAGGAACTTTTGCTGCTGAGGGTGTTTGCAAAATTGTCAATCCATGGGTGTTGGATTTTACCTCTGAAAAAGGCGTTTTAGTTGCCAAAGCGCAGGACATACTTGAAATCAACAACCAATCGTTGGGCTATCAGATTAGATATAGCTTAAACACATTTCGTTTTGATGGCTCTC
>JBGAUP010000442.1:0-3161 GCA_044228585.1 Runella sp. | reverse complement strand
CAAAGTCAATTTTAGAGATATCTCAATCATCGTAGAGTTTTTGAATACACTCAATGATGAGCAATTTGACCGTAGCGTTCCCAAAAGTGTTCCGAGTGGCTTGAAAGTTAGCGGCAATCTCAACTGAAAAATTTATCTTGCATAGCTAAACCCACTTTAACCTATGCAAACTCGTTTACTTTCGTTGGATGTATTTCGTGGCCTTACCGTAGCTGCTATGATTTTGGTGAACAACCCTGGTGACTGGGACCACGTATATCCACCGTTGCTTCATGCGCATTGGCATGGCTGCACCCCCACCGACCTTATTTTTCCCTTTTTCTTGTTTATTGTGGGCGTTTCTATCGCCTTTGCCATGGGTAAATCTCAGCCCTCCATCGCTAAAATTGCCAAAAGGAGCGCGATTTTATTTGGTTTGGGGTTATTTTTGAGCCTTTATCCTAAATTTGATTTTGCGACCGTTCGTATTCCAGGCGTGCTTCAACGGATTGCCTTCGTGTATTTGATTTGCTCCCTTATTTTTATAAAAACAACCCAAAAAACGCAAGTGATTACCACCGTTGTGCTACTTATTGTCTATTGGTTACTGATGACTTTAGTGCCTGTGCCGGGCGTGGGTTATGCCAACCTCGAACCCACTACCAATTTCGGTGCATGGATTGACCGCAGCATCTTGACACCCGACCACTTGTGGAAAGCCGCCAAAGTTTGGGACCCCGAAGGTATTTTTAGTACCATCCCTGCCGTTGGTACGGGCCTTTTGGGCGTTTTGACGGGGCAATGGCTACGCACCGACAAACCTGTTGCCGAAAAAATTGCGTGGTTATTTCTTTCGGGCAATGCGTTGGTAGTAGGTGGTTTGGTTTGGGATTTGGTTTTCCCCATCAACAAATCGCTCTGGACGAGTTCGTTTGTACTGTACGCTGGCGGTTGGGCCATGGTGGGCTTGGCAGCCTGCTATTGGTTGATTGACGTGCAAGGATACCGCCGTTGGACTACCCCCTTGGTAGCGTTTGGAGTCAATGCCATCACGGTTTTTTTCTTATCGGGGATTATTCCGCGTACGTTGGCACTTATTAAAGTAGAAACACCCGAAGGAACGATGAGTTCACAGCAGTGGATGCAGAAAAACTTGATAGGTGTTTGGTTTGAAAATGCTTACAATGCATCCTTGGCTGGTGCACTTACATTTTTGGGCATCTGGTTTGTGATTTTGTACGTGATGTACAAGAAGGGAATCATCATAAAAGTGTAAAAAATAAGGCTGACAGGGTTTTGAACCCTGTCAGCCTTAATATGATAACCGACGTTTTAGTTTATTTACTCACAGGCTTCGCTTCCTCTTTCACTACTTTCATTACTCCGTTCATCAGTCGCCAGTGGCCTGGGAAGGTACAGATGTAGGGATAATTGCCTGGTTCGGTCGGAGCTGTGAAGGTAAGACGGAAAGTTTGGTCAGGGTTGACCAACGGCGTGTAAGCAATCACTTGGGGTAAATTAGGCACGTAATTTTTCTCGGCAGCGTCTTTTTGCGTAATCATTTTGTCGGCCGCATTCCCCACAATGTCCATCGCTTTGGGCTTCACAATCACGAGATTGTGTTGCATGGCATCGGGGTTGTCAAAAATCAACTCAACGGGTTTGCCCGCAATTACCGTAAATTCTTTGAGGTCAAACTTCATGGCCTCTTTGATAGACTTGATTCTGATAACTTGTAAGTTAGGGTCAATGGGCACAAGAGCGTTGGCGCCAAAAGACTCTACAATTCCGTTAAACTTACTTTTCAAATCCTCAGGAATACCGTCTTTGGCACTTACCAACAGCATTTTATTCGCGTCGCTGGTCGTTACTTTGCGGCGCGGATTCCAACCGTTGACAATTCCTTTCAAAACTGCGTAGCGAGCATCGGCATCCAATGTATTGGCTTTGGTAATTAAGGCGAGTACAGAATCAGGACTAATTGACGATGAAGCATAGCTACGGGCGGCGCGTTCGAGGGCAAAGTCTGAGAGTTTAGCAGGACGCTTTACTTCAAAAGTTTTAGCAAATGAATTATTTTTCACGTCGTCTTCCTCAGAAATGAGGTTGTCAGCGTCAATACTGGCACTGATACGCAACTTACCAGCTTGTTCAGCCGTAAATCCAAAACGACCTACCCAAGGGCCATTGTTATTTTCGACCAATTGAATGGTTTCACCTGCACCGATTCCATTTTTTAACTGATAGCTTACATTGTTGATTTTCAAGCCTAACCCTTCAATTTGGACTTTTACCACTGGTACAGTTCCTTTGGGGATGGCAGCTCCCTTGTTGGTTATCTCAATCGTTACTGCAGCATATTCCCGAACGAAAGGCTGTGCCGGGGTTGTGGTAATGTTGGTAATGGCTAAATCTGGTTTACTCGCAGTAGGGTTGGTCGTTTGCGCTGCCTTATTTGCTTCACTTTGCGTCTGCATAGCATGGTGATCGTGGTTTATGGGGGCTTGAGTTTTCACCTCGGCTTTTTGACCTACACTACGTTTCGCTAAATAGGTTTTCATCAACTTGCCGCCGTGTGCATTCAAAACAACTGAAAACGCATCGGGCATCCAGCGGTCATCTGCCTCATTTGAATTTTCAAAACGAACCAAAACCGCTTGCTCAACCGCAGGCGTAAGGGGTGTTTCGGTAAATTTCAACAACGCATTGAGTACTACCAAAGGCTCGCTGTCGTTCAACGTATTGTTGGCCAAAAGAGCCTGGGCCGTAGCAGCCGTGGGTGGCAATACTTGTACCGCATTTTTGCGAACAGCTGCACTTGGGTGTTTTAATGCCGAATTGACCGCTTTCAATACATTTTCATCGCTCATTGCACCCAAGCCCTGCAACGTCCATAGGGCATGAATAGCGGCAGGATTGAGGCCGATTTCATCTACCGACGGGTCGTTTACCAACGCTATCAATTGAGGAACTACGTCTTTATTGCCTCTTTCTACCAAGAGCCGTTGGGCGTGATTGCGCCAAAATAGATTGGAATTTTTCAAGGCCGCAACCAATTCCGTAGGGCGGTCTTTACTCAACGATATCGGCGTGTAAGCGGGTGCTTGTTTGTAGCCTACCCGATAGATACGACCGTGGGTAAAGTCGCGCAAATCGGTGTCATAGGCATTTCCTTTACCGTT
>JBGAUP010000441.1:0-3460 GCA_044228585.1 Runella sp. | reverse complement strand
ATAACGAATAACGGATTCCCCCCCAGTCATGCAAAAACCAACTCTTTTCGCCCGCGCCAATGCGCCCACGCCCAAGTTCTTCCGTAAATTGCGCACCATCGGTATTACCATCGGTGCCATTGGAACAGCCCTCATGGCCGCCCCCGTAGCATTGCCAGTGGCCATTGTCACTGCAGCGGGTTATCTCGTTACGGTAGGCTCAGTGGTGGCGGCGGTCTCACAACTCACCGTCCACCAAGAGCCGTTGGATGTAGAGGAAAGATTCTGATTAAAACCAAAGAAGCTGCCTTTTTGAGGTAGCTTCTTTGGTATATTATTTGAAAATATCAGCTTACTTCTCAGACTCAATTCGTTTCAAGAATTCACCCATTTTCTTTTTCGATAGTTTGAAAACTTTACGAAGACGCTCCATGTCCGTTATTAAGCCTTCTTTAAGAAGGTTTTTAATCGCCTCAAAATTGGCTTCATCCCGCCCTTGATTAATCGCTCTTTCGTAGGTACTCATTGCCTTTTCTTTCGTTTCGTTAGAAATCTTTTCAAAAATAAATAATAGTTCCTCAACGGCCAAATCGTTGGTTTGTTGAATATACAACAGTAAGGTTTCGACTAACCCTTCATCAGCCTGAAAATCAACTCTTTTCATCAATTCGATAAACTCACGCTCGAAAACTTTGACGTAATTCGATTCATGTCGGTGTTTGAGCAAAAACGTTGAAACTGCCAGAAACCCATTCCTGAATTGCTCAATTTGGATGTCCGACATGGCCGATAAGTCAATCAAATCGTAATCAAACAAAGGCAAATAGCGCAGCAATGGCGTTGGAATGCCCTGAAAATAATCCTGCATCGGCTGATAATTCCAGTTCGTCTTACCATGATAAAACACAATAGGAATGACAAAAACAGGCTTTTGCTGCTGTTTGATATGTTGATTCCAAAGACCCAGTAAGTATTGTAAAAGTTGGAAGTGAGGAAAGGATTCTTGGTAGCTTTTGTGCTCCAACAAAAGCACCAATTGTACCTCCCCTTGGCCCGTAAATGGACAACGATACACTAAATCAGCATAATGCTCTTTGAGTCTACCATCTATAAACGAGCCCGATACCAGTTCCAATTCAGCCAGATTGAGTTTTAATAGTAGCTATTCTGACAAGGTTTTTTGAAACAACTCGGTCACAATCTCTTTGCGAGAAAAAACACTTTTGAAGAATTTATCCTGGGCTTTGGTAATAACGGACACGGAAATAAGGTAGTCGAATGAAAGCGATAAAATTAACCAAACCCCACCAAAAATAAAAAAGCCCTGCTGGGTGAGAGTAGGGCGATGGCAACTGCACCTTACAACGCCCGCCCCGTCGCATTGCCCGTGGCTATTGTCACTGCAGCGGCTTACCTCGTTACGATAGGCTCAGTGGTGGCGGTCTCGCAACTTACCGTTCACCAAGAACCCATGGATGTAGAAGAACGATTCTGACAATAATGCTACTCCGCAACTAATACTTGTTAGGGAGTGGCATTGAATGATTGGTCAGGAAACAAGTTAAGTCTTGGTTCTTATATAGAACCTTTATGTTTTTACAAATAGCTTTTTACCTTTAGATAAGCTTTTGTAGAATTTTGGTATATGAAATTTGGTTTTAATATCTATTTCTTCTATAATGTACCATTAATTTACATTCCTGCCAAATGAGAAAAGAGCTAAGTGGTATGGATTACATAGTATGTCGTGTATCTATGTATACGGCTCAGAATTAGCCTATCTTCTATTAGCTGTTTTTCACCGTCATTGATTCTCTATCATCTATCCAATTTGTGGTTTTTATGTATTCAGTCATTCGTTAGACCTTTGGCGAAACGTTGTGCTATCAATCAACAGCAGCGTACTACAATGGAATCTCCATAGCGTTCTTCTCTAATGCAGTTGCCAGAGCCCTCTAACCTCTATATTTGGTTATAATCATCTCTTTTTTATCGCACAGTACACCTTAGTCAAATTAAGGTAGCCAATATGTTGGACACATTCAGTTTGAATGAGGTCGCTACTTTTTGCTATCTGCTGATTAAATAAATAATGCCAATGACTACTAACAATCTATTTGTTCTTTGTAATGAGCCGCTTATACAAAATACTGTGTTATGATAATTAATAATCAGTTCATACCGTCAATAGTACGATTGTATCATACTGTAAAGCGAAGTATCCGTAATGGCTATTACTACACTTGGTACGCTCTTACAAAACGAAAAGTGATTCTGCACTCGTTTGAGTGCAACCCTGTCTATCGCTTGAATCGCGGATACTTAGTTTTGACTTGGAACGTAGAAAGCGCTTACAAAGTACTGCTTTCAGGAATCGGAGATGTAACCAAACTGAACCAAATAGTTGTGCAAGCAAATGCAAACGTCATGTCTTATACGCTTACGGCATACGGGTACGATTCGGTAATTACCAAAACAGTAACAACCGATATAACACCCTTTGACATGAAACAGATCAAAATCAAAGTTCATCCGTTTGATGTATCAAAAATTGATGAAACAACTGACCAACTCAAAAGAGTAAGGGTGCAAATATCAACAATACAACAAACGCAGGGTCTAAATATTAATGTCCAAACCTTGAATGTGACCGTCAAAAACCTCTTTATAGGTGTAATACTACCAAGCATTCAGTTACGCCAACGTCTGTTACAAATCCAACTAAAAAATCCGCAAGTGATGGTACAAAACAAACGCATTGCAATAGTGCCAAAAGTTCCGCATCCAGACGAACATAAATTGCAAAAGCTCAAAGAAATCAATGACATCCGAAAGCTGGATGAAATGTTGAGCCAACTGGATTAGTCTATTGAAAAATCATTAAAGAACATAAACTTAACTAAAAACTATGAAACGTTTACTCAATTACCAAAGCCCCAAAGTAGCAGGATTTTCCCGTTGGTTATACAAGGCAGGGGGAGCCGACGAACAAATTTTGAATTGCTGTTCTTACTCAGATCACGTAAAATATTTCTGTTTGGGGGGTATTGTTTTAATGACGGGCATTTTGGCTTCAATATCGGGCGGCTATGCTTTTTACACGATCTTTAGCCCTAAATCGATAGACCCCATTGAGCCTATTTATCCGTTATGGGTCTTTTTTTCCTCGATTTTTGGCATAGTTTGGGGTTATATTATCTTTAACCTTGACCGTTATATTGTCACAAGTACTGGTAAGGGTGACGGCACAGATGAAATTACAGGGCGTGAATTTCGCAATGCTATACCCCGTATGATTTTAGGTACTATCATTGCTATTACTATTTCAAAGCCATTGGAGGTTCGTATGTTTCAATCTGAAATTGATGCCCAATTGAAAATCCACCAAGAACATTACTTAGATACCTTACGTGCAAGCGTTGATAACAAGTACAAAGACTTGATTGAAAAGCAGGAGGCAGAGAAAGCAATTCTAAGAACT
>JBGAUP010000440.1:0-3163 GCA_044228585.1 Runella sp. | reverse complement strand
CTCCCAAAGGATTAGATGAGAGTACAATTCGATTTATTTCTGCCAAAAAGAATGAACCTGAATGGATGCTCGAATGGCGCTTGTCGGCATTTAGACTTTGGCAAAGTATGAACGAACCCAAGTGGCCTAATGTTCATTACCCAGCTATTGATTATCAGGAAATTAAGTACTACTCAGCCCCCAAGCAAAAGAAAGAAGTAAAGTCATTGGATGATGTTGACCCTGAAATTCGTAAAACATTTGAACGTCTCGGGATTTCGTTGAAGGAACAAGAACGCTTATCTGGCGTTGCTGTTGATGCTGTGATTGACTCGGTGTCGGTGGCTACTACCTTTAAAGCAAAACTGGCAGAATTGGGTATCATTTTTTGTTCTATTTCAGAAGCCATTCAAGAGCATCCAGCATTAGTTAAAAAATACATGGGTGCAGTGGTTCCCCCAAAAGATAATTACTTTTCCGCACTCAATTCAGCGGTTTTTACTGATGGATCGTTTTGTTATATACCCAAGGGCGTTCGTTCGCCAATGGAACTTAGCACCTATTTTAGAATAAATGCTGCTGGTACTGGTCAGTTTGAGCGTACCCTCATTGTTGCCGACGAAGGTGCTTATGTGAGTTATCTGGAAGGTTGTACCGCACCTATGCGTGACGAAAACCAGCTTCATGCAGCCGTTGTTGAGATTATTGCCCACGAAGGAGCACAGGTCAAGTACTCCACGGTACAGAACTGGTATCCAGGCGATAAAGATGGCCGTGGGGGAATTTATAATTTTGTAACCAAACGGGGAATTTGTGAAGGCCGTAATTCCAAAATTTCGTGGACTCAAGTAGAAACAGGGTCTGCCATTACGTGGAAATACCCTTCGGTTATCTTGAAAGGCGACAATTCGATTGGAGAGTTCTATTCAGTAGCCGTCACAAACAATTATCAGCAAGCTGATACGGGTACTAAAATGATTCATATTGGCAAAAACACCAAGAGCCGTATTGTTTCGAAGGGGATTTCGGCGGGGCGTTCGCAGAATTCATATAGAGGGTTGGTACAAGTGATGAAACGAGCCGAAAATGCTCGTAACTTTTCGCAATGTGACTCTCTATTGCTGGGTGACCGTTGTGGGGCGCATACCTTTCCGTATATTGAGGTAGGTAACAAAACCTCAACTGTAGAACACGAAGCCACTACCTCCAAAATTGGTGAAGATCAGATTTTCTATTGCAACCAAAGAGGCATAAGCACCGAAGCCGCTGTAGCTCTTATTGTAAATGGCTACGCCAAAGAAGTGTTGAACCAGTTGCCAATGGAATTTGCGGTAGAGGCTCAAAAACTACTCGAAATCAGCTTAGAGGGATCGGTTGGGTAAATGTTTAACCCAACGATTTGTAAACATTGAAAGGCTTTCGTTTTGGCGAGAGCCTTTTTTAGTAGTAATTTTTTTTACCCATTTAAAACTGTGAGTTCAATTTTTCCACCCCATTTCTTAGCATCAATTGGCAAGGCAACAGGGTTTGATGAAACTTCCTTTGTGCAAGTCCATGAATTACCTGCTCCAACCTCCATCCGATTAAATCCAGCTAAACCGATTGGCCAATTCGATAAAGACGAACCCGTAGCATGGTGCAGTGAAGGTCGTTATTTAGCTGAAAGACCTGTTTTTACTCTCGACCCGTTGTTTCAGGCAGGAAGCTATTATGTGCAAGAAGCGAGTTCGATGTTTTTGTCTGAAATTCTGAAACAAACGCTTGATTTAACGGATGAATTAAAGGTGTTGGATTTGTGTGCTGCCCCAGGTGGAAAAAGTACCTTGATTGGAAGCCTCATTTCAAAAGATAGCTTGCTGGTAGCCAACGAAGTCATCAAAAATCGCTCAAGTATATTGGCAGATAACCTCACTCGCTGGGGACTATTAAATGCCTTTGTGACCAACAACGACCCCAGCCATTTTAGTCGGTTAGAGGGGTATTTCGATGTAATGGTTGTAGATGCGCCATGTTCGGGGTCTGGCTTGTTTCGCAAAGACCCCAAGGCCATGAACGAATGGTCGCTCAATAATGTAGTGATGTGTGCGCAACGTCAAAAGCGAATTTTGGCTGATGCTTGGGACACTTTAAAGGAAGACGGCCTCTTGATTTACTCGACTTGTAGCTATTCAGTAGAAGAAAATGAAGATATTTTAGACTGGATTTTCGATACATTTGAGGTTGAATCTCGTTCTATCAAAACGAGTAACAACTCGGGTATAGTACAAACTCAATCGCCAACTAATCAGGCATTTGGCTATCGGTTTTATCCTGATAAGGTGCAAGGAGAAGGTTTTTTTACTGCCGTAATTCAAAAAAAAGAAGGAAGCAATTACCCATTTAGAGGTTTCAAACCACAGCGGACTAAAGATTTTAAGGCTGAAAAAGAAATTTTATCTCGTTGGCTCACTAATGCTGAAGAGGTAACTTGGACGGCCAAAAATGGAGACTATTTTTTGCTAAATCCCAAGCATTTAGACCATTTTTTGTTGCTTCAAAAGCAATTCTATTTCCGCAAAGCAGGGGTGAGGCTTGGGCAGTTTCAGGGCAAAGACCTGATTCCTGATCATGAGTTGGCAATGAGTACCGTCCTGAAAAATGAGATTCCATCCATAACACTAAACGAACAGCAAGCTTTAAAATACCTTAAAAAAGAAGAAATTGAAATAGATTATTCTGTAAAAGGTTGGCAGTTAGTGACATACGAAAAATTTGGCTTGGGCTGGATAAAAGTAATGCCCAACCGCTACAATAATTATTTACCCAAAGAATGGCGAATTTTGATGGAGATTGAGTGAGTACAAACCGGTATAATAACTACTCCCTTTCCCTACTGGGGAAAGGGCAGGGGATTGAGGTTTCAAATACTTAATACCCCTAAAAAAATTGACTTTTGACAAAATATCTTGTAGTATTGCAATAGCCAAGCGGACGTAGCTCAGTTGGTAGAGCGTCGGCTTCCCAAGCCGAAGGTCGCGGGTTCGAACCCCGTCGTCCGCTCCTCAGAAAGCCCCGCCGGACGGCGGGGCTCTCTGTTGTTCGTGCGACGAAGGCCTTCGCCGGTGCGATCGAACCCCCGACATTCGGCTCCGGTTCGGAATCATCCCCCGGACGTTGCGATCACGGCGCCTGCCGCGCCGCCCCC
>JBGAUP010000439.1:0-3172 GCA_044228585.1 Runella sp. | reverse complement strand
CTTCACAGCCACTTGCCAAAGTACATACTGCCCTAATTTGGGAACGGCATCAATTCTCATTGGTGGTATATCCGGATGTCTGTCGGGCGATGTTATCATTTCCAAACAAGTAGGAGATTGGAACGACCCTGCTACTTGGATGTGCGGGAGAGTACCCACCGTAAATGATGAAGTGTTTATCAACCACCAAGTAAATGTAAATTCCATTGGCTATGCCAAGCTAATTATCAAAGGAGCAGGACATTTGGTGTATGACAATAGCGGTACAATTATTTTACCATGATTTTAAAAGATGTAACTATGAACTATTCAAGAAAAATCATTTTGGTATTAGTGGGTTTTATCTTTATCAATCATCCCACTTTTTCACAAGCCCCCACCAATGGCTTGGTAGCTTATTACCCTTTTACGGGCAATGTAAACGATGCCAGAGGTAATGGCCGTAATGGTACTATTGTGGGAGGGGTTACTCCTTCTACAGACCGCTATGGAAATGCCGGACAGGCATACATATTCAATGGGGCAAACGGATGCATTACTGCCGGTTGGGATATATTAACCGGAAATGCTGCAAGAACCATGTCCCTATGGTTTAAAACGACTTTGCCCTCAGGATTACCCCAATATATGCTTTCATGGGGGGCATTAACCACCAATAATTCGAGTATTTTAGGTACTTATACTGATAATGCCGACCCTACAAAGTATTTAGGCTTTTTTGCCACAAACACCAATATGTTAGCTGTAACTGATGATTTGCAATACTACGATGGTCGTTGGCATCTGATGACATTTACGCATGATGGAAGCACCATGAGGCTTTATTTAGACGGTGCTTTACAAAATACTGCCACAAATGTGACCTTAAATACACTCAATACGCCCTTGGCTATAGGGCGTTTGACTTTTGGGCCGTATTATTTTTCAGGTTCGTTAGATGAAGTACGGGTATATAATCGGGCTTTGACAGCTACTGAGGTTCAGCAAATGTATTCAGCAGAAGTATCAACGACTTTGCCGACTGATGTAATTAAACTTGGCACAAATAAGCTTATTCACACGACTGGCACAGCCAATATGTTTGTAGGTACAAATGCAGGAGCCAACACGACAGGTTCAAACAACACCTTTTTAGGAAGTACCGCAGGAATAGGAATTACGTCGGGTCAGGGAAATGTATTCCTTGGCAGCAGTGCCAACGGCTTTGGGGCTAATATCGGTACGCTTCAACGTTCCGGTGCTATTGGCTACAACGCTCGCGTCTCCATCAACGATGCCATCGTTCTCGGGGATTTTGAAAACAACAATCTCAAAGTAGGCATTGGAGTCCATGACCCCAAATTTCGCTTGGAAGTCAAAGGCGTGATCAACATGCGGGCGGCGTTTAATCAACCCGCTCTAAAAATCAATGGCTTAGACTTTCTTGAATTGGGCAGCCAAGGGGAATTTATTGTCTCCAATTTCAAAATGAAATACCAATCCGAAAACCAATGGGCGGATCGGGTTTTTAAGAAAGGCTACGTATTGATGCCTTTGGCACAGTTAGATGAATACATTCAAAAGCACGAGCATTTGCCTGGCATCCCCACCGCAAGCGAAGCGGTTGAAAAAGGCGTCAGTACTCAGGAAATGACGGCAAAATTGTTGGAAAAAGTAGAAGAATTGACGCGTTATGTAATTGAGCTTAAGAAAGAAAACGAGGATATAAAGCAGGAGAATCAAACAATTAAAAAAATGCTGCAAAACAGACTCAAATAAAAAGCTGTGATGGTCTAAAATACCTATTCTTATGTGCAGGAAGTATTATCTCTTTTGGTGTTGGCTAATCACGAGTGGGGAAGTGATTGCACAGAACCAAACGACCACAAATTATGCAATAGACCAGACAGATTTTGTCAATCCTGAACGCGGTTTTTATCGTTTTACCCAAACATTGAGCAGCAATTACAGCTTTTTAAACCAAACTACGCTTCAAAACTTTCGGACTGTCAATCAAACACCAACCAACGCCAATTTCTCTGTACGTAGTACGCTCATTCAGCGCTTGATCGTATTGGATGCCTTCAAGAATGCCCCCTTGAGTAATGCCCTTCTCAACAACCTCCAAACTGATTTAGACATCGTCAGAGCGGCAGGTTTGAAGGTCATCTTACGTTTTTTTTATCCCAACCCCAGTAGCTGTGTTTCTCCTTACGGGGATGCTGCACCGTCGGTAGTTTTGCAACATATTGGGCAACTGAAACCAATTTTCCATCGTAACAAAGATATTATTGCCACCGTTCAAATGGGTTTTATTGGCTGTTGGGGCGAACAGTATTATTCCGCAGAAGGTAATTTTGGCGACTTGTCATTGAGTGATGATTACAACGTGCCCCTTGCCAAATGGCAGTTACGAACGCAGGTGTTGGACTCGTTGTTATCGGTAGTTCCGCGCGAGCGCATAGTGCAAGTGCGTTTTCCACATTTCAAACAAAAGCTTACCAATGGCCTTAATGCACCAAGCAATACTGTCCCCATGATGCTCTCTGAAGCTTACAATGACAGCAAGAAATCCAGAACAGGGTTTCACAATGACTGCTTTTTAGCGCCTTACAACGATCAAGGCACGTATAACTATTACCCCATTGGCGTTTCGGGTACCACCGATACGACTCAACTCAAACCCTATATGGCTACTGACGCCACTTATACCGTGGTGGGTGGTGAAACATGTGAGGCCAATGGGGCGATTTCGCAGTGTTTGGCGCAGGGCGGTTGGGTAGAGAAGGAATTGTCACGCTTTAAATATTCCTTCCTCCACGCAGATTACAAAATTGAAGTGCTCAATTCGTGGACCTGCATGAGTGAAATAAAAAAACGACTGGGCTATCGTTTCGAGTTGCAGAGCGGAACATTTACGGCACAGGCTCGTCCTGGGCAAACATTTTCAGTGCAATTTTCACTCAGGAATGTGGGTTTTGCCGCCCCTTATAATCCTCGAATGGTAGAGTTGGTACTGCGCCACACCAACGGTACGGAATGGAAAGTACCTTTCGATACAGACCCGCGACTTTGGTGGGCAGGTCAAACTCATACTGTCACTCAGCGTTTCTGTTTGCCCCCTACAATGCCCACGGGGACTTACAAACTACTGCTCCATTTACCCGACCCCGAGCCGACTCTTTATGGCAAC
>JBGAUP010000438.1:0-3651 GCA_044228585.1 Runella sp. | reverse complement strand
CCGTGAGTTGGCTCAGTATTATTTAGACAATATAAAACATCCTGAATTGGTCTTACCAAGTCGTAAAACGTTGGAGGCAGACGCTTGGCACTTGTTTGTGGTAAGACATCCTAAAAGAGAGCAATTTATTGATTATCTGATGGATAATGGTATTCAAGCTACGGTACATTATCCCGTACCCGCACACAAACAAAAGGCATACGCCGAATATAACCATCTAAACTTGCCCATTACGGAACAGATTCATAACGAAGTTATCAGTTTGCCCTTAAATCCTTCTCTAACTAATGAGGAGGCGGCCTACATTGTACAAACCATTAATCAATCCGTTCATCAACCTCATGCTGCTGTCGGTTATCATTCCAGTTTATAACAGCGAACAGACGATAAGCCGACTCGTCGAACACGTTTTAGAAACGTTGGATAAAAACACCCTCGAAATCGTGATGGTCAATGATGGCAGCCGAGACCGTTCGGAGGGGGTTTGTACGGAATTAGCCCAACGTTTTTCTCAAGTTAAATTCATTTCTCTCCGTCGTAATTCGGGCGAGTTCAATGCGGTGATGTGTGGACTCAACCACGCTTCTGGCGACTATTGTGTAATGATTGATGATGATTTTCAGAACCCACCTACCGAAATTCTGAAACTTATCGAAACGGCTCAAAAAGGTAATTTCGACGTTGTTTATTCTTATTACGAATCCAAAAAACATTCTTTGTTTAGAAACTTCGGGAGTTGGTTGGTCAATCGTGTCACGACTTGGCTCTTGGAAAAACCCAATGATTTGTACCTGTCGAGTTTTAAACTGATAGCGCGGCCTGTGGTTCAGGAAATTATCAAATACAAAGGCCCTTATCCTTACATTGATGGGTTGATTTTTCGCGTAACGCGCAACGTGGGTCGGGTGCAGGTATCACACAATGCCCGTGAGGAAGGCCAATCGGGCTATACTTTGCGCAAACTCACGTCGTTGTTTATGACGATTTTGTTTGGCTATTCGCTCAAACCGTTACGCTTACTTACTGCTACGGGACTGACTTTTTCAGTTTTATCGGTGTTGGGTGTTTTTATTGACTTGGTACTCTACCTTGTTCATTCAGAGTTTTTTATTCTCAATTCAGCCCTTCTACTCATTACCTTTTTTAGCGGATTGATTCTCACAAGTTTAGGTATTGTAGGCGAGTACATCGGACGTATCTTTATGACGCAGAGCGGGCTACCTCAATACGTGGAAAAATTCCAAATCGCAAATCGTCCCGAAAATAGTATTCCCCCGTTGGGAGATAGGGGGCTAAAACAATGATTGGAAATCGGATAGAATACGAAAAAATGTACGCCGTTGAGCGTGAATTGTGGTGGTATAAAATACTACACGCTAAAGTACTCACGGCCATTCAACAGCATTTTTCTTCTACCAACATCGCCATTTTAGATGCGGACTGCAGAACGGTGGGCTGCTCTCGGTACTGAAAGAACACAATTATACCCAAATAGCTGGGTTTGATGGCTCGGAAGATGCCGCTTCAGCTTTTGTCAGGGCGACAATAAATGTCACGCTGCCGTTTTGAAAATATTGAAAGTTTTCGCCCCTGATAATCGGTACGTTCGCGGTTGTTTGCCAGCAGCACTGGCAATACGGAAAAGCGATAGCACAGGCTGTACGGTAGCGCAGGCACCGCCAGGCAAATAGGCTTTTTATTGCCAACAACACCAATGCCTTCTGTAGCGCACGATATGGCGGTAGAGGCAAACGACGGTTTGTTCACGGTAAACTTGCAAGCAACCGATGCGGCGAACTTTCAAATAGTGCGCTCTACCTACTGGTCGTTGTTTCTTTCCCCTTTGATTTTGGCCGTGCGTCAATGGCGAGCTTTTTTAAACTTCACCAAAGGCTGGGAAACGCTTGTTCAATATCGTTTCGGATGTCGAATTACCTTCGCCTTTGGTCAATCAAGTCTTGTTTCGGTTGGTAAAAATCGAAGAGCTACTGGTTCCTTCTTCGCCTTTTGGGAGTTCACTGTTTATGATCATGCGCCCATGTTAGTGTTGATTTTACTGGCGGTAGGTTTTACCCTTTTTCATTTTTTTTACGGAAAAAATGACCACACCTACGGCTTTTTTAGCCGAGTGCGCTTAGCTTTTATCCAAATGTTGCTGGCAGGCGGGTTGTTGGTGTACGTTTCTACCGAAGTATTGTCTTTTTTTGATAGGCTCAATACCACGTCTATTTTTTGTTTTTGGGGACTTGTTGTTACGGGAGTTGGGTATTTTAACTTCAAGCACAACTATTGGCAGTTAAAAATCAGCGATTTACGAAACGCTTGGGATAGTCTAACGTCAAAGACTCAATGGCTTTTTGGGTTAGTTTTGATGGTTTATTTGCTTCCGCTGCTGTTTTTGGCCGTTTATGCCCCGCCCAATAATACCGATTCGGCCAATTATCATTTGGCACGGGTGGTATTTTGGCTTCAAAATCAAAATGTGAAGCACTTCCCGACGGTCTATATTCAGCAGTTATACCACAATGTTTTTTCGGAGTATATTCTGCTTCACATCATGGCCTTGAGCGGTTGGGATGATTATTTTGTCAATTTGGTGCAGTGGCTGGCGATGTTGGGGAGTGTATTTGCGATTGGCTTGGTAGGTAAACAGCTCGGATTTGGTCAACGAAGTCAGTTGGTAGTCAGTATTTTACAGCTTACCTGTCCCATCGGAATTTTAGAAAGTACCACTACCCAAAATGACTACCTCGCAGGCTTTTTGTTCTTGGCTTTTTTGTATTTTGGACTGTGTTTAATGCCGAAAAAAAACAAAGCTCGATGGTCTAACACCCATATTTTATGGCTTTCGGTTGCGTTGGCTTTGGGTGGGTTCAATAAATATACGGTCTTCTTATTTGGCTTCCCGATTTGTGTTTGGATAGGGTTTGTACTGCTGAAAAACGCACCTTTTCAATACAGCATAAGGACTGTTTTGGTGGCTTCGATTTGCTTGGTAGTTGTTTTTACGCCCTTTTTTAAGCGCAATTACGACTTGTTTGGCAATGTACTGAGTTCTACCAAGGGCACGCCTCTTTTTACGGAAGAGGTGGCTACCGAACGGCACTGCGTAGGCTGTGTAGTTTCGGTTACACTCAAAAACCTGACAGCGCATTTGGGGCTTCCCTTTCAGGATTATAACGACAAAATTGACCAAGCAGTTGCGGCGATGCATCAGTGGTTGGGGGTTCCGCTCAATGGCCCCGAACTCAATGTGGACGATTATTACACCCGTTTTGTGATTCAGGAAGATATGTCGCACAATCCGTGGCATTTTATATTGATTTTGGTGGGGGCTATTTGGCTTATTTTTCAGAAAAATCACCGAGATTTTAAAATATTGCTGCTATGCGCCGTGACAGGTTTTGTGCTTTTTTCGGCTCTTATCAAGTATCAGATTTACAATAGCCGTGTAGAAATGCCCTTTTTTGCGATGGGTTTTTTATGGACAGGCTTGATGCTAAGTCGTTTGAATACAAAATGCTGGGTTGAAAACAGTTTGTCAATTTCGTTTTTTTGGAGGTATTTATCCACTAATTCCGAATGGTCAAGCAAAACATAATCATACACAAAGGTTTTTGAGGCATTGGGTGTTTTTTTACACTCTTCTTG
>JBGAUP010000437.1:0-3175 GCA_044228585.1 Runella sp. | reverse complement strand
GGTTGCGCTTAAAGTGGTACATTGTTTGACACTTGGAAGCCCTATGACCGCGCTAACGGTGTAGGGCTTTTTGTTAAATGAGTTCATCAATTTGTTCGTTATAGAGTTCATAAATAGACACTAAGGACACCGCAAAATCTTTCAAACTAATAGGCTTAAAACCTGCGTTTTCGGCTTCCGCTTCGAGCAAATCCATTGCATCAAAACAGGCGTATTTATGGGCTTTGATATTGCCGTATTCTTCGTATTCGCCTTCGTTGCAAATAATCATTACTTTCTTCGTAAGGACATCATTAACCCGATACAACAACAAAAACCGAATAGCATCATCGGGGCTTTGAGGAGCGGCAAAAAACCGAAACCGTTCTGGTTTCATAGTGGCCTCGTAAAAGAGTTTGTGTAAATTTTCCATTTTGTTTTGATTGGTTTAAATGATTGATTGATACTTCAAAGCCCTACACCGTTCGAGCGGTTGTAGGGCTTTTTTTCATTGGGTTAAATCGTTGATGGTAGTAGGAAAAAAGCGGCTAAAGAACTTTACCAAGTTGTTGGCCTCGTTCATCATAGGTTGTTTTTCTCCGTTGGCAATCTGGGCAAATCTTACACGGTTGATTCCCGTATTTTCGTAAAACATCTTTGAAGGCTTGAAAACGAGCATTGTTTCAGCCTCGTAACGGTCTATAAGCCGTTGAATAGGAGGGCGGTTTTGTGTATTCATTTTGTAAATGGTTTTATTTACCGCAAATTATGGTATTAAAAACCATAAAAACAAGTTTTATTTACCATATCTTTTGTTTTTAGCACTCTTATCTTTGCAAAGTGCAGTAATACAAATGATTACAAATGGACAGCATTACCGAAAAAATAAAGAGGATTAGAGAAGAAAAGGGGATTTCTAAGGCTAAAATGAGTGAAGCTTTGGATATAGACCCATCGAATTATAATAGGTATGAAAAAAACGGAAAAGACTGGAGCATTACCCAAATTCAAAAAATATCAGATGTTTTGGGTATAAGTGTGATTGAACTGCTCACGGGTGAGGCTCAAAAGGTCGGAGATAGCGAACGTGAAAAGGAGTTGGAGAAGCGGGTAAAGGAACTGGAGGAGACGCAAAAAGTATATCAGGATAGAATAGAATCAATGAAAGCTTATGCACTTAGTAAGTTCTATGAATTAGCCCAGGTCCATTTTTATTTAAAATTTGCAGGTGAACATTATGATGACGAAAAGGACTTGAAAATTCCAGAGTTTACCTTCTCAAATATTCATGAAGTAACTAAAGAATCATCTTTTTGGGATTTTTTTACTGCATCTACAATTCTCATTCAGTTGGGTTTGATTGATGATAAACAGATTAAAAAGCATTACAAGGAAACAGCACCTCATGTGATGACCTCAAAAGAGTTAATAGAAAAACTAAGAGCAAAAATTCTTGATAGAAGTATTTTATCGCCACGTGGAGAGGATTTTAGTGATGATTTTAAGTAATCTTATTTCTACGACCTCTCATAATTCAGAATAATCTTTGGTCATCAACGGCCAAAAGTAGGGGATAGCGTCAGGAGCGGCGGCGGCTCTGCGGTGCATCGGTAGCCAATAGGGGCCAATCAGGGTAAAACAGCCAAATAAAGTTTGGTTTTTTGGGGGGGGAAGATTATGTATTAACCTGATAAGAAAATACACTTTGGTTGAGATGCTTTAAAACCTTACTGAAAGCACTTGATTTGACTTTCCCAAAACGACGAATAATTTCAAAATCTTCAAATTGCTCAATCAATTGGCATTTCACAAATGAGGATTGGTTGGTTTGGTATTCAAAATCAGAAGGCGTAAGAATAACTGTAAACACCTCGTTATACTCTTTAGTAGAAAGCATTACGGCATAATAGACACCTTCTGCTTCGTAAACATCGCGATTAGAGATAATGAGGGCTGGATGCGTTTTTTGTTGCCCATTGGGCAAAGGAAACACTACTTCTATAATATCTGCTTGGCTATACTTCATTACTTAATAGCTTAGAAATGGCAGGATTGAAACGGTTACGGCGTCGATGACGAATAGCCGATTTTAAAACTTCATGTTCAAATTGGGCTTCGTTCCATTCACCATTGGCATAGGGGCGTAGAAGGTTTTCGACGGGTTGTATATCGCGTAGTATCCTAACAAATCCATTGAGTACTTCAACGGGAATGAGTTGTGCAACTTCGGGAAACTGACCAATAATCGGCATGAGTTGTTTTGCTCCGTCGTAGGCGAATAGGACGGAGGCGGCTTCAGAAGCGGGAAGTGGTGTTTCCCAATCAATCACCGTGCCGTTTTCGGCAATTTGTTTAAATTCGCTTCGGTACTCCTCTGAATGAAGTAATTTGAGCCATTCTTGAAGCTGACTTAGATGAGAAGCCATTTCATGGAAGAAAAAAAACATTGCTTTCCTATTGGTTATTCTGGTGATTCAATTTTCAAAGCTACAAAATCTGTACCATACTTGGAGTGTTAGACACGCATCAACGAACTTTAGGGTTTGATAGGTTCAAATGTGGCTTATTACTTTTACATCGGCTTGTTTGGCCTTTCCGTTGGGCAATGTCCCTAAAAACTCCCTCATTCCTTGCGCGGCTTTGAGTGCTTTTGGTTTGGGAGGTCCAGGCACTATTTTTCGTTCTACCTTCACGAAGTCCAAAGACTCCAAATAACGAAGTAGGGCTTCGGCCTGTTTGCTTTCGCTGATTGTGATGGTGAATTGTGTCATTGTCTTTTAGGGTGTTGAGCCTTTACCTTACAAACATAACAAAACTACGGTATGGTTCAAATTGGGCGTTGATGTTTATCTGTGAAATTCCTGGGCAAAGTAAGCCTCGATTAGTCACACTGTGAGTGAGCTGAGCACGTTTACAGTGATTTTTATATCCTGCTTACGGCATATTTTTAAGCCTTATATTCAGGAGTGTTTTTGAGGGTCAAAAAAGGGTCTTTTCGGAAAAAAGTGCGTTTGGAGCGTTTTAGAGGGGGTATTTTGCAGAACCGACGTATTGATAAACCAATTAGGCTACGCCTGTTTTCGTCGTATCGTGCTTTTTAGTAATTGCAGTTTTGAGATTTTACCCATTGTTCAAAATGATAGTTTTGGGTAATGATTGGTACTAAAAACTCATACTCATCATAACAAAACGACAA
>JBGAUP010000436.1:0-3176 GCA_044228585.1 Runella sp. | reverse complement strand
TTCTAATAACCATTGGCGTTGGAGTGAGAAAAAAGCAATAGATGCAATAGAAAAAGGTACATTAAGAGCAAATCCAAATACAGGAAAACCTGAATATTTTATTCCTGCAACTACTGAGAGTCTATGTGATTCACTATGGGATGATATCCCTGCATATCATTTTCAAAATGATTATTCAACAGAAAAAAGTTCTATTCTTCTTGAACGAATATTAAAGCTAAATCCTAAATCGAAAATTGTAGTGGCTGATTTCTTTGGAGGAAGTGGCGTAACGGCAGCAGTAGCTCATAAGTTGGGGCGTAGATTTATTCATGCTGATATTGGTATTAACAGTATCCAGACTACGAGAGACCGCTTGTTGGCGGCAGGAGCATCGTTTGATATTTTGGAGGTAAAAGATGGGGTTTCATTGTTCAGAAATCCTCAACAAACAATGGATAAAATGAAAGACCTCATTTCTGGGCTCCACAAGGAAGATACCTTAGATAAGTTTTGGGCGGGTGCAATAACTGATAGTAAATTAGGGAAAATACCTGTTTATATTCCGAATTTGCTTGACCACAATACCAAAATTTTAGATAAGCCACTAATAAATCGAATTCTAAACGAAGCCATGCCCGATTTAGATTCAGGAACAAAGCAGGTGATAATCTACTACATTGATATTGAAGATAATAAGGAACTATTAGATTTTATCAAAGACAACAACCCAACTACGATAAAAGTTGAATTACGAGATTTAAAGCAATTACTGTCAGAAGTGGTGATTGATGATATTACAGAGTATGAATTGACTGAAAAAGAAGGTGTTTTTGAAGTAGAAATCAAGCATTTTGTCAGCGACAGGCTAACACAGAAAATAAATGACTATAACCAAAAACGAGGCTTAAGCAAAAATCAAAAAGATGTTTTAACGCCCATTGAAGATGACGAAGAAAGTGAAGAAAATCCAAAGCCAAAACGTAAATTCAAACCTATTGAAATCAGTGAAAATGGTTTAGAATTGATAGAGATGGTTAGTTTAGACTGCACGGCTACCGATGGTATTTGGAACAGTGACAACGAAATAAAGATTGATAAATTAGGCTATATGATTCAGAATGGTGTAAAAACAAAAACCTTTTGGAACGCTAAAATCACTTCTGAGCAAAAACCTTTTCGCTTAAAAATTCGGAATATTGCTGGGGATGAAAGTATAATTTTGCTTTGATTACTACCTAAACAACCCCTCATTCTCCCAATTAGCAGTAAATCCTAATGCCGTGGGGTTAATGTTGGTATATTTTAGGCTTTTGAGGTAATGTAGTAAGCCAGCTAATAGGCAAGGTGAGTAATAAATAATCAAGGAGGATTTGCCAGATTCTAATTCTACTTCCGCCGTTAGAAATCCAAACCTAAATAACCAAACATATTAGAAGCATCATTGAGCAAGCAAACGCAGCAGTAGAGAAGTAATAGTAGGAAAATGAAAATTTAGTATAATGCCCCCACCCCTTACTCCCACCCAACGCCAAGAGTTACTATGGCAAGTCATGCGGCTGTTTGACCGCTATGTGTATTACGACGAAATGCCCAAGACCCTCAAAGACTTAGATGCCATTGCGTCGTATTACGGCCTCAACATTTATGCGCTGTATTTACATCGGCCTAAGCGTCCGCCTGTGCCAGCCCCAGTGTTTTTTCAACGCTATGCCGACCCACTAAGCTCACGGCAAAAAAGAAGCACCCACTCTTTTTCTACGGATGAAGAAATGCTTTTTTATCTACTTTGCACCGCCGACCGTTACATTTGGATAGATGATTTTAGAGAATTTTGGCACTATTTTGACCACATTGGGCGATATTTTGGTTTTGATATTGCTTGGATTTATACAGGAAAGCGTAAAAGTCGCAAGAAGCCACCCAACAGCTTACCATTCGACAAGCGGCTGGTGATAGAATGATTCAGGTTCAATAATAGGAGCAGGCATTTTTCACCCTTTGCATTGAAGAATTTACCGCCCTTAAAATTGAGGGTGTTAAATTCTTCAAAACCTACCTCCAAAATAGAATTGAAACGCTGGTTCACCAAATTGGGCATTAACCAACGCAAACTTGGATTGGTTGTTTGTAGTCCATGTACACCCGAAGTCATGGAGGGGAATACAAAATTGTATTCTCCTTTTTGTTTGTTGCATGAGCCGCCTAATTTGTTTGGGTTTCAGCTTTTATGCGGGTTTGACGACTCTGATAAACCACTCCAAAATACGGTCAAAGGAGAGATAAGCTAACCCTGCTACCATGATTAGCATTACCCAAAAGAGCCAGTTCATCGTAAAATGATGCTTGCCTTGGCTGGGCTGGAATAGCGTTGATGGATAAGTGGCCTCGTTTACAGGCTCGGTATCGGTCAAGATGGGCATCCTTTCGGTTTGTCTGGAAAGGTCTGCAAAAGTCATGGGTCTAATGGTCATTGCTTAGTGACTTTTAAAATTTTGAACATTTTATTTTCAAGCCGCTCAATGGCATAATCGTCATAAAGGAACTCGTTATTTGGCCCTATACCGCTCACAACACCAAGTTGAAACCCTGTATTTTGCAATGCCTGTTCGGGTATAGGTTGGTTGGGGGCTAACTCTGTAATAGCCCTCAATATATTACGATTTTGCTTCACAACCTGCACGGTTTGGCGCATCCCTTCATTTCGCACCCGTGCGAGTTGGTTATTATGCTCCGACTTGCATTTAGCGGAACAATAGAGCCGATTGAGTCGCCCTTCAACGGGTTTATGGCAGTGCTTACAACGCTTGTTCATGGTTTTGACAGATTAGCATTTATCCGTATCTATTCGGACGTATTCGATTATAATTCGGATATTGAGTTAATATAGGTAGAAAAAGGGGTGCTTAACGTCTAATAGTAACCCAAGCAACAGCCCTACATTTTCGAGTATTTGGTAGGACACGCTCTGGTTCATCAGCAAGTCCCAACTGTTTTGGTTAGGCTTTGCTACTGGTGTGGGCTGGGGTTGCTGATAACCTTGTTTTTCTGATTTGAATTTTGGTAAACTATCCCACTTTTTAGATAACCTCTCGATAGGCTTATGAGATTGAACAAGCGTTGTTTTCATGGCATTAAACTATTATTTTGTGTGATTTGTGGCGATTTTATGCTCGTATCCCAAAAGTGTGGATAAT
>JBGAUP010000045.1:0-27076 GCA_044228585.1 Runella sp. | reverse complement strand
ACCTCAATGGGCTGGACGTAGCAGCGCAGATTATCAAGGATTATGCAAAAGTCAAAATCATTATCCTGACCATGTACAGCGACCGTAAGTTTGTGGAAGATTGCCAAAAAATGGGCGTTCAGGGTTACATCCTCAAAAATTCGGGCGTGGATGAAGTACTCAACGCCATTGAAGCGGTAGTGGAAGGAAAGAAATACTACGACCCTAAACTGACCAAAAGCACGACCGCCCACATGCACGCCGATGATTCTTTCATGAAACAGTTTCAACTGACAAAGCGTGAAATAGAAATTATCGGTTTGGTGGGGAAAAGTTATACCAACGACGAAATTGCTGAAAAGCTATTTTTGAGCGTAGCTACCGTCAAAACTCATCGCAATAACATCAACCTCAAGCTCGGAATCAACAAGCCTGCCGATTTGGTAAAGTTTGCCGTAGAACATGGTTTGGTGTAAGGCTGTCGGGCGCAAAAGTTGGGTGATTGATTTTTTTTTACCAACTTAGCAACTGCCGCTCAATCTCCCAACCTAAACCTTCTTTATGGAATCCGCAAACTCGAAACCGAAAAACAATCAACTCCTCAAAATTCTCGGTGTAGGCTTCGGTATCGCTGTCACCATTGGTGGCACTATCGGTACGGGAATTCTCCGTAAGCCTGGTCCCATTGCCAATGCCCTCGGCGACCCGTGGCTCATCATGGGCGTATGGATTTTGGTAAGTGTCTATGCTTTCTTAGGGGTTCTGTGTACCATTGAACTGGGGGTTACTTTCCCAAAGGCAGGAGCGTGGTATGTATATGCCAAGCGAGCTTTTGGGGGCTATGCGGGGTTTGTGGTGGGCTTCAATAGTTGGCTGGGTACCTCTGCTGCTACGGCTTTTGGGGCCTTTACCATGAGTGAGTACATCGCTTTATTGCTGCCCAAAACAGCAGGATATGAAACTTACCTCTCTGTTGCCATCTTGTTGGGACTTGGTTTATTGCACTGGATTGGGCTACGCACCGCCAGCCGTGCCCAAGAAATGATGAGTGTAGCCAAGGGCGTAGGTCTTTTTGCTTTTGTGGCCATCTGTTTTATCTATGGCGATGCCGTCACTCCTACCCAAGTCGTAGAAACAACCGCCCAAGCCGCCCAAAAAGGCTCAATGGTTGCTGCTTTCATTTTTGCCCTGCAAGCCATCTTTTACACCTTCGACGGCTGGCACACAGCCGCCTATTTTGCCGAAGAAGACGCCGACCCTACCCGCAATCTTCCCAAATCCATGATTGGGGGTTTGGTCTTAATCATTGCCATTTACTTATTGGTCAATGCTGCCATTTTGTATATCTTGCCTATGCCCGTATTGCAACAGTCCAAACTTGCGGCGGCAGATGCCATCACGCTGATTTTTGGGGAACAGTCGGGCAAAATTGTAACCTTTTTTCTGATGATTTCTATTCTGGGAATTGTGAATGCCCAAGTGATGTTTAACCCCCGCGTGCTCTATTCAATGAGCCGTGATGGCCTTTTTATTCGGCAAGGTACACGCGTCAATGCGGGTGGAACGCCCAGTATTGCCATGCCTCTTTCAGTCGCAATGGCCATTGTGTTTATCATCAGTGGCAAAGAAGCCAGCGGTAAGCTCTCCGACATTGCCACGTTTTTTTTCGTGATTGGTTATACTTCGGGCTTTGCGTCGCTGCTCTATCTCCGCAAAACCGAACCCGACGTTGCTCGCCCGTGGAAAGTCCCAGGCTATCCCGCAGTGCCTTGGATAGTGTTAATTGCTTCGTTGGCTTTTTTGATTGGAGCAGGTTTTCAAGACCCTGGCAGTAGTGTCTATGCCCTTGGGTTTCTGGTACTGAGCTATCCGCTGTATTTGGGCGTAAAGCGATTGAATGACAATTAACTCTCATGGGCGATTATATCGCCAAACCGCTATTTCGGTTACAGATTTTTAGGGTAGCCATTACTTTCAATTGTAAACTATCGAAGATTACAACTATTTTTCGCATTTTTACACAAGTCATTCATTGTCTTAGCTTTGCCTTATCGTGCCTTCTTGTTTATTCATCCGATGGATTGTTCGTTGGCTTACGCTTGGCCTACTCATCATCATGGAGGCTTCCTATGTGCATGGACAGCCTTCAACAGCTATTTTTCAGCATCTGAGTATCAAACAAGGCCTTCCCAATTTTTATACGACAGCTACTGTACAGGATAAGGCTGGGTTTATTTGGATAGGTACTTTTTCGGGTTTAGTACGTTATGACGGTCATCGGTTTAAAAGCTTCACGAACGAGAGCGGCAATACTTCTTCATTATCAAGTAATTATATTCGTACTGTATTTGTAACTCGCAATGGTACACTTTGGGTAGGTACTGCATTAGGTCTCAATCGTCTCGACTCTCGCACGGGGCAGTTTGAGCGATTTTATTTTACAAAATGGGGCAGTGATTGCAACAATGTGCGTTTCATTGCCGAAGATGCAGATGGACAACTATGGTTGGGTACATCAGGAGGTGTTTTTATCCTCAATCCCAAAACGAAAGAAATCAAGCTACTCTCCCTACCAACCGATTCTTCCTCTCAAAAGTCGGTTTATTCTATACACCATATTTTGATAGATGGCGAGCAAGTCTGGATTGGTACAGACTTAGGGCTATACGGCTACCATACACCGACAAAATCATTTACCGTATTTTGTAAAAACGACGAACTGGGAAGTATTCCTGAAAATTCTGTTTTTTCTTTGGCCAAAAATCCAAAAACGGGTCATATAGCCCTTGGCTTCCATGTAGCGGTAGTATGGCTTTGTACAATCCTAAAACCCAGCTTTTCGAAAAATTCAGCAGTACCCAGCGGATCTTATACAATTAGTACCCTGATTTGTACCCAAGATGGCACATTTTGGGAGGCAGCCAAGGAGGAGGTGCTTTTCTTATGACGAAATACTCCAACGATTCACAGCCTACCAACATGACATATACAACCCCACCAGTTTATGTTCTAATGTCATCAATCATATCTTCCAAGATCAATCAGGCTTAATTTGGTTTAGTTCCATATGACATGACGGTGTAAGTCGCTTCAATCCATCTTTAGAAATGTTTAGTTATCCACTTGAAGAAATAGGCTATAAACCACTAACTGCCAATGGTACAATGATTGACAGGCCTTTCGTGGATAAATTTAATCACCTCTGGCTACCCTCCGACGATGGACTCATTTGGGTCAATACCGCTACCAAGCGATATAAACGCTATCATACCACTTCGCATGCAAAAAAAGGCTTGCTCGAAAACAACATAAATTGTGTACACGTAAACTCTCAAGGGAGGGTGTGGGTTGGAACGAATGCCCATTTTTACGAACTCAATGTTAAAACAGGACATTTTGCTCTCTTCAACAACTTTCCCAATGACCAAAACCCGTCGCCTCCTGACTCTCTGCCACAACGCAATTTTGTGGTGGGAAGAAATATTTTTGAGATAGCAGAGCGCGCCGATGGACAAATTTTTATTGGTACCGACGAAGGATTAAACCTCTACGACCCGCATACACAGACTTTTGCCAATCGCTTTAATGATGAGAGGATACGCCGCTTACCCATAAATCGCTATCATTCACTTTACATAGATAGCCACCAAAATCTTTGGATTGGCTCTGGGCTGGATGAAGTGTTGTGCCTTAGTCCAGATCTCTCTACCTTTAAACGGTACCGCCATCAAGAAAACGACCCGCACAGTCTAACCGAAAATGACGTGATGTCGTTTGTAGAGGATAGTAAGGGTAATATCTGGATGGGAACTGACAATGGGCTGGGCTGTTTGGATGTTCAGACCCAACGCTTCACCACTTACACAACCCAAGACGGTTTACCGAATAATAATATTTCGGCACTAATCAAGCACGGAAAATACATCTGGATTGGAACGTCCAATGGGCTATGTCGTTATGACGAAACGAACCGTAAATTTGCAAGTTTCGGCAGCACCGACAATCTCAAAGTTTTCAATATCAACACTGAATCAGTTGCCCGAGACCACGACGGCAATTTACTATTCGGAGGAACACGAGGGCTGGTTCAACTCAACCCTAATAACTTAAAAATCAACACTTTCATCCCTGCGGTGGTGATTACATCGGTGAATGTGTACGGTAAGGAGATGCTACCTACTCCTTTGATAACCAGCCGTAAAACAATTGTACTGGATTATGACGAAAACGACCTGAGCATACAGGCGGCAGCTCTTAACTACGACTATCCTGAGAAAAATTTATATACTTTTTGGTTAGAAAACGCCGAAAAAAAGTGGAGTTCTCCTACTCATAATCCATCGCTCAACTACCTCAACTTGCCTCCTGGAGAGTATATTTTGCACATCAAAGCTGCCAACAACAACGGTATTTGGAATCCAGCAGCTACACAATTGTTTATTATTATTCATCCTCCATTTTGGCAAACCTGGTGGTTCAGAGTGCTATTATTACTACTTGCCATAACAGGCGGGGTTTTGCTGTATAAGTGGCGAGTGAGGCTTATTCAACAGCAACATAGCACCGAACTCAAACGGTCGGAAGAGCAACGTACTTTACAAAGTCAACTCAATCAGGAATTGAAAGAAAAATTAGACTTTCAACAAAAAATTGGAAATTGCCCAACAACAACAAATCGAAACCGAACGAAAAACTATCTTACTGGAGCGGGAAAAACTCTTGGGACGTTACCAAAATCTTGTCAATCAACTCAATCCCCATTTTTTATTCAATAGCTTGGCTGTTTTAGACAGCCTTATTTACAAAGACCACAAAATGGCGTCTAAATACCTGCGCCAACTCACAAAAGTATATCGCTATCTGATAGAAAATGACCACCAAGAGGTAGTGAAGTTAGAACAAGAGATGCACTTTGCTCAAGATTTTATAGGGCTTCTACAAATGCGTTACGGGGAAGGCTTGTCCATTGATATGGTGATTCCAGCAGAGTTGTACGATAAAAAAATTGTCCCTGTCACGATTCAAAACCTCATTGAGAATGCCATCAAGCACAATACAACAGCCGTCGAGTCGCCTTTACAAATTTCGATTCGAGAAGAAAACGGTTATTTGGTAGTTGAAAACAACCTCCAAAAACGAGGCACCGTCACCACCTCCAATAAAAGAGGACTCAACGATTTCAAAGCCTTGTACAGTTACCTCTCTTCCAAGCCTGTTGAGGTAGCCGAGACCGATAAATATTTTAGAGTTTCTGTACCACTTATAGAATAATTGGTGTATTGATAACCAACGTGTTATAAACTTTTGACACGGTTTAATGGACATTTTCGATTCGAATGAAAAAATCGTTTATATTCCTCTATATCCTTATATAAAAAACACGAAATAATAAATCTAAAAGGGATAAGTATAAACTTTATAACTTTCTGTTTATTAACTACTTCATCTATCAAAACCTTTTTTATGCGACTTTTTTCTTTGTTTTCGCTGCTCTTTTGCGCCACTTTGGCGGGCTTTTCCCAAGGTACTCGGCTGTTGCGTCAGCCTACCGTCAGCGACCGCGCCATTGTCTTTGTGTATGCCGATGACCTTTGGATGGTGGACCGCGACGGCGGCAGTGCAATACGCCTCACCACCCACGAAGGTACAGAGTCTTTGCCGCATTTTTCGCCCGATGGCAGCATGATTGCGTTTTCGGCGCAGTATGGTGGCAATACCGACGTGTACGTTATTTCGGCCTCAGGCGGTGAACCCAAACGGCTTACTTGGCATCCAGGAGAAGATGCGGTACAGGGTTGGACTCCCGACGGGCAAAGCATCGTATTTCGGTCGGGAAGAAGTGGCTACCCTACGGCTATTGCCAAGTTTTTTAAGGTCAGTGCAAAAGGTGGTTTTCAAGAAGAATTGCCCATTCCGCAGGCCCACGCGGGTGAGATTTCGCCCGATGGACAAATGGCCGCTTATCAATCCATTGGTTTTTGGGATCCCGAATGGCGCAATTATCGCGGTGGACAAGCCTTGCCGATTTGGATTGTGGATTTAAAAACGCTGACGCTCAAAACCACTCCCCAAACCGACCGCGAGCGGCACACCGACCCCGTTTGGTACAAAGACGTCGTGTATTTTTTATCGGAACGCGATTATGCCAATAACATTTGGTCGTTTAACCCCAAAACCAATGAGCTAAAGCAAGTCACCTTTCACAAAGATTTTGACGTGAAAAGCTTAGACGCTTCCAACGACCGAATTGTGTATGAACAAGGCGGCTATTTGCACCTCCTCGACCCACAAACAGGACAGGCCAAACAGCTCGTTATCAACGTACAAGGCGATTTTGCGTGGGCTTTGCCCCGCTGGCAAGATGTACGTCCGACGGCTCTATTGAACGCCTCGCTTTCGCCCACGGGCAAGCGGGCTTTGTTTGAATACCGAGGTGATATTTTTACCGTACCTAAAGAAAATGGCGATTGGCGAAACATCAGCCACAGTTCGGGTGTAGCCGACCGCTATCCTACGTGGTCGCCCGATGGTCAAAAAATCGCGTGGTTTTCGGATGCCAGCGGGGAGTATCAACTGATGATTTCGGACCAAGAAGGTCTCCAAAAACCCCGCGCCATTGCCTTGCCGAGTCCTACTTTTTTCTTTCGGCCAGCGTGGTCGCCCGATAGCAAACACCTTGCTTATACCGACACCGACTATAATTTGTGGGTTGTAAACATCGAAAACGGTCAGCCCAAAAAGATTGACACCGAACGCTACGCTCACCCTGACCGAAGTTTGAACCCTGTATGGTCTCCCGATAGCAAATGGATAGCTTACGCCCGAATTTTGGATAATCAATACAAGGCCATTAAGGTACACAATATCGAAACAGGCGCAACCCACCAATTGACCGACGGAATGTCGGACGCTATTTCGCCCGTGTGGGATGCCAGTGGAAAGTACCTGTACTTTTTGGCCAGTACCAACTATGCCCTCAATACGGGTTGGCTCGACATGAGTTCGTACCAAATGCCCGTTACGCGGGGCGTGTATATGATTGTGTTGGCCAAAGGCGAACCCTCGCCATTTTTGCCCAAAAGTGACGAGGAAGAAGCCCCTAAAGTAGAAAAAAAGGAAGAGCCAGCCCCAAGCAAAGCCAAAGTAGCAGAGAAAAAAGCAGAACCTAAAAAAGACGAAAAACCTGCCGAAGCCAAGAAAGAAGTAGTAGTGAAAATAGATTTAGAAGGACTTGACCAACGGATTTTGGCCTTACCGAAAGTTCCCGTGAAAGATTACGGAGACATTGTGGCAGGCCCAGAAGGCAGTCTTTTTTTCTCCGAAACGATTCCTGACCAGCCAGGATTTACGCTTCACAAATACACGCTAAAAGACCAAAAAAACGAGGATTTCTTGAAAGGTATTCAATTTGCGGAAACTTCTCACGACCGCAAAAATTTACTATATCGGAGCGAAACAACGTGGGGTATTGCCAACGCAACAGGGGCAACGGCCAAAGTAGGCGATGGCCGATTGAATTTGAGTGGGATGAAAATTCAGATAGACCCCAAAGCCGAATACAAGCAAATTTTCCGCGAAGGATGGCGCTATCAACGGGATTTCTTGTACGTGAGCAATGTACACGGAGCACCTTGGAACGATATTTATCAGTGGTATTCTCCTTGGGTTGACCATGTTCGTCACCGCACCGATCTCAACTACGTGGTGGATATTTTGGGAGGCGAAGTGGCCGTGGGACACTCTTATACTTCGGGAGGTGATTTTCCGACTTTGGACAATAACAACCCCGCAGGACTTTTGGGGGCAGATTTTGTCATCGAAAACGGCCTTTATCGTATCAAAACCATTTTTACGGGCGAAAACTGGAATCCAGAACTTCGGGCACCGCTGGCCGGGCCTGGCATAGATATAAAAGAGGGCGATTATCTGTTGGAAATCAACGGAACACCCGTGAATGCCGAAACCGATATTTACAGTTTATTGGAAGGTACGGCCAATCGTCAAATCAAAATTCGGGTAGGCGCTACCCCCGACTTAAAATCCGCTAAGTTGATGACGGTGGTGCCCATTGCCAACGAAGCACAGCTACGCACGCGGGCTTGGGTGGAGGGCAACCGTCGGAAAGTATCGGAGTTGTCTGATGGGCAGTTGGCTTACGTTTGGATTCCTAATACGGGCAGCGGTGGCTACGAATATTTCAACCGTTATTATTTTGCCCAACAAGACAAAAAAGGGGCAGTGATTGACGAACGCAACAACGGCGGCGGCTCGGCAGCCGACTACATTGTGGACGTGTTGGCCCGAAAACTACAAGGTTATTTCAACAGTCGCGCCAATGACCACAAACCTTTTACCACACCGATGGCGGGACTTTGGGGCCCTAAAGTAATGATTGTGAACGAACGCGCAGGTTCGGGAGGCGACCTCATGCCTTTCCTATTCCGTCAAGCCAAAGTAGGGCCGCTCGTAGGTACGCGCACGTGGGGCGGGTTGGTAGGGACGTGGGACACGCCGCCGTTCATCGACGGTGGCCGTATGGTCGCGCCGCGTGGCGGTTTTTATGACGTGGACGGAAAATGGGCCGTAGAAGGAGAGGGCATTGCCCCCGATGTAGAAGTACTCCAAGACCCCGCCAAAGTAGCCAAAGGTGGAGATCCTCAACTCGAAAAATCGGTGCAGGTGGCCTTAGACTTGTTGAAAACGCAGGGCGTAACGCTTAAACCTGAGCCTGCGGCTCCTATTCGGTATAAACGACCGCAGAAGTAGGTGACATCGAGCCTTGGAAAGGTTTCCCAACCTTTCCAAGGCTATTTTGTGCTTAAAGCAAATGGGCATCTATTATTTTTAAACCTGAAATCCCCTCAAAGTCAGATAGGTTGTGCGTGATTAAGGTTAAATCATAGACTAACGCTGTAGCAGCTATGATAGCGTCAGGGATTTTGATTTTTCTTTGACGCCGTAACGATATAGTCTGAATGATGATGGCTTCATCTAAATCATAGATATTAGACACTTCAACAAATTCTCGAATTTTTTCTTTGAGTGGTGAGATATAACCAAGCAGTTCTATTCGGCTGATTACTGACATATTGGGGGCTTTATTAACTACTGTATCCATAAAATCCAACCCCTTGATTGGTAGTCTTCGGCTCAAATAATCTGAGGTTACGTTGGTATCCATCAAAAATCCCTCTCCCATTCTTCTCGGCTTTGTTTGATATATTCATTCAACTTTTCGCCTTCTTCTGGACTAATACAGCCTCGAAACCGCTCTGATAATTTTTCTTTAGGTTTAAGGGTTTCTTCTCGTTTTAATATCTTGATAATATCCATTTCCTCAAGGTCTCGAAGCAAGTTCATTCCTTTAGGGTCACGAATTTCGATGAGTAATGTTTCCATGTTGGTTGATTTTTAACAAATATAACCAAAAATTAGGCACTTTAATTGCCTGACTTCGAAAACCTTGTCAAGGTTCTGAACCTTGACAAGGTTGCTTAATGCAACCCCTCCACTATCGCTATTTCTTCGGGGGTTAGCTCGTATAGTTCATACACCATTGCGTCTATTTCGGCTTCGAGTTGGCTTGTGTCGGTAGTGGGGTCGGCTTTTTTTAAGGTTAGGATTTGGTCTACTTTTTCGATGATGTTTTTTGATTGAGTTTCGTTGGCGGTTGGGATAAGTATTTGACTAAAATAATTCCAAATCAACTGATAGCCGTTTTGTATAGCAGTGCAGTATTTTGAAATAAGCTGTAATAGTCAAGATTTAATCTGACAAATCAATTAAATTTGTAACGATTAAACAGATTAAGAACAATGACAACTCAGGAAAAAGTAATCCGCAACAAGGTAGGAATTTTGAATCTTGCCAAAACACTCGGCAATGTATCTCAGGCTTGTAAAGTGATGGGCTATAGCAGAGACACTTACTATCGTTTCAAAGAACTTTATGAAGCAGGGGGAGAAGCCGCTTTACAGGAAATCAGCCGTCGTAAACCTATTGAGAAAAATCGAGTGGCGGCACAAATAGAACAGGCAGTTGTTGAGTTTGCTGTTGAACAACCCGCTTATGGTCAGCAACGTGTTTGTAATGAATTGCGAAAAAAGGGCCTTTTTATTTCTCCTGGCGGGGTTCGCTCGGTGTGGCTGCGGCACGATTTAGAAACTTTCTCTAAACGGCTCAAAGCACTGGAGGCCAAAGTAGCTCAGGATGGTTTGATTTTGACTGAATCCCAGTTGAAGGCCATGGAAAAAGCCAAAGAAGAAAAACAGGCTCTTGGAGAGATAGAAACCGAATTCCCAGGCTATTTAGGCTCTCAAGACACTTATTTTGTAGGGACTATCAAAGGAGTAGGCCGCATTTATCAGCAAACATTTGTAGATACTTATTCCAAAGTTGCCTTTGCCAAAGTCTATCAAAGCAAGACAGCTTTGGTGGCCGCCGACTTGTTGAATGATAGAGTATTGCCCTTTTTTGATACCCATTCTGTTCCACTTTTGAGGATTCTTACTGACAGGGGTACAGAATATTGTGGTAAAATTGAACATCACGAATATCAATTGTATTTGTCTTTAGAAGATATAGAACATACCAAAACCAAAGTTAAATCACCACAACAAAATGGAATTTGTGAACGTTTTCATAAAACGATTCAAGATGAATTTTATGCCGTAGCGTTTCGAAAAAAGCTCTACAACACCTTAGATGAATTACAAAAAGATTTGGATATTTGGCTTGAAGATTACAATCGACACAGAACGCATCAAGGGAAATATTGCTTTGGAAAAACGCCTTATCAGACCTTTGTGGATGCGGCCAAATTAGCTTGGGAGAAAAGAATTGAACCTGTTTTTCTTTTCACACAGCAAACTGTAAGTTAACTCACAACTGTCAGATTAAGTAGTGGCTAATACAAATAAGCCACCAACCCATTTTTGAATTTAAAATGGCTAATAATACTTTATCGTCCTTTGAAATTATCCACATTGAATCATTGCAGTAAAGTCCATCTTCATCATAAATAAAACAAGGCTTTACTTGAAATTTTTGATACATTATTTTAGGTTTTTCAAACTCTTGCCAGTAGCCAATATTATCTTGCGTTTCGAACCATTTGTTTAAAGACTTTTTCCTTGAATTTGGTTTGCCGCTTTGCTCTAATCTATCTTTTCCAAAATTCAAAAGATGGTTTTTTACACCTAAAAAATTATCAATATCTAATTTTAAGGTTGGGAATGTACCAATCAGCCAAACACCGTTTGATTGAGCATAGTATGGTTTAATATCTCTCCCTCTCAAAACTCTTTTCAAAATGGAAGTTGAGCTTTCATCTTCCTCAACTATCTTGTTTTTTGTTTCTTCGTCTATGATAAATGCTTCTGTTAGGCCAGTTTTAATTCCATAATGGGCTTCTCCTCCTATATACTCTGATAGCGATATACAACTTTCTTTAAGTTTTGACAAAATACGCTGGTCTTCGGTATTTGACAATATCCAAGTTTCGTTGGTAAGATTAGCTACTGAAATGTCATTTGATTGGCTTTGAATAAACGTGCTGAAATTTTTTCCGTAGTCAAGTGTTTTCAAAGCTGCTGCTTTGAAAACCTCGGAGGGGTCGGCATTGGCCAATTCTAAAATACAAGGATAGGTTGTAGCTTCATCAAAAACCTGTAAGTCGCCAAAGTCAATGATGTTCAGCAATTCTTTTTGTAGAAGTAAGTTTCTGAGGGGTTTACCATAGCCTGTTTGCATCCATTTATTGGGTATGATATAGGTAAACTTTCCACCGTTTTTTAATATTTGGAAGGCTTTTTCAACGAAGAAAACGTACAAATCGGCTGCCCCCGAATACGTCTTATAATTCTCTTGGAGGTTAGCTTTTTGGTCTTTGATTTCTTCTTGCCTGATATACGGCGGATTCCCAATCACCACATCAAAGCCTACGAAATTGCCTTGGTCGTTGAGCACTTCGGGAAACTCAAACCGCCACTCAAACGAGCCTTTGTAGAGTCGGTTTTCTTCAATATCAGCCATTTGGCTTTCGATTTTCTCAATGTCGGCATCAAGTTTTGTTTTTTGAGCTTTCAGCTCTTTGTCTGATAGTTTTTTATTGCCAAACAAGTCAATATTCATATCGAGCAGGGCGCGTTTGCCTCTCAAGTCCGATAGCTGTTTTCGTTTGGGGTCTCGGTTGCTCACGGTCTGCTTAAATTGCTCTTTTATGTCATTAATAAATCGGAGCAGTTCGGCTTTGGCTTCTTTGCTTTTGCTGTCTTTGTAGGCTTGCACGGCGTGGCGGTAAGTTTGGAGGCTAAAGCGTTGTTTTTGAAACACATCGCTGAGGTCTTCGTCGAGCTTGTAGCGGCTCAGGAGGCTATTTCCCTGCTTGATGTTGATGTCAATGTTGGGCAGGGTTTGCAGGGAGTGATGAGAGATGAGTGAGGAATGATAAGTAGTGGTTTTTGACTCCTCGCTTATCACTTTTCTCTCATCACTCATATAATAGGCATTTTTCAGAAGCTCAATCCAGAGGCGTAGGCGGCAGATTTTCACGGAATTGGGGTTGATGTCCACGCCAAAAAGGCAGTTTTCAATCAGCGTTTCTTTTTCGTGAAAGAGCGTTTCTTGTACCCGCTGAATTTCGGCGTTTACTTTGCCGTTGGGCAATACTTTGTACTGAAACAGTTGGTCGTCTTCATCAAAAACGAGCAGTTCGTCGTTTACGATTTCGATTTTATAGTTTTTAAGACGTTTGCCATGTCGGTCCACCAAAATCCCTAACTCTGCCTTTAGGTAAATCAAGACGTTGAGCGCCGATACCAAAAAGTGCCCCGAACCCACGGCAGGGTCGCAAAGATGCAAGGAATTAAAAATGGTATTGGCTTCGGCTAAGTTGTCAATTTTATTGTGGAGGTCGGTGATGGTGTCGCAATTCCATCCTTTTGTATCATTGAATTTCTGAACCACTGCCTTTGTGATGGTTTTGTGGCACATATACTCCGTAATGAAAGCAGGCGTATAAAACGAGCCGTCGCGGTATCCGTTTATTTTCTCAAAAATCAGCCCCAACACCGAGGCACTGATGAGTTCGCGGTTTTCTTCTATAATGTCTTCTTGGTTTTCGGAGGCAAAGTCGTAGGCATCCAAAAACGCAAATAGGTATTGGAGGGTATTGAGTTGTTTACGGTTTTTGTGGGCTGTATTGCCGTTCAAGACCGAACTTTTGTAGAGTGGCAACTCAAGGCTATCGTCGAGGCTATTGATTCTGACGGTATCGCTTTCGAGTGATGAAATATCAAACAAGGAGCTGTTCAAGTATGGAATCAAACCAAACTGCGCCTGTATGCTTTCGCTTCGTTCGTGGAGGGGCTTGGCCAATACCTGAAAGAAAAGCTTGTTGAGTACGTCGTAGTCTCGGATGGTTTCTGAGTTCAGGAATTTATATTTGGGGTCGTTGTTGTGGTATTTTTGTAGTTGGGCTTCGAGTAGTTTTAAAAACAATATTCGGTTTATCCACGTAATGCACAACTCCAGGCCGATATTGAAATACTGTTCTTCTTTGCCGTTGCCGTAAGTGAGCAAATCCGACACATGGGGTAGGCGTTCTTCATTTTCGATAATTGTAATGCAGTTTTCGAGCAATGAGCCTTCGTTTCGGGTGTTTTTGTCTTTGCGTTGAATCAGTTTTTTGCCAGCCTCTTTTACTTCTTCTAAACCAATAATGTGCAATAACTCCGAGTAAAATTTATTGTTGAGTTTGTTGGCGTCGGTAGCGGCCTGCCATTTGAGCAAATGCGTAGGCGAGAGGATTTTATAGAGGTCTATTATTTTTTTGTCGTCGGCGAGGTCTTTGTTTTTTATTATTTTATCGTAGGTACGGATATCAAAGTACGTAAATTCGATTTCTTCGTTGAGGTCTTTTAGCGTGGGTTGGGCAATTTCTTTGTAAAATAGCTCATTGTTTCGACTTACTTTTCGGCCTTCTTTCCATTCGGTAAACTCCTTTTTAAGTTTTGTATTTTTGTAGAATAATCGTTCAAAGGTATTGGCATCAAATACAAACCATTCATAGATATTGGTAATGACTAAGTGGGTAATGTCGTTGTTTTGGTGTTTGGAGCGTTCCTCAAAATAGTAAAGCATTAGTTCGTGCATGGCTTTACAGTTGAGGTTTGTTTTAGTAACCATCTCAGCCATATTTTTGGGACGTTTTACCTCAAAAAGTATGGCAGCGGGCGAATTGCCCTCGTTGGTTTTATGAATCACAAAATCGGTTTTGCCTTTGGGTGCGACTAAGTGGGTGTTTTTGAAATAGGTGTTTTTCAAAAAATCCATCAGATGATTTTTGAAATTTTCTTCTGATTCGTTGTTGGCTTCGCTTTCTTCAACCCTATGAACTAACTGTTGGTAATTTTCCTTAAAAAGCTCGATACTGTTTCGGCCAATGGGTTGGATTTTGTGCGCTTTTTCTAAGGATTTGAGGATAGTTTTTGGGAAGGTTTTCATAAAGTTACTGTTCAAAATACAGGACTAAAAAGCTGTTGGGTATTCTATTCTCTATTTTTCAATGGCAGTATAATTAAAAAATGCGGCTAACTCAATTTTCCGGACACTGTCTGGAAAATTGAGTTAATTTTTGCCCTTCCTCACGACATCTTATCCACCAAATCCCGCACAATTTCCTGAAAATACGCCCCGTTGAAGGGTCCAAACCAGTTCATGGTGAGGGTTTCGTAGGTATCTCTGCCGTAATATTTGTCGGGGGTAATGTAGCCAATATACCCACCGTTGAAGCTCGTTATCATCAATTTCAGCCCTTTCTTATTGGCATACGCGCTCATTTCGGCCACCAATTCCCCCGAAAAATCGCAGGGGAAACCCACCATCAACACATTACCAATGCGCAAGGCTTTGACGTAATTGGGAAAATCGCCAAAAGCCCAATGAAACACCCACGGACGCAACCGCCAGCCCAACGTAACGCGAGGATTGGGCTCGCGCAATGGCAGCGGTAGCGTCACCATTTGAAATACGGGATTAGCAAATGTCTCAAAATTAGGTAGTTGCTTTTGAACGTCGCTTTCCAGACTGTCGGCCTCGGTACCTACTTTAACAAAATCAGAATCGGATTCTACCCCAATTTTGGGACCCATACTTCCCACGGCTCCCGACATAAATAGCGCGAAATTGGCTTCGCCATTCTCCAACGAGTCAACCAATACCCCTGGGTAGTCGCGCGAAAGTACGATGTTATCAGAACTCATAATGGTGGAGTGTGCGGCGTAGGAACATAGTAAGGCTTTTTGGCCGTCGCTTCTCACCAACTGAATGGTACGTAGATAGGGGTCAATCGTGCCCTCATCAAAAGCACGGTTTCTGACTTTGGCCGTATCGGCCATTTCGTTGTATCCCAGGATGGTGGGTTTCAGGTCTTGTTGGGCCAATGTTACTGCTTTCACAATGGCATCGGCAATCCAAGTTACATTTTCGGGTCGGAATTCTCCACCAAACAATTTCCCTACAATCCCATCACTCCAGCCGCCCATGCTGTTGTGGGTGTGGGTAGCTCCCAAATACACCTGCTCAAAAGGAATCCCCGTGGCTTTGAGTTTGGTTTTGAGTTGTTCGGTCACGGCGGGGGGAATAATCAGTAAATCCGCCGCTACGATTGCGGCTTTCGTAGTTCCGTTGTCAATCACCACCGCCCGCACATAAATCGAATCATGCACCGATTTGTACAAAGCTCCTCGACGCACGCCGTATCCTGCGGTGGGAGTGGGAGATTTGGGGGTAAAGTTTACCTTGGCCCAACCCACTTGTAAGGATTGACGATTGCCGATTTCTGATTGCCGATTTCTGATTGCCGATTTCTGATTTGAGTCATTGCTAACCGTCAGGGGTAAACTATTGACTGATTTTTTCCAGTCTTGGTAGTAAGTGGTTTGCTGATAAGGGGTATCGTCAACGGGGGCGAGCATACACGCCAACAGTGCTATAATTAGAAGTAAAATAACGCCGAGTACCTTGAGAAGAACCTTTAAGAATCGCATAAGAATGAAAGATTGCTGGTATAAAAAAACTTCCCGAAAGTTACAGTACTTTCGGGAAGACACTTATCAGCAAAGTTTCACTTTTTTTCAATCAATCAAAAACGCCAGCATTGATTTAGGACCATGCGCCCCCAATACGAGCGATTGTTCAATGTCGGCGGTTTTGGAAGGACCCGCAATAAATGCCCCAAAACCGTAGCTGGCCGCCCCGATTCGGGCGTAAGCATCGTGCATTTTGGGGACTATTTCCGATTTTTTCACCACCAACGCCAAGGTTTCGGCAATAAACGGCGTGGCGCGTTGTCCCATTTCGTTTTCTGTTACCCATACTGAGCCGTTTTCTGCCACCCCAAACTGGCCTTGAAGTATGGCCAAGCCCACGTCTTCTAACGAGTGTGGGTCGGATTTTAACCAGCTTTCTTGGGCGATATCAGTCAAGGAAACGATATTTGTAACAATGCGACGCCCACCAAAATGCGTTTGAGTATAGCATTTGATTTCTTCCCAATCTTTGACATCAACTACCGCCCCTCCTATCATTGTCAAAACAGATTTGAATTGTTCGGCCAAATCAGCGTAAGGGTTTCCAAAATTTTGGATCGTAGGTAAAGGGGTTGAAGCAGGTTTATTTTTGGCGACTGCCGCCAGTATTTTTTCACGACTCGTGCTCATTGTCGAATTACGATTTTTGATTGTCGATTTCTATGTTTTGTCATGCCACAGGTATCTGTATAAACGCTTGATATTATTGGGAAATGTCTCGTTTTAAAAACCCAGATAATTTACGTTACCATGAGGTCTTTGCAGGACGACAAATCAGCTTCTATTCTTCTTATACCACTCGCCAAACGATTCCTTGGGAGGTTCGGGCATTTCGCGTTGTTTAAACCACGGATTCAGTGAGTTGTTGACCACAAACGGCGCATTGGCCATCGTAAACCGTCCCATTTTTCCTGACATACGATACACCGTAGGGTTAGACAATACAGCTGACATTGCTTTCATACTCAATGTTTTAGCCGTAGGCGAATGTCCACTTTTGGTCAATACTTGCCGCCATTCGTAGAGTTGTTCGTGAATATTGATTTTGACGGGACAGACATTGGAACAACTTCCGCAAAGGGTACTGGCAAACGGCAAATCGGCGTTTTTGGTCATGTCTAAGTTGGGTGCTAAAATAGACCCAATGGGTCCTGCCACGGCATTGTGGTAGCTGTGTCCGCCACTGCGACGATACACGGGGCAGGTGTTCATACACGCCCCGCAACGGATGCACTTCAAGGAATTCCGAAATTCTTCGCGTCCCAACTGCGTTGTGCGGCCATTGTCCACGAGTACAATGTGCATTTGTTGGCCTTCGCGGGGTTTGGCAAAGTGACTTGAATAGGTAGTAATGGGTTGCCCCGTGGCCGAACGCGTCAACAAGCGCAAGAAAACACCCAAATGTTCGCGTTTGGGGATGATTTTTTCAATACCCATGCAGGCAATGTGGACATCGGCCAAGTGAGCTCCCATGTCGGCGTTGCCTTCGTTGGTACAGACCACAAACTCACCCGTTTCGGCCACGGCAAAATTTACGCCCGTGATTGCCACCCGCCGCGTCAAAAACTTTTCGCGGAGGTTTTCGCGGGCGGCGTGGGTCAACAATACAGGGTCGGCGCAGCCTTCTGGGGTTCCTAAATGTTTATGGAACAACACGCCTATTTCCTCTTTTTTCCAGTGAATACAGGGCAGTACAATGTGGCTGGGTGGTTCGTCGGCCAACTGCACAATACGCTCGCCTAAATCAGTATCAACCACTTCGATACCATTCTCGGCCAAATAAGGATTGAGGTGGCACTCTTCAGTGAGCATGGATTTGCTCTTGACGAGTTGATGAATTCCTTGCTGTTTGAGAATAGAAAGAACGATTTGGTTGTGTTCGTGGGCATCGGCTGCCCAGTGCACAGTGACGCCGTTGGTTTGTGCATTTTTCTCAAAATCAACCAAGTAACTATCTAAATTGGACAGTACATTGTGTTTTATTTGCGAAGCTGTTTCGCGTAATTGTTCCCATTCGGGAATGGCAAAAGCAGCGCGGTCGCGCTTTTGGCGTACCCACCACAGCGTTTCGTCGTGCCAAGTGGTACGGTCAAAATCGTTATTGAATTTTTCAGCAGCAGTGGAATGGTTCATTTTTTAGTTCCGAGTTGTGAGTACTTAGTTCCGAGCTGTGAGTACTTAGTTATTCTTTAGCAATGGCTTTGATTAATCCACGTATAATTTTAGCAATTTCTTCTGAAAGGTTGATCAATTCCTTTACAACTTCTGCTTCGATATAATCAAGTTTCTGCGCGAGATAAAGCATTGATTTTACTTCTGCACAAGAGGCTTTAGAAATATATAAAAAGCGAGTAAATTCCTTAGAGGTATGGCGATCAAACCCCTCCGCAATATTGTTGGAAATAGATACGCAAGCACGACAGATTTGGTCTCTGAAGCTAAAATCGCGTAAAGTATTAAAGTGTTTGTAAATCAAGACTGCAAAGTCTTGCGCTTTTTGCCAAGCTATAATGTCTTCAAATCGTTCAATTTTCATGGATGTTGTCTATATAATAATCCGACATATCCCACTATTCTTCTTTTTTGGTTTAGGGCATATACTTTCTAATATCGCTGAACCTCGGCACTTCTCTACTCGGTACTCCTGCATTCAAAATTTCGGCAATGTGCATTACTTTGATGGGTAATTGACGACGGCGAATCACTCCTTCCAAGTGCATCAAACACGACATATCGCCGCCCGTGAGTACTTCTGTTCCGTTTTTTACGTGGTCATCTACGCGGTCTATGCCCATACGTACCGATACGGCTTCTTCAGCTACGCAAAAGGTTCCGCCAAAACCGCAACATTCGTCGGTGCGATTGAGCTTGACTAATTCTAAACCACTGACCATGTTCAAAAGTTTTTCGGGTTTTGAAAACGGTGGAGCAACCAGTTCTGACATCTGAGAAAGGTGCAAACCCCGCTGTCCGTGGCAGCTTTGGTGCAAGCCTACGCGGTGAGGAAAATGAGCCGTTAGATTTTCGACCTTGAGAATATCCGTCAAAAACTCAGTGAGTTCATAGATGTGTGTCCGCACGTGCGTAGCTTCGCCCTCGCGTTTGTCATCATGCAAGTGTTCTTTGATGTGCAATACGCAGCTACCCGAGGGGGATACGATATAGTCGTAGTTGGAAAAGTTGTTGATAAACAGACGATTGCAGTCTTGCGTCAGGTGTTCGTAGCCCGAATTGGCCATGGGCTGACCGCAGCAGGTTTGATTGGTAGGATACGAAACCTCACACCCAAACTTTTCCAATAATTGAAGCGTAGCAATACCCACTTGCGGGTAAAACTGATCTACGTAGCAGGGAATAAATAAACCGACTTTCATAACAACAAATGTAGAGGCTTGCGTCCAGAAATACCGTCCTGTGGCTACCTGTTTTTACTTCTTCTCTTGAAGAAACACGTGTACGCCTTTTTTGTTGGCTACCACGATGTCGGGGAGACGATCTTTATTCATGTCTTCCACCACAACGTGCAGCCCCACGCCCGAATTATCGTCAATCTGATGAGGCGTCCAAGTAGGAGTTGGGCCTGCTTTAAACTCAAACCAATACAATACGGCGGGTTCAAATGCCCCTGGGTCTTTGCCGTTATGGGCAAAATAGCGTTTACCCGTCACCAAATCTTTTTGCCCATCGCCGTTCATGTCCACCAACGCCAAGCCGTGGGTTTGCGAAAATAGCTTCCCGATTTCGTGTTTTGTCCAAGTCACATTTCCCTGGCTATCCTTTCCTTGTTCATGCCACCACATTCCGTATTTGTGCGCCGACATACTAATCACATCTTTCAAACCATCTTGGTTTACGTCCAATAAATACATTTGGGAACATTCTTCGCCCAAGTTGGCCGCGTGAAAAGCCCAATTGGGCTGCTTGCGGTTGGCGGGGGCTTCCCACCATCCTTCTCGCATCAACACGTCAAGTCGCCCGTCGTTGTTCATGTCCACTACTCCCAAACCGTGGGTATATTTGTGCATTCCGATGTTTCCTTCGCTAATCACGTAGCGTTGCCATTCGGTTTCGCCTTTTTTAGAAGGTGATTTGAGCCAAATCATCTGTTTGGCCACGGGGTCGTTGCCCACAATATCGGGACGACCGTCGCCGTCAATATCCCCAAAATAGGGCGATTCATTGCCCAGCGATTTTTGAATGGTATAAGCTTTCCAATGTCCCGCTTTGTTTTTTGGGTTTTCGTACCAAACTACCGATTCGCCAGGCGTGTCTATTCGGATAAAATCTATCCAACCGTCTTGATTGACGTCCATGCTAAAGTTTAAGAATGAGTTGCTGTACCCACCGTTGACCGTGAAGGTATCGCCTTTGGCTATTTCGTGACGTTCCCAATTGGGTGCCTGAAACCAAAAAGCCCCTGCCATCACGTCTTTTTTGCCATCGTGATTGACATCGCCCACGGCGACTCCTTCCGAAAAGAACATTTTGGTGAGGGTTTGTTTACTAAAACTTATCTCTCGGCCTTTTTGGGCGAACGAAGCGGTTAGTGTCAACCAAAAGAAAGCAATGCCCCATAGGACAAAACGCAGATAAACAGGGAAGGATAAACTATTCATTTTTGGGTAGTAAGGAGTTGAGGAAAAGGGGCAGGAATGTTTATTATTAAAGTGAACTGACCGATGCTTTTTACCCAAAAAACCTCTTTTTTAGTTTTTGAGTACGAAGACACTTTCTCTCTGCTATACCAAAATATAAAACGGGCGGAAGCTCAGCCCCCGCCCGTTTTTAAAGAAACTACTGCCATTTAACAAAGATACGAACAGTATCCCGTGAATGTTACCCTCCTATTTAATTCGTTGGAAGTTCTGCCCGTTTTGAACGCAGTTGCATTCCCCCTTTGATGGCATTAAGTTGTTGTTCGGTTAAACTTACGCGTTTTGCTTGGCTGTTGTTTACGATTGGCTTTTTCATGGCGGTTGTTGTTTTGATGGTTAAAGTAAATTTTGTTTGTTTTCTTGGGCTGTTTTGATGATACAAAGATGCAGCATCACAGAGGCCAATTTCAATACTAACTTGTTTGTATTTTTGGATAAATCTACACGGGCAATTTCACCGTAAACGTCGTCCCCTCGCCCTCCACGCTCTCCAACTCAATCGTCCCGCCATGTCCTTTGGTGACAAGAGCAAACGCTAACAAAGCCAATCGCCCTGCCTTGACAATAGAACGATTGGCTGTTGGAGATATATCAATTTACAAAAACTACCCCTTTTTCTTTGGCCATTTGGTTGATACGAAGCAGATTGCTGTCCACGCAATTTTTGAGTTTTACCAATTCTTCATCCACCAATTTGGAGATTTTCTCGCGTACTTCTTCGCCCTGCTTGGTGGGGCGGTAGTCGCCCTGTGCTTGTTCCATCATCAGGTGCGCAAGGCGGTTGTTGATTTTGATGCCGTAGTTGATGGGGTCTTGTACACTGACGTTTTTGGTCTGGTGAATATCGTTTTCAATCGTTTTAAGTTCTTCTTCAAACTTTTTGATAGCTTCGTTCAAATCTTTGTTTTTTTCGTCGCTGCCCATTTTACTTTTTAAATAGGCCAAGTCTTCTTTGATTTTTCGGATGTTAATCACCCCCTCATTGGCTTCTGACACCTTGTTACGGACTTTGATTAAAAAGTCAAATTGGGCTTGGTAATCTTCGAGGGTGGTTTTGAGGCGTGGGTCTTTCAAAATCTCAAATTCCTGTGTTTGGGCTTGCCCGTTCACGATGAGTCTAACTTGATACTTGCCCGGAACAGCTTTGGGGCCGAGATTGGGAGCACCGTAAAACACCATACCGGGGAAGGTTTTATAGCCTGGATAACGCATATCCCACACAAAACGACCACCACCCGTTTTAACGGTAAGTTGCTCAGATTTTTCTTTGGCTTTGTTGCTAAATGTACGAATGAGGTCGCCGTCGCTTTCCAAGATTTCGAGTTTTATCTCGGCTTTCTCGTCGGCTTTTTTGATAAAATAGTGAATCAAAACGCCATTGGGGTGATTTTCTCCCGCCAATCGGGCATCTCTTCGATTGCTACCTGCCATACGATACGAAGGCATGGGTTTGTACAAAATAATGTCTTTGGCGGCGGTTTCGCTGGTCAATTGTTGTAAAGGTGTCAAATCGTCAATCAGCCAAAAACTGCGACCGTGGGTAGCGGCAATGAGGTTGTCGTTTTTTACGGCCAAATCGTGGATGGGTACAGGAGGTAAATTCAGTTGTAATTTTAACCAATTTTCGCCGTCGTCAAAAGATACCCAAACGCCTTTTTCGGTACCTGCATAGAGTAGCCCTTTGCGCTTGGGGTCGGCTCGCACTACGCGGACAAACTCATCTCTGGGAATACCTTTGGTCAAGACTGTCCACGTTTTGCCGTAATCCAAGGTTTTGTAGATGTAAGGTGTATAATCGCCAAATTTATAAGAAGTAGCGGCAATGTAAGCACCACCTTTTACAAACGGATTAACCTCTATGGCATTGATCATGTTGAATTTGGGCGACATAGAGGGGGTGACGTTTTTCCAATTTTTGCCCGCGTCGGTAGATAGGTGTACCAAACCATCGTCTGACCCTGTCCAAATTTCGCCTTCGGTATAGGGCGATTCAGCAGCAGCAAAAATATTGGCGTAGTATTCGGCGCCTGTATTGTCTTGCGTGATTGGCCCGCCTGATGTTTTGATGGTTTCTGGCTCAGCCCTTGTCAAATCTGGGCTTACTACTTCCCAGCTTTCGCCGCCGTTGTAACTAACGTGTAGATAGTTGGAACAAGCGTACAGTTTTTTTGGATTATGTGGGCTAAAAAACACGGGATAATTCCAATTGAAGCGGTATTTCATCGTTTCAGCTCCTCCGCCTGCGGGTAGGTCGGGATACACATTCGTAGAGCGTTCTTGCCCCGTAGCAATGTCTTGCATGGTCATATAGCCTTTGTAGTCACCACCATAAACTACTTCGCTATTGAGAGGGTCGGGGGCCAAGTGCGCACTTTCACCGATAGACAAAGCCACCCAGTCTTTTTCGGTAACGGCATTGCCCCCCGTGCGGTGCGGGATTCTGACGCTGGTATTGTCTTGTTGTGCGCCATAAATACGGTATGGGAAATAATTGTCGGTCGAAACCCGATAAAATTGCGCGGTGGGCTGGTTGTGATAGGTTGTCCAATTATTTCCGCCGTCGTTGGATACCTGAGCACCGCCGTCGTCGGCCATCACCATCCGTTTGTTATTGTCGGGGTCTATCCAAAGGTCATGGTGGTCGCCGTGCGGGGCATTTTTTAGTTCAAAGGTTTTTCCACCGTCTTTTGAAACTCCATAGCTGACATTTAGTACATACACCAAGTCTTCGTTTTGCGAATCTGCATAAATGCGACAGTAATACCAAGCGCGTTGGAGCAAGGCGCGGTCTTGATTGATTCTTGCCCAAGTTTTGCCCGCATCGTCAGACCGATACACGCCCGGGGCTTCTTGATTTTCGATGATGGCCCACACACGATTGGAGTTTTTTGGGGAGACAGTCACCCCAATGATTCCGTTGATTCCTTTAGGCATTCCTTGTTTGTCGGAGAGGTTTTCCCATGTATCGCCTCCGTCGGTGCTTTTCCAGAGTTTAGAATCGGGGCCGCCGCTGTCCATGCGGTAGCCGTTGCGTTTCATGTTCCAAGTACTGGCGTACATAATTCGCGGATTATTTGGGTCGAGTACCAAATCGGCCGCACCTGCTTGGTCGTTGATGTACAAAATCTTTTTCCAGGTTTGTCCCCCGTCCATACTACGGTAGATACCTCGCATTTCGTTGGGTTTCCATAGGTTCCCCATGGCTGCTACATAGACCACATCGGCGTTTTTGGGGTGAATACGAATGCGTGAAATGTGTTTTGAATCGAGCAACCCAATACTTTTCCACGTCGTGCCAGCATCGGTAGATTTCCACACACCTGCGCCAGAGGCTACGTTGTTTCGTAAGGTTTGTTCGCCTTCCCCCACATAAATCACATTGGGGTCGCTTTCAGCTACGGCCACTGCCCCGATACTTCCGCCAAAGTAGTTGTCGGTGATATTTTCCCAAGTTTGTCCTGCGTCGTTGGTGCGCCACACGCCACCACCCACCGTACCCATGTAATACAAATTAGGGTTGCCTCTTACGCCCGTGGCGGTGCAGGAACGTCCTCCGCGAAAGGGTCCTAATTCTCGCCATTTAAGTCCTTCGTATAGGGTGGGGTCAAAGGTTAAAGAAGTAGTGGATTTTGGTGCTTGAGAAACAGATATTTCGCTAAAAACAAGCAAAATAGCAAAGCATAGCATGGTGAGTTTCATTACGAAAAAGTTTAGGGGTTATGAAATGAATCACGCTGGTGGATTCTGAAAGCAATGTACAAAAACCTCGTTAAAAAGCACAGTTCAAAATTGAACTCAATCTACCGTAGAGGCCAATTTTAATACCTATACGGGTAATTTTACCGTGAAAATAGTCCCCTCACCTTCAGTACTTTCCACTTCCAAAGTACCTCCATGCCCTTTGGTCACAATATCGTACGCCAAACTCAATCCCAAGCCCGTGCCTTCGCCCGTGGGTTTGGTCGTGAAGAAAGGTTGGAAGATTTTGGCTTTTACATCTTCACTCATTCCTGTGCCATTGTCTTTTACTTTTATCTCAATGGCATTGTCTAAGGCTTTGGTGGAAACGGTGACTTTGCCGCCTTCTTTTTTACTGACTGCATAGAAGGCATTGTTGATCAAGTTCAGCAGCACCCTTCCGATGTCCTGCGATACAACATTGATAAGTGGCAGGTTTTCATCGGCAATCAACACATAATCAGCACTGAAGCTACCATCCTTGGCCCTCATGCCATGGTAACTCAGGCGCAAATATTCGTCTGCCAATTTATTCAAGTCCGTTGGTACTCGATCGCCTGTACTGGCTCTTGAATGTTCAAGCATCCCTTTTACAATTGAAGATGCTCGTTTGCCGTGATGATTGATTTTCTCTTGGTTTTGACTTAAATCATCGAATAATTCGCCGATATATTCCTTGTCTTGCGTAGGTTTTTCAATTTCTTCTTTTAAATCTTTTACTAAATCAACCGATAGTTCTGAGAAGTTATTGACAAAATTTAGTGGATTCTGTATCTCGTGGGCGATGCCTGCCGTGAGTTCGCCAAGCGAGGCGAGTTTTTCTTTTTGGATGAGTTGGGCTTGGGTGGATTTGAGTTCGGTGAGGGCTTTTTCAGCTTTGTCGCGTTGGAGGTTAATTTCTTCTTTTTGGCGATGAAGCAGATTGTTGGCTTTCTTTTGTTGCTTGTTGGTCCGATACAGAATGAAGGCAATCAGAAGCAGGACGCCCAAACCCGCCAGAAAAGCATATTGTTTTAATTGGGTTTGATAGGCTACCCTTTGGGCTTCCATTTCTCGTTGCCTCTCCTGTTCATCGGCCACTATTCTTTGCAGTGCCTGCACTTTCTTAACGCCGTATAGGGTTTCATTGGCTTCTTTTGCGATTTTGTAATAATAAAGGGCTTCTCTTATATCTTTTGATTCGGAAGCCTCTGCCAATAGGTCGGCTGCGTTTAATATTCCTTTTTGGTATCCAATAGCCTGCGCTTCCGTAAGTCCCTTGTTTCCATAATAAATACAGGAATCAGGTTGGTTGGTTACTTTAAAAAATCCAGCAAGAGTGGTGTAAGCATCTGAAAAAGTTCGGTGATCATCTATCGTTAGCAGTAGTGAGATACTTTTATGGAGGTATTCAAAGCCCAATGAGTGATTCCCCATTTGAAATTGAATAGTTCCCATATCCATAAAAAGTGCAGGGGTAATATTTCTGTCACGTGCGGGGGTTATATTTATGTTAGGTTTCTCATCATAGACGATTTGTGTATAATACTAGGCAGAATCTAACTGATTCGTTTTAGCAAATACTCTTCCTACATTGAGCAGAGAATTTTCACGTTTACGAATAGATAGCGCCTTTCGAAAATAGTCCAACGCTTTGGGATAATCATTGATTTCAAGATAGACGAGTCCAATTCCATTCCAAAGTTCAGATTTATCCATCGTAGGAAAGTTTTCTTCCAAAATTTTCAATGCTTTAATTCGGAAGTCCAAAAATTTTGGCATATCTCCCTGAATTCGGAAGGAGCCTGATAATGCATTCAAAGCGTTAATTTCTCCTTTTGTAAATTTTATTTTTCTTGCCAAATTCAAAGCTTTTTCACCTGAAAGTAGAGAAGAATCAAGCTTAAAAGAGCGATATGCGAAACATAAACTTACCATACTGTTGACACGACTTGTATCGTGTTTGGCAATTGTTAATTCACGCTTGAGGCTGTCAATTTGCTTATTTTGAGCCATACCAGCGATACAAAACAAGGCAAGAAAAAGGACAAGGTATATTGCTCTCATGGTTTTTAAAGATTTATAACCTCTTTATAAGGCAAGATGCTCATTTTTTCATTCAAAATTTCGTTTCTGTCGCCTCCATGTAGCAATATACTTTGGCTTTGAGGTTGGAGTTTTTGCCAATATTTCAAGCCACGCAATATACTGTCTTCTACTTTTTTACTTGATTTTATTTCAATGGCTATGGGTTGGTCTTCTCTCTCCAAAACCAAATCTATTTCGTTGCCTGCACTGTCTCTAAAATAATACATTCCTTCGTTTTGGGCATGATTAAAGTTGTTTTTCCGTATTTCAGCAATCGCCCAATTTTCAAAAATCGCCCCGTAGGCGGTGTTTTTCTCTAAACCCGCTTCGGTTTTGATACCCAACAAAAAACACAACAAACCTGTGTCATAAAAATACAGTTTGGGGCTTTTGATGATTCTCTTGTTCAGATTGTTGTACCAAGGCTGTAATTGGAAAATAATATACGAGTTTTCCAACAAGCCCAACCATGCCAGTATCGTCTTGGTGTCCACGCCCGTTTTTTTTGCCAAATCGTCTCGGTTGAGGATTTGCCCTGCATAATTG
>JBGAUP010000435.1:0-3217 GCA_044228585.1 Runella sp. | reverse complement strand
AGTAGCCATCTGAGCCAGGTAGTAATTTAGGCAAAGCATCCCATGCCAATTTTTCGGGGAATAGATTGATATTCGAATTGAGTGCCTCTTCCCATTTCACTAACTTACCAGAGTACGTAGCCATTCGTCCCATGATCGAAGTGAGGGTACTTTTTGCCCCATTTTCTGCATCGGCAAATTTGTATTCACCTTTGGCAATCGCCTCAAACAACTCATCGTGTTCTACTTGGTAAGGATTACGGTCGCCTTTGCCCTCGTGAGCGTATAAAACTTTTCCTCCTTTGTAAGCTTTCAACACCGTGTTTTTGCCAAAGCTATCAATACGGCCTTTGGTTCCCAAAAACTGCTCATCTACTTTACTGTAAGTGCCTTCGTAGTGGCGGCATTGGCTGTTGATAAGCGTGCCGTCGGCGTAAGTGAAATCAACAATGTGGTGGTCAAAAATTTCGCCGAACTCTTTTCCTGTTCGTACTTGTCGGCCTCCCGTGCCTTGGGCCGAAACGGGATACCCTTGTTTGACCCAGTTAGCAACGTCAATATTGTGGACGTGTTGTTCTGTGATATGGTCGCCACATAACCAGTTGAAATAGTACCAGTTACGCATTTGATATTCCATCTCGGTTTGGCCTGGCTTGCGTGGGTTATTCCAAACTCCACCCGAAACCCAATACACACTACCACCTACAATATCACCGATTTTTCCATCGTGAATACGATTTATGGCTTCACGGTAGTTGCGCTGATAGTGACGTTGAAGTCCCACTACTACATTTAGTTTTTTACTTTTTGCTTCTTCGGCAGCGGCCAAGACCCTACGAATTCCAGGTCCGTCAGTGGCCACGGGCTTCTCCATGAAGATGTGTTTGTTTTGTCTTACTGCTTCTTCGAAGTGCGAAGGACGGAATCCTGGAGGCGTCGCTAAAAGTACTACATCTGCCAGAGCGATGGCTTGTTTGTAAGCATCAAACCCAACAAACATTCTTTCTTTTGGAACATCAATTTTTGATTTTATGTCCACCTCGGCTCCTGAATCGTCTTTGTACTTGCGTTTGGTGAGCGCGTTGTAAGCACTTTCTACCCGATCGGAGAAAGCGTCTGCCATGGCAACAAGCTTGACATTTTGCTTTGTGCTTAGTGCCTGTGCAGCAGCACCCGTACCGCGTCCACCACAGCCCACAAGGGCTATTTTGATGACATCATCAGAAGAGTTGTGGTAGCCATAAGATGAAAAGGGGAGGCTACTTAAAAGGGCACCTCCAGTGAATAAACTTGAGGTTTTGAGAAACTCTCGGCGATTGGTTTCCATAGTTGTGGTTAAGCCCCCCACCCCCGAGGGGGGAGTTTAGGTGTGTGTTAGCCTCCTTCGGGGGATGGAGGCGTACTTATTAATAGTCCTCAATTAAAGGAGGGTTATAGTAAACCGCAATCTCTTCTTTGGAAGGGGTTTTTAGTGGCCTTACAATACGAAACCCAACAAAAGCAGCACTGGTCATCCACCATTCGCTTTTGGGACTTTGCGGATCAATGATTTTCCACTCGGGGGCGGAAGGGGTTCGTGAAGCACTTCTGCCCACCGTGGCGTCGTCGTCCCAAGACCCACCCCTTACTGCGGTGGGATACAGCTCGGTTACTTTAAGAAAGGCTTCTTTGGCTTCTCCCTTCGCTTTTTTTGCGTAATAATCTTTGGCATACTGGTCGAGTGTCCATTCCATGACGTTGCCGTGCATGTCGTACAATCCCCAAGGGTTAGGCTTTTTGGTGCCTATTTTTTTATAGGCGGCTCCACTATTGCCTTTGTACCAGCCGTATTCGTCCAATTGCTTCGGGTCATCGCCAAAGGAATAGGCCGTTGTGGTACCAGCGCGGCAGGCGTATTCCCATTCCGCTTCGGTCGGAAGACGGTAAAACACGCCCGTTTTTTCGTATAGCCATTTGCAAAAATAAATGGCAGCATATTGGGTCATATTGATGGCGGGATAACCTGCCCGCCCCATCCCAAATGACATGTCCACGTAAGCAGCACTTGGGCGCGTACTTGCGTCGGTTTTGGCGATGCTATTTTCGGGGTCAGGGTGGCGTTTAGCCATCTCAATTTCGATATTTTTGGTGGTAAACAAGTCGTAAAAATCCCAAGTGACTTCATACTTTCCCATCCAAAAAGGCTCAATTTTTACTTTGTGTTGCGGGCCTTCGTCGTCTTTCCTACCTTTTTCATTGGCAGGGCTTCCCATCGTAAATTCGCCCCCTTGAATCGCGACTAAATCGTACTTTATATCGCTACCCGAAATGGACTGCGTATAGTTTTCTAACTTCTGTTGAGCCGTTACCGTCTCACAAACTACACCAAAAAGAAGTAATGTTTTTAAAAATTGCATGTTAATAAAGAGGAACAACGTTATTTCTATCAAAAAAGCTATTGAACGCGGAAATATACCATAAAACGTGAAAATTCTCACAAAACAAGCGACAAGCATTTGATTTGTGGCGGTCAAAAGGAGATTTTAGTTTTTAAAAAATGACTCTGCCGTGGGTCTGTTTTATTATCCATCTCAGTAGGGGTGGGGTGAATCGGAAAAATAATAAAGTTAGTTCGGAAAGCCATTCATCCCCAAACAATCGCTGAATATTTCGCCCAATCCAGAGGCGGGTTGCAAACTGCTTGTTCCAAGCTCGTTGATATTTGTTTTCTAATGCTTGACGATTGATTTTTCCCGTTAAAAATTCGGCACTAAGTTTTGCTGCTATTTTGGCAGCGTGAATCGCCAACGCCATGCCGTTGCCGCAAAGCGGGGTGATGAGTCCAGCGGCATCGCCTACCATCAAAATATGGTTTTCGACGACTTTTTTGGGTGAAAAAGAAAACTCATTGATGACTTCGGGCTTGTCGTACAAAAACTCGGCTTCTGTAAAAATACGTTTTAGGTGTGGGTTTTGCCAAAGTACAGCGCGTTCCATGTGGGCAATGCTACCGTGTTTTCGTACGTTGTCGCGGGTGGTGAGGTAGCAGAGGCAGTATTTATCGTCTTCAATGGCCGAAATACCGCAATAGCCATCCTGAAAATTGTGTAAAGCAATCAAATCTTGGGGAAAATCGGTGCGAATGTGGTACTTTACGCCCACGTAAGGGGATTTTTTGTGAGTAAAATCGCGGTCAAGCACCTTGTCCATTTTGGAGTTTTTTCCAAAAGAACCCAATACAATTCTGGATTGAAATGTC
>JBGAUP010000044.1:0-25939 GCA_044228585.1 Runella sp. | reverse complement strand
AAGGCTTCAAAGGCATCTTGAAAAGTAGCTTTCAACTCCAGGAAAGGCACTTTTTCTGAGAAAACGCGTACAATGTCAAGGGCTTTGGGTTCGTCGTCTATCGCGATAGCAATCATCTTTTAACTGGTTTATAAACCGTTAAAATTAAGGATTTATTGATTTTTAATCCCACAAAGTAATTCATCACCACGCTACCCATGGAAAATCTGTGACGAACCGCCCGACAAATGGGCTGAAAACAGTGGTTAAACTCGTATTGTTTAATGTAGAAATTACTGTATGGCCGCAAAAAAAGCCTGTTTGTAGCTTTCCGAAATCGGTATCAACGACTCTCGGATGCGGATGCGGTCTTTTTCAATGGAGTCAATTTTGGCTACTGACACCATGTACGATTTGTGTACACGACAAACGACGTTGGGCGGTAGGGTCTGTTCAAATTCGGCAAAAGTTTGGAGTGTCATTATTTTTTTGGAAGTCGTATGAAGCTGTAAATAATCCCCTTTGCCTTCGATGAACAGGAGGTCGTCCAGCAGAATTTTTTCCAAACGGTATTCGGTTTTGACGAAAATAAAGGGCTTGGCTGAGGGCATTTCAGGTTTTGGCAGAAGGTTTTGAACTCGATCCACCGCCTGCACAAATCGCTCAAAAGTATAAGGTTTAAGCAGATAATCAGTTACTTTCAAATCAAATCCTTTGAGCGCATATTCGTGATAGGCTGTCGTCAGAATCACCTGACTCTTGATCGCACCCGTTTCCAACAATTGAATTCCCGAAATATCGCCCAAATGAATGTCCAGAAATACCAAATCTACCAGATTACGTTTCAGAAAACTCAACGCTTCCATTGCATTGTCGAAAGTAGCCAATAGATGCAGAAAAGGGAGTTTTTGAACATATCCCTGCGCTTTTTCAAGCGCAAGCGGTTCGTCTTCGACGATAATGCAGCTAATTTTCATGCGGATAAATAAGCAATTTTATTACATAAATCGTGTCACTTTTTTTAATCTCCAACGTATGACGGCCACCGTACATCAATTCTAATCGTCTCTTTATCAATTTGTTACCTAAACCTCCGTGTTCTGATTTTTCGATTGATTCCTGAAATTTGTTTTCACATTCAAATCCGATAACGCCTTTTTTTACCCAGACCTTGATTTGGATAGCGTTTCCGTTCCTGAGATTAACGGCGTGTTTGAAGGCATTTTCTACAAACGGAATCAGTACCATCGGCGCAATGTAGTCGTAGGTAGTTTCTCCTTCTACGTTGAAATACACAAAATCGGGATTGGCCGTTCGTATCTTTTGCAATTCAATGTATTTTTGAACGTAGGCCAGTTCTTTGCTGAGTAGTATCTTTTCCGTTTTGGTTTCATACAACATAAACCGCATAATGTCAGACAATTGGTTGAGGTACGAAGAGGCTTTTTCGGAATTTTTTGTAATTAATACGTCAATATTGTTGAGCGTATTGAACAAAAAATGAGGACTGATCTGTGATTTGACCAAAGCCAGTTCCATTTCAAAATTCTTGCGAGTCAGTTCTTCCTTTAATTTGAGTTCCTCGTACCAACGAATGAAACCCTTCATAATTAGACCGATAGTCCCGTTGAGTGAAGCAATAATCACAATTACGGTAAAGACGGTGATGGCCGAAGTAAGCCCGTCGTTGAATATACCAGGGCCAATATGGAATGAATGCAGCAACGATATAATGGCGGCACTAATAAGACTGCTGACAATAGCCGTGAACATGCCTGCTACAAATAATAACAGGATTTTGCGACGAATGAGAAAGTGATCAAACAGGAGGGCGTAAAAACTGTAAAATCCCAACAAGGCAGGAACTATCGCAAAAGACGCGAAAAAAATGACGAAGTTGAAGTTAGAGAAAAAAGGGTATGCCTTCAGATTGGTTCCCACCTGAAGACATAACAAAATCAATAGCAACAGTAAAACGTACAGCAACCAATAGCCTATGTGCAACGAAACAATAACGATCTTCTTCATTTTTCTCCCCTTTTCTCAATCAACCTTTTTCTTTTTTGGTAAGATAAAGTACGTAGCTCAGTAAAGTAAACAGCGTAAAATAAGCCAGTGCCAACAAATGAATATTGAAATGCTGAAGGGCTTTTAATTGGGCACCTCTCAATGAAAGAAAATTGTACGGCGAATAGGTGTAAGGAATCACGTATCCGTATTTCCACTCCACGGCAAACAGTGCCGCAAGCAATACGCCAATACCTACTCCAAGCGGTACCATAAAATTACGGAATTGAAGGCTTATTAAATATTGCAAGGCAACTATGGGCAGGCAATCAACGAAAAAGTAGCTGCCGGTTTTCAAAAAATGGACAAATGGAAACGCTTGTTGAGGATAATCAAGACTGCTGAAAAAGACCGCAGGAAGTACGCCTGATAAGTACATACCGATGTGGAACAGAACAAAAAATTGAAACATCATCAACAAAATGACGCTCAACTTGCTCCAAAAAATGATACTTAAGCTTTGCGGTGTGGTGTGCAGTTGTTTCCAGGTATTATTTCGGTATTCTATTTGGGTAATCAAGCTGGTGGCCAAAATGACACCCATGGGCAATAAAAAAAGCGCCATCAACTGCCAGCTTTGTCGCATCAGATTTTCCCAAAATTGGGGCGAAGGATGTTCTTTGATGAGCTTTTCGGGGTATAGCATACGTCCTACCAAAATAATAAACGGAATGAAAAAGCCGCCCACAATGACCAGCCAAGAGGCTAAACTGCGTTTGGTTTTGAGCCATTCGCTCTGAAAACTATAAATGAAATTCATGTTAATTTTCGTGGGTTAAATTGATAAAGATGCTTTCCAAATCGTTGGTCATTGTGGAAATGCCGTACACTTCAATATTCTGCTGTACCAAAGTCCGGTTTAGTCGAGAAATGGCCGGTTTGGGTAGATGAGGCAAGATGATTTTTTCGTTTTGGAGACTTGCTTCAACGTGTTGACTTTGAATAAGTTGGAGAGCTGAGGTGTTGTTGTTGGTTTCAAAAGCAAGATAAGAAGCCTCATGCTGACGACGCATCAATTCATTCAAAGGCCCTTCAAAAAGCATTTTGCCTTTATTGATAATGCCTATATCCGTCACGAGTTTTTCAATTTCAGGCAGTAAATGGCTGGAAATGACAATGGTAATTCCTTCGTTTTTGTTGAGCGTTCGGAGCAATTCCCGCATTTCGATGATACCGCCCGGGTCGAGGCCGTTGGTAGGTTCGTCCAAAACCAAGAGCGTAGGACTGTGCAGCAGCGCCGCCGCGATACCGAGGCGCTGTTTCATTCCCAACGAAAACTGCCCTGCTTTTTTACGCCCTGTATCGGCTAAACCGACCAATTTCAACACCTCCGGGATTCGGTTTTTGGGACATTGGTAAACTTTCTGCCATACGGTCAGATTTTCGACAGCCGTTAGGTGACTGTACATCGAGGGGCTTTCAATAAGAGAACCGATGTTTTGTAAAATTTCTATGCGGTACTCGTCAAAGACTTGCCAAACACTTGAATCTCCCCTTTTTGCTTTTTGAGAAGTCCCAACAGGAGGCCTTTAATGTAGTGGTTTTCCCCGCTCCGTTGGGCCCAGAAAACATAAATACTGCCTTCCCCCGGACGCGAAGATTCACTTGGTCTAAAGCTCGGTCGCCGTTGGGGAATTGGTGTGATAATCCCACTGCTTCAATACTGTACATGGCTGTGAATAGGTTTGATGACTCCTCAAAATTGAATCTTTTCTGAGGAGTCACCAAACCTATTAGGTAAAGTAGCGAGAATGGTCGGTCAAACGGGCATTTGTTTCGGTGAAATTTTTGACAGGATGCGCCGCGACTTCTTGGCTGATTGGTCAATCACCAGATTCACCGAAAACTCTTTTTCGGTACGGTGAATGTGGAGCTGATGGTTTTTGGGATATAACAGTTCCAGACGTTTTTGAACATTGACCAATCCAATTCCCGACGAGTGTTTTTCGGGGTCTTCTTCGTGGCGCGGGTGCAGGCTGTTGAAAACGGAGAAATGTAGTTGGTCCTGTTGGCAGTACAATTTTATGTAAATCCAGGAGGAATTGCGCAGACTGATGCCATGTTTAAAAGCGTTTTCCACAAAAGGCATCAGCAACATGGGCGCAATACTCCGCAAGCAAAGCGTATCGTCTAAGTCCACTTTTAGTTCCAGTTTATCCGTTTCTGTTAGTCGAAGACGCTGTAAATCAATGTAGTTTCGTAGATACGTTACTTCTTGTTGTACATCAATTTGGTCTTGGTTGTTTTCGTGCATCATAAAACGCATCATGTCAGCCAATTGCTGAATACCATGAGATGTCTTTTCGGCATTTTCTTCCATTGCTGTGGCGTAGAGCGTGTTCATGGCATTAAACAAAAAATGCGGATTGATTTGGGCGCGTAGCGCCGAAAGCTCGGCTACATTGCGGTTAAGGTTGGTTTCCAGCGGTTTCACCATAAACTGTCGAACCAACGTAACGGCCACTGCTCCCAACCAAGAAACCATCCAAAAGGCGAAAATTTCATCAGGGCCAGACAGATACATATACCTTGAACGTCTAACCTTAAACACATCATACAACAAAACCAAAATGATACTGCTGCCGAAACTAACAGCCAAGGTAGTTAACAAATTTAAGAAGGCTTGGCGATTCTCATGACTTTTACGAAAAGCAAACGTTTTCCATCTCAAAAGGTTGTGATGATACAAATAAGCATGAAGAAATGAGCCCTGTACCCAAATCAAAGCCGGGATAAAGAACAAATTACCAGTTGTAATTTGAAAAGCAGTCCATAATACAAATCCAATGAGTGCCAAGCTACTTCCATCTTTGATGACTTTTTGATTTGTGTTGGAATCCGCTTCTACTTGCTGCAGCGCCCACTGATACGCCTGAGACAGAAGGGTGTACAATGACAAAGCCAAAAACAGGCCACCACTCAGTAAAGCTAAGTTTCTAAGTCGGAACGAAGACCAAACTTTCGCGCCAATGATTTTATAATTTATATCGTGCCGAAAATCAAGCTCTTTCCAGCAGTACAAGTAACTCCAAGCTCCTGTCAGCACAACGATGCCAATCAATAGATAGCCAATCGCAAAAAAATTAAGATGATTAGGCCAATATCGTGGAATAATGACGTGATTCAGCACGTACCAACTGCCATATAGGGTCAGAAAAATACTAAGGATAGGCCACAGCCCATTCATTGCCCAATCATATTGGAAATAAATACGGTTCTGTTCGAGCGCATCAATTTGAAACCACACACGCGAAAAGTGTTGGTAATCAACAGCAAGCGTAATGAATAAGAACAAAGCAGCAAGGGCGGTAATCACCCAAAACTCGATTTGACGGAAGCGTTTTACAGTAAGCATCGTGAATGGTTAAGAAAATGGCTGTTAATGAGTTAGACGCTTCAAAACTACCTACCATCTTTACCTCAGTGTAAAATCTGTGACGAATCTGCCTGAAAATGGGATGAAAGGCGTCAGTCGGTTCAAAACCGACCGACGCCTTTCTTGTCGGGACATTACATCTGCAACACCCCTATCAATTCTCTTTCCAATCAATCAATTTTCCTGGCGTGGGCGGTGCACCTGCGGTAGTGAGGGCATTTTCGAGAGTCGTAATGTCGGCTTGGGTCTTCTTCAAATCCGCTATTACGGTAGTAAGTTGTTTAGATAAACTTTGGTAAGCGGCTTGCATGGTTTGGGTCGGAGCAGCTGAGGTGCTTATCAAATTACCCATAATTCGATATACTTTTTCAGACATCGAAGTAGGCGTTTCAAACTCACGACGTGAGCGTGTGCGGTCTCCAAACAATGCCGTACTGATGCCCAAAAGCTGTTTTTCTACGTTAGCAATCTGTGTCTGCAAGCCATTAGAGGCTCTGGGTGCATTTTGCCAAGCTGCTTTCAAAAAGCGCATTTTGTTGTTCAACTCGCCATAAACGCTTTGCGCTGCTCCCATCGCCCGCACCAATGCCGTAGCTTTTTTGGAGAAAGCTTCCAAGGCTTTTTTGTCGGTGGCGGGTAGCGTCACGACATTGAGCGACACTACTTTGAATGACTGTGGGGCAACGAGTTCTGTAAATACTCCATCTTCAAACTTACTCAGCGAAACCTTGTACTCTCCCGCCAGGGCCATCGGGCCAAGGTCGGGTCCTGAGAAAAAATTCATCGGGTCGGGTTCGTTAAAGTTCACTGGGTCGGGAGCATCGTAGCGGAAATCCCAAGTGATGCGTTGCAAACCTTTTTTGGCAGGAGCTTTGAGGCGGCGCACGGGGTTGCCCTCAGCGTCGGTAATGGTAAATAGCAAATAAGGGGCGGGTTGGTTGTCTTCCAAGCGCAGTGAGTCAATAGATGGATACGGTACGTCTTTGTTAGCCGCTATCAAGGCTTTTTCGCGCTCTTTACGTTTCTCTTTCAGGGTTTTAATGTCGTCTTTGAGGTAGTACGTAAACACCGAGCCTACTGTGGGATTTGGGGTAGCAAAGTAGCTTTCACCCTGAAAACCTTTGCCACGCAAACCCAACGGCTGTGACGGAATAAACTGCCAAGCATCTTTGATGGGTGAGATGAAGGCATCTTTTTGCAAATCTTCTTTTTGCAAATTGCGCAATGGTGTATAATCGTCCAAAACATAAAATCCACGCCCAAAAGTGGCCAAAACGAGGTCATTTTCACGTTTCTGAATATCCAAATCGCGAACAGCAATGGTAGGTAAACCGCCTTTCAACTGCGTCCATTTTTGGCCACCATCTATGCTCACAAACAGGCCAAATTCTGTACCCACAAACAATAGATTGGCATTGACATGGTCTTCGGCAATGGTATAAACTGTACCACGTTCGGGTAAGTTATTTTGCAAAGCTGTCCAAGTTTTACCCATGTCAATACTTTTATAAACGTAAGGCTTAAAATCGCCGTAGCGGTGATGATTGAAGGTAGCATAGACGACGTTTTTATCGTGCTGAGACGCAATGATTTGGTTCACGTAGGTGCGTTCGGGTACGCCCGCGATGCCATTGGCATCTATTTTGGTCCAATTTTGACCTCCATCAGTAGTGACGTGGATGAGGCCACCGTCAGTGCCCGCATAAAGTAAGTTTTCATCCAATTTGGATTCTGCAATCGTAGTGATATTGCCATAAATATCGGTAGATTGGTTTTTGGCGACAGCATCCACACTCCAAACTTTGCCCATTACGGGGAGTTTATTTCGGTCTATCTGACGGCTCAAATCGGGACTAATGACTTTCCAAGTATCGCCACGGTCGTCGGAACGAAAGACTTTGTTGGCTGCAAAATAAAGACGTGTCGGTTTGTGTTGTGACACTTGCAAGGGCGCGTCCCAATTCCAACGATAGGCAGGTTCGCCATCGGCTTCGATTGGGCGAATGTCCACCGTTTCGCCACTTTTACGGTCAAAACGCCCCAAACCTCCATACTGCGATTGGGCGTAGATGATGTCGGGGTTCTGAGGATCTACTGCCGATTCAAATCCGTCTCCTCCTTGCGTCACTATCCAGTTTTCGTTGGTGATACCATTCGCACTCAAAGTACGTGATGGCCCCGCCAAGCTAAAATTATCCTGTGTTCCCCCCAATACATTGTAGAACGGAAAGGCATTGTCGGTTACCACTTTATAAAACTGTGTCACGGGTAGGTTTTCTTTGAAATGCCACGATTTGCCACTGTCGTAGCTTTCATAAACACCCCCATCACAGCCCACAATCATTTGGCTGGTATCATTAGGATTAATCCAAATCGCATGATTATCAACGTGTTTGTGCATTTCCCCGAGGCGTTTCATGGTTTTTCCGCCATCTTCCGACATCATAAAGTAGGTAAAGGTGATGTAAATCTTATTGACATCTTTGGGGTCACAAAACAGTTCTTGGTAGTAGTTGCCCGAGGTGTTGTAATTGCTCATCTTGCTCCAACTCGCGCCACGGTCGGTAGAGCGGTAAGTGCCCGCTCCTTCAGCAGCTTCGACGACGGCATACAATACATCAGGATTGACTGGCGAAATATCTATACCAATACGCCCTACATCGCCCGAAGGAAGACCGCGAGTGAGCTTATTCCAAGTGATGCCGCCGTCGGTACTTTTGTAAAGAGCTGATTCTGGCCCACCACTTATATAGGTATATACTTTGCGCTGACGTTGGTGTGCCGTAGCGTAAAGAACATTGGAATTACGTGGGTCAATATGGATTTCGTTGAAACCCGTGTGCTCGCTCACGGTGAGTACGGATTTCCAGGTTTTGCCACCGTCGGTGGTTTTATAAATACCACGCTCCCCACCCGAAGACCACAGAGGCCCATAAGCCGCTACGTAAACCACGTCAGAATTAGTGGGATCAATGGCTATCATGCCGATGTGTTCGGAGGTTTTGAGCCCGACATTTTTCCAAGATTTGCCACCGTCTTCTGATTTATAGACACCATCGCCGTAGTTAGCGGCGCGTTGGTTGTTGTTTTCGCCCGAGCCGACCCATACCACATTAGGATTGGTGGGATCAATGCTTATACAACCAATAGAATACGACCCTTCTCCGTCAAAAACTGGCTCGTACGTGACACCATGATTGGTGGTTTTCCACACCCCACCCGCTGCCGTAGCTACATAGTATTCGCTGTGGTTTTGGGGATTTACTGCCAAGTCTATGACTCGCCCCGAAGTAACGGCAGGGCCAATGCTGCGGAGTTTGAAACCGCTAAGTGTTCCGCTATTGAAGTCGTCTTTGGGAGTTTCCTTGTTGGGGGTAGCTGTAACTTTCGCCTCTTTTTTCTTCTGAGCTAACGATGGCGTCAAAGAATAAATCACCAAAAAGGCGTAGAGAATAATTTTCAAGTAAAATTTTTGCATGAATGAAGGGAGTTTAGAATGTTAATTTATTGTGCAAAATATTAAGAAATAGTGGAAGCTTTCATACAAACGAAAGAAAATATACGAAACCAATAGCACTTAAATGGCTGATAAAGAGTCAAAAGACAATATTAAATAAATTCAATTAATCATAAACAAATCAATATTTAATTTATTAAATGTGAGTAGCTACCACCTTTGAGTTACTTTTGAAATAAAACCATTTCTTACTACTCAATCTTTCTTCATTTTATTACACACCCAAACCGCCTGAGAAGGCCTTTTTTTATGTCAAAAATGCTACCCCTGCGCAAGCTGTGGTCTAATGCGATTGGACTATCGCTCCCCCAAGTCATTTTGGCTTTCTGTTGCTCCAGCATGACCTATGCTGCACCTGACCGAGACTTACTCGGAAAATCTGCCCCTCTTCAATTAGAAGAAAAAGTAGTTGACAAAACAATTTCTGGTAAAGTGGTTGATGAAAGCAACTCTGGATTGCCAGGCGTGAGTATTGTCATCAAAGGTACACAGAAAGGAACCGTAACCGACGGAAACGGCCAATACCGCTTAGAAGTGCCTGATAATGCCACCCTCATTTTTTCCTTTGTGGGTTATGTTGCACAAGAAATTGCAGTTGGCTCTCAAACAGCGATTAATCTCACACTAAGAGCCGACACAAAGGTATTGGAAGAAATTGTGGTGATTGGTTATGGTACATTGAGAAAGTCTGACCTGACAGGCTCGGTAGCTACCGTAAAAGCTGACCAACTCATGGAACGTCCTGCGCCTTCGCTTGCGCAACAACTATCTGGGAGAATGGCTGGCGTACAAGTAAATACCAACTCTGGTCGCCCCGGCGGTAGAACTACTATTCGGGTACGGGGTTTTAGCTCTATCAACTCTTCCAACAACCCACTTTATGTTGTAGATGGAGTGATGATGCCACAAGGAACTCAAACACAATTTACTTCGGCGATTGACTACATCAACCCCAACGACATCGTATCGGTAGAAGTACTGAAAGATGCTTCCTCTACGGCTATCTACGGCGCCAGAGGAGCAAACGGGGTTATTCTTGTAACCACCAAAAAAGGAAAAGCAGGCGAAGGTACTGTCACCTACAATGCTGATTTTAGTGTAAACACCATCGGACCCAACAGGCCACGAGTATTAAATGCCAAAGAATACATGGCCGTAGAAGAATTGGCATGGGCTAACATGGCCAAATACGACCCTGTCGGATGGGCGCAAGGTAAGTTTGCAAACCTCAATCCAAAGTTACGCAGAGTGGACCCACGTGTATGGAATGCAGATGGTAGCAATAAGTATGATACCGATTGGTTTAAAGAAACTACCCAAAACAAACTCTCTCAAAATCATCAATTAGGCTTTAGTGGTGGCAATGAGCGCACACAATACAATCTTTCATTAGGCTACCGCGATGACCAAGGTTTATTGAAGCAGTCTTACATGAAGCGGTATTCTGCCCGTTTTACGATTGATGACCAAGTGAAAAAATGGTTGAAAATAGGAGGTACACTTTCTTATAACAACCAATCAGAAAATATCGTGGACATCAACGATGCCGTAGCACGTCAGATTGTAGAAGACTTTCCGTTTTTGCCAGTAAAATACGAAGATGGTACTTATGCCAACAATCGCGATTATCCACTTGCCGAAGGTACTTTCAGTTCTGTTCACCGTTTGGAAGGTCGTAAGTACATCGTAAACAATCAAACAACCTTGGGTAGCTTGTACTCCAACATCAACATCGTCAAAGGTTTGGAGATGCGTACGGTATTGGGGGTAAATGTGCAAACTCAAGAAGTAAACCAATCGCAAACCCGAACACTTAATATTGGTGGTAACGGAAACGCCTCTACCAACAACAACAAAGAGACTTTTTGGTCGTTGGAAAACTACTTGACCTACAACAAGCAAATCGGTGACAAGCACTCAATCAATGCCTTAGCAGGACTTTCTTGGCAAGAAACCAACACGTTTGGTATGGGCGCCAGTGTAAACAACTTTGCCACTGACTACTTTGGTTTTAACAACCTCGGCGCGGGTGCTACCAACCCTACTGTCAGTTCAGGGGCTTCACGATTTGCCTTTAACTCTTACTTTGGTCGTGTTAATTACACCTTGTCCAACAAATACTTAGTAACCCTCACAGGCCGCGCCGATGGTTCATCTAAATTTGGGGACAACCACAAATATTCTTTCTTCCCATCTGGTGCTTTGGCATGGCGAGTTTCGGAAGAAGATTTCTTGAAAGGCAACTCGATTATTTCGAACCTCAAAGTCAGAACGAGCTACGGCTTGACAGGAAACTCTGAAATTCCTCCTTATTCTTCGTTATCATTATTGAGTTCAAACTACGCCACTGTATATAACGATGGGCGAGTAGCTGGTACAGGTCTGCAACGTTTGGCCAACCCAGATTTGCGTTGGGAAAAAACTGCTCAAACCGATGCAGGTATCGAGTTGGGTTTGTTTGGAGGAAGAATAACACTTGAGGCAGACTACTACTATCGCCTCACTACCGATATGCTTTTGGATGCACCTGTGCCGCAAACCAGTGGCTATGCTACCATCCGTAGAAACGTAGGCTCCATGTACAACAAAGGGGTTGAATTGGCCTTAAACACCATCAATATTGACCGTGGCGGTTTCCAATGGAATACCAACTTCAATATTTCGTTCAACCGCAACAAGGTGCTTTCATTGGCTACGCCTTCTGATATTTTCAACGTAGGTGGTCCTAACTTTACCAATCCTACCAATATCATCAGAATTGGCGAACCCGTAGGTTCTTTCTGGGGATTAACTCGCTTAGGAGTATGGAGCGAAGCAGAGCGTGAAGAAGCGGCTAAATTTACCAGCTACCGCAATGGTTTGACTATTTTACCAGGTGATATTAAATACTTGGATGTCAATGGCGACAAAGCCATCACCGATGCCGACCGTAGTATCATTGGTAACGGTAGCCCCAAAGCTTGGGGAGCTATGACTAACACAATGCGTTATAATAACTTTGACTTAACTTTTGAGATGCAGTTTTCGTATGGAAACGACGTAATGTTGATGAACCTACACCCCAGCGAAGACCGTCAAAACTTAGCCAACAGCTATACGTCGGTATTGAACGCTTGGACACCTCAGAATCAAAATACCATGATTGCCGAAATACGTGATACCCGTGCAGGCTACGTAACCAACGTGGATACCCAATGGATAAAAGATGGGTCTTTCTTACGGGGTAGAAACCTTTTATTGGGTTATACTTTCCCCAGTAACGTAACGAGCAAACTCAAAATGAGTCGCCTCAGAGTGTATGCTTCGGCCCAAAACTTCTTCCTCGCGGTGAAAGATAAGATCATAGGCGACCCAGAGGTTACGCCTACCAATCAAGGGAATGCCAACAGTGCGTTTTCGCAAGGTATGATCTGGCACAACTATCCCAAGCCTACTACCTACATGATCGGATTACAGGTGGGACTTTAATTCATCACTATTTCACATCTAAATCAATTAGAAAATGCAACTATTTAAAAACATAGGAAAAACAGCACTGATGGCCTCTTTTTTACTGGGCTACACAGGCTGCACTGACTTTTTGGCGGAGCAAGCGCCTTCCAACCTAACACCCGAAAGCTTTTATACCATCCCTGACCACGCCGAGGCGGCACTTGCTTCAGTTTATGCTGACTTACGTTTTATGGGTGGAGGAGCTGGTATATTTTCTTCTAACTGGCAGCTATTAGAGGCCATGACGGGTACTTCTACCACCGAAACGGCCCAAAATTCAGACTTAAACAACCTGTATGGGCTGGTTCACGATGGCAATACCATACACGTCGTTAACTATTGGAATGGGTTGTTTAAAATCATTGCACAAGCCAATCAGGTGATTGCCAAAGTGCCGCCCATTACACCCATGCCTGAAGTACAAAAGAAGAAAATTCTGGGAGAGGCAAGGTTTCTACGTGCATACGCCTACTTTACGGCAGTGCGTTTGTGGGGCGATATTCCACTGATTACCAATCCACAAACGGCCAGCTCGGAAGATTTTTCCCCTAAACGCTCGTCACAAGAAGATGTTTACAAACTGATTGTAGAAGACTTACTTGCAGCAGAAGCTGCGGGATTGGCATGGATGGATCAGAGCGGACGTGTCAATTTGGCGGCTGTTAAAGCGCAACTTGCACGCGTATATCTGACCATGGCAGGTTTCCCTCTCAGCAAAGGGGCTTCACACTATAAGTTAGCCGCCGACAAAGCCAAAGAAGTGATAGACTATGCCAATGCCAATCCTGGAACAATCAACTTGTTTCCTACTTACGAAGACACGCGTCGGGAGAGTTTGAAAAATCGCGTGGAGCATCTTTTTATGCTGCAATACAACGCCGTTGTGGAGCAAAATCCAATGGGTAATATGTTCCCTAACTTTAAGCCCGTAACTTTCAACGGGCCTGGGGGAACAGGAAGTACCGTTCCAACCCTTGCCTTCTACCAATCGTACGAGCCAGGCGACCTTCGGACAAAAGACCAAGAAGGGTATTTCTACACTACCTATTTTACCAACGGTAGCGGTGCGCGTTTTGATTTAGGAGCACCTTATATTTTCAAGCATTTCAACCGAGTGGCAAACGGTACTTCTGGTGTGCCTGGCTCGCGCCAAAACAACCTTAATGTACCCCAAATTCGGTATGCAGAGGTATTGTTACTCTTTGCCGAAGCCCAAAACGAAGTGGGTGGACCTACACAAGCAGCCTACGATGCCTTCAAGCGCATCCGTGACCGAGCGCAACTCACTACGCCTGCTCTCGGTACTTATACCCAAAACTCTTTCCGTGAAGCCGTTTGGAAAGAACGTTGGCATGAGTTATGTTATGAGCAAATCACTTGGTTTGACATGGTACGCCTTCGTAAAGTGTTCAATGAAAAAACCAAAGGATTTGACAACTTTGTGGGACACGTCAACTTGAGTTCTAACCAACCCCTACAAGCAAAACATTTATTGTTGCCGCTTGGCAAACAAGAGATGTTGAACAATCCAAATCTGAGGCCACAAAATCCAGGCTATCCTGAATAGTGATTCCATTGATTAATGTTTTCGCTCCCCAATTGCAGTATTCGATTGGGGAGTTTTTTTGTGTCTATTGGGAGAAAAATACGGTTTAGAGGAGAAAAAAATAGGGCAGGCCAACGTTTGGCCTGCCCTATTTTCACTATATGGAGATTTTTTACGTCTCGTTATTTATCCTGCGGAGTATCAATTGGATACTGCGTGTCTGATTGACTCTCTTTTACTACTACCTGCGAAGCGTGGTCTTGAGCATATTTTTCGTAGTTTAAATCCTTTTCGGCTACGCTACTGGTGACGGGTTCGAGTACAGTTTCTGCGTTTTTCTCTACTGTAAACTTAACTGCATCTACCGCAGCCTGCGTACGTAAGTAATACATACCTGTTTTCAAACCTTTCTTCCAAGCGTAGAAGTGCATAGAAGTAAGTTTGCCGTAGTTGGCATTCTCCATGAAAATATTCAACGACTGCGACTGACAAATATAGGCTCCACGGTCAGCGGCCATGTCCACAATAGTTTTTTGTTTGATTTCCCAGGCAGTCTTGTATAGTTCTTTCAAATGAGAAGGAATCGCTGGAATTTTTTGCACCGAACCATTGTGACGCATCAGTTCATTCTTCATGCCATCGTTCCACAAACCTTCTTTCACAAGATCTTTCAATAGGTATTTGTTCACCACCACAAATTCACCCGACAATACCCGACGAACGTACAAGTTGGAAGTAAATGGCTCAAAACACTCGTTATTACCCAAAATCTGGCTGGTAGAAGCCGTTGGCATTGGCGCCAGTAAAAGAGAGTTTCGTACGCCATATTTTACCACATCTTTCCGCAATTGTTCCCAATTCCAGCGTCCGCTTTTGGGGGTTACGTTCCACATGTCAAATTGAAAAATACCCTGCGAAATCGGAGAACCTTTCCAAGTTTCATAAGGCCCTTCTTTTTTCGCCAATTCCATCGAAGCCACCATGGCACCGTGATAGATAGTTTCGTGAATGTCTTCGTTGAGACGGCGAGCTTCTTCTGACTCGAACGGCATCCGCAACATCAAAAACGCATCGGCCAACCCTTGAATACCAATACCAATAGGACGATGACGTTTATTGCTACGTTCTGCTTCTGGAACTGGATAGTAATTGAGGTCAATGATTCTATTAAGGTTACGCGTAACGACCTTTGTAATTTCAAAAAGTTTCTGGTGGTTGAAACGCAGAAAGCCATCCGTACCTTGTTCCACAAATTTAGGCAACGAAATGGACGCCAAGTTACAAACCGCCACTTCGTCAGGCGAAGTGTATTCCATGATTTCAGTACACAAGTTCGACGACTTAATTGTGCCCAAATTCTTTTGGTTTGATTTGCGGTTGGCGTGGTCTTTATAAAGCATATAAGGCGTACCTGTCTCAATCTGAGATTCCATAATCGCAAACCACAAGTCTTGGGCTTTCACGGTTTTACGGGCTTTACCTTCACGCTCGTATTTTTCGTACAAAGCCTCAAACTCATCTCCATACGTTTCGGGTAAGCCTGGACACTCGTGAGGGCAGAAAAGCGACCAAGTATCGTTGGCTTCTACGCGCTTCATAAACAAATCGGAAATCCACATGGCGTAGAACAAATCACGGGCCCGGAGTTCTTCTTTCCCGTGATTTTTCTTCAAATCCAGAAAATCAAAAATATCGGCGTGCCAAGGTTCCAGATAAATGGCAAATGAACCTTTACGCTTCCCTCCTCCCTGATCTACGTAGCGAGCAGTGTCGTTGAACACACGCAACATCGGTACAATACCATTAGAAGTACCATTTGTACCTTTAATGTAGCTACCCTTTGCGCGAATATTGTGAATGCTCAAACCTATTCCCCCTGCCGACTGTGAAATAAGAGAGCATTGTTTGAGGGTATCATAAATCCCCGCAATGCTATCTTCCTTCATGGTCAACAAGAAGCAGCTTGACATTTGCGGCTTGGGTGTACCCGCATTGAAAAGTGTAGGAGTAGCGTGCGTAAACCAGCGCTCAGAAAGAAGATTGTATGTTTCAATGACAGAGTCAATGTCTTCTAAATGAATCCCTACTGCCACCCGCATGAGCATGTGCTGAGGCCGTTCGGCAATTTTACCATTTACTTTGAGTAAATACGATTTTTCGAGGGTCTTATATCCAAAATAATCATAGCCGTAGTCTCTGTCATAAATAATGGTAGAATCCAGCAGAGCGGCATGTTTGCGAATCACGTCGTAGGCTTCTTTAGAAATCAAAGACGCATTTTCACCCGTTTTGGGGTCTGTGTACGTGTAAAGCTGCTTCATTGTTGCCGAAAACGACTTCAATGTATTTTTGTGCAAGTTAGAGATAGCAACTCGTGCGGCTAAAATAGCGTAGTCGGGGTGTTTCGTAGTCATGGAAGCGGCAGTCTCGGCAGCTAAGACGTCTAACTCTGCCGTCGTAACACCATCATAGATACCCGCGACTACTTTTTTTGCTACTTCTATGGGTTGGACGTAGGTGGCTTCCAAACCATAACACAACTTTTCAATTCGAGAGGTGATTTTATCGAATTTGACCGACTCACGGCGGCCATCGCGCTTAACAACGTACATAGGGTAATTGTGTTTTTATGGGGTTATCTTAATTTTTTGGTACAATTCCTACAAATAATACAAACAACAACTTTTTAAGTGAGCTTTTGACTCACCCAAATTCGTAAAAATTTTAAATTGGTTTTGCGAAAATACAAACCTTTTGCGACTGACCATAATACACCTTAGGTCAGGCATACGCAATAAATTTGAAAAATCTAATCGTCGAGTAACGTTAAGAAATTGTTAACGAATTTGCCCTTAATGGGTTACCCTCATTTGAGGCAGACTTGGTATCACTAAAAAATTATACGAAATTTTTTGTATAATTTTTCCCACCGTCTTTTCATTTGCTCACGGCCTAAAAAGAAGTAAATTGTTTACAATTGTAAACAAAGTTTTTTTCAGTAGCAAAAATTTTGCCGACTTTTTTCAATATATTTATCCAACGGTAATTTCCGAGCAATTACAACACAAAATCATATCTCCAAACGGGCAAAACGTCTCCTTTTCGAAATTCATTCCGTTCTTTTGGTAACTCTAAAAAACCTTGCGATTCGACTAAATTGGCAAAGTCTCCTGAACCATGTCCCGTCATTGGTCGCGCCATGAGGGTTGCCCCTTCTTGGAAAAGTTGTACCTGCAAAAAATAGGTTAAGGGAGAAGTATAAACGTAATCTTCGCTAAGAGCCGCATATACATTATCCATGGGAGCTAAGCCGACAGATTTTCGTAGCCAAGGGATAAAGTACCTACGCGCACACATAAAAGATGAAACAGGATTGCCTGGCAAGGCAAAAACCACTTTGTCTTCTTTCCGACCAAACCAAAACGGTTTTCCTGGTTGTTGGCTTAATTTATGGAAATATTTCTGCACTCCTTCCCTTTGTAGTGCTTTGGGAATAAAGTCCTTTTTCCCTTGCGACACGCCTCCGCACAAAATAAGCACGTCGTATTGGTTTAAAGCCGTTTGAATCGTTTGTTGGGTAATATTCAAATCGTCTGGTATATGAATAAAATCAGCATTGATTTGGTAACTTTTCAGGAGTGATGCAATACAATGCACGTTTGAACTGCGAATCTGATGCGGCAAAGGGGTTGTTTCTACCGAGACCAACTCATCGCCCGAAGTAATAATTACTACTGAGGGTAATCTTTTGACACCGATTTGAACTGCCCCAATGCTGGCAGCAATCGCTACTTCGGGCGGTCCTAAAAGCGTATCAGGCGGTAGAATAGGCTTTCCCGCCCTTCTATCTTCCCCACGATAATGCACATTTTGTCCTTCTTTTACAGAGGCGTTTAGATAGGCAGTACCCTCTTTGACTTCAATGTCTTCATATTTAATAACCGAATCTGTATTAATTGGCAGCGAGGCACCCGTCATTACTTCAATGCAGGCGTTAGCATCCATCAGTGTTTGCTGCGAATCGCCAGCCGTTTGGGTACTTTCAATTCTAAAAGTTCTTTGACCGTTGGCATAACTTTTCCATTGAATGGCGATACCATCCATTGTGATACGGTCAAAGGGAGGGAAATCACGATCGGCAACGAGTGCTTCGGCCAATATCCGTCGGTGGGCTTGGTCGAATGGTACGTACTCAATACCATAATCAATGGCATTTTCTAAAACGATTCTGGTGGCTTCGGCAACGGGAGTTAGTTCCATGTAGTTTACTGAAATTGTATTTTAAACAACCCAACAAAGTTACAATAAAGCCACGGATTGCGTATTACTACGGAGTCTTACCCAAGAAAATACTACTAACAAGGTAGTGGATGTACAACTACACATTTTGTATAACTTTGTGGCAAACTCTACCATCACGTTAACTAAGAAATCCCGTCTATGAGCAATTTTTGTACCATTCGTATCAACTTCAGAGGGGGGATTGCCTCGCCATCTGACCTGAAGAATATCTTGCTGACTGCTAATGAGTTTAAAGTTTATAAAGTACGTTTTGGGTTAAGGCAACAGATGATTTTTGACCTACCACGCAATTACGCGAAAGCATTCCAACAAAAAGCGAAAGATTTGGAGTTTGATTTTGAAATAGACAGTAATACCCAACCCAACATTGTAAGCTCGTATGTAGCCGAAGAGGTGTTTCAAACGGGAAATTGGCTTACTGAAGATATTTATAAAACTATTTTTGACGGATTCGACTACGAACCTCAACTCAAAGTCAATATTTCGGATGCCCAACAGAGCTTTTCGCCTTTGTTTTCGGGACACTTGAATTTTGTTTCATCAGATACACCTAACTATTGGCACTTATATATCCGCCTACCCAAAACCAACAGGGTTTATCCTTATAAATCATTGATTGCATCCGCCGAAATTCCTCAAGTATGCACGAAGATTGAGGAGTTGGTTTTGAAATCTGACCAAGACACGATTGATATTAACTCTTTACTGGATAAAATTTCCCCAAAAAACACAAAGCCTATAGAAGCACCTTTCGTTCTCCCAGCTTTTTCATTACCCTACTACGAGGGCTTCAACCGTTACGGTGACAAATCCTGGCTCGGTATTTATCGCCGAAATGAGTTGTTCGCAATAGATTTTTTGCTGGAAATCTGCCATTTATGCGAGCAGACAGAAACTAAAGAAATCTGTCTAACACCTTGGAAATCAATAATTATAAAAGGGATTAGCGAAGATTCACGTAATGATTGGAGCAATCTTCTTTTCAAATACAACATCAACGTACGCCACGCGGCCAATGAACTTAACTGGCAGGTAGAAGACGATTCGGAAGATGCCCTGAAACTGAAACTGGATTTAGTCAAGGCTTTTGATGAGTACGATTTACGAACATTTGGAATATGCTTTGGCATCAAAACACGCCCCAAAACCGAAGTTTATGCTTCTATTATGGTACGCCGTAGAAGGTTTAAGTTACTGAATCTCATTCCCTTCAATTACGTTTATGATATTTCATATACGGAAGATTTCAACCCCAATGGACGTACCAAAAAGTATTTCTACAAAGGGGCTTGGGGCGTAATTTTGGTTGAACAGTTACGCCGCTGTGTATTACAGTACAATAAACTCAAAGCCGCCAACTTGATTAAAGATGCAGGCATGAAAGACGACCACATCGGAGATGATTTAGAGAATACCGAAGCATCCGCCCCTATGGCCGACTAACAAGAATCTTAATCAATCTCTTTCGTGAATGGGCGTAGTACGAAGACGTAAAGCGGCTCCATCACGTTCCGAAAAAACAGCACGGATTTCAGCTAAGATAGACAGGGCGATTTCTTCGGGCGAAACTGCCCCGATGTCTAACCCTACGGGTGCGTGAATGCGCTCCCTGTCAAGGTCAGAAATTGAAATCCCTTCGCTGGCGAGTTCGTTAAATATTTTTTCTGAACGGACTTTCGGACCTAACATACCAATATAAGCCGCTGGTGTTTTCAATACTTTCGGTAGGTTGTACTTATCGGTCTTGAAATCGTGCGACATCAAAATAATAGCCGTATGCGCATCAATGAGAATATAGTCAAAATCAGTAGGCGTAACGAGTGCATCAGCTACTGCCAAAAGCTTAGGCATCACTTTTTGCTGGTTGGCGACCACCGTAGCGCGCCAGCCTATTTCTTTGACCAATCGCGCTAAAGGCAATACATCATACTGGTGTCCCATCAAAACTAAGTGAATTTCGGGAGGGAGTATTTCCACAAAGATTTCCAGGGTACGCCCATCCGAAAGTTCAAAGGTTTTGGGTCTTGACCGTCCTTTCTCCGCATACACTTGAATGGTATGGGCAATTTGTGCTTGCAAAGCACTGTCACCAAACACCTCAAGGCTTTCATCGCCCGTATAGCGTAGCATATTTCCTGCTCGCAGGCCATTGTATTCTCCGTCCAAACCAATGATCGTTAAGAGGATATGCGTCTGACGCCGTTCAGACATACAACTCTTCAAGATTTCGACGGGGTTATTGAGATTACCAAATTCGAGCGGTGTCAGTAAAACATCAATCACTCCATTGCATCCCAAACCGACACCGATTTGATGCTGATCGTCTTCGGTCGTATCATAAGTCACCAAACTGGGTTGCGACTTGGCGATAGCCAATCGTGCCCGCTTGAGGGCATCCCCTTCCAAACATCCCCCACTAATGCCCCCTACCCACACGCCGTCGTCCATGACGAGCATCCGCGCACCCGTTCGGCGATAAGAAGAGCCCTCTACTCTTACCACTGTGGCAATAGCCGCCTTGGTTGTTTGAGGATTTATCTGGTCGTAAGCGTTGATGATTGCTTTAATCTCTTTCATACTTTCGTTCAACTCTATCTTAGTAAGATTCTCAGCAAAAATAGGTTTTTCGTTGCTTCCTGCAATGACCTTCGTTAGCATTGGTCAAATTCGTTCCCGATATTTGCGACAAAAGTTTATCGTTTTTGGGTATGAAATCAATCGTTGTGTATTGTGGTGCCAATGCAGGCAAGCGTCCTGAATATCTTCAAATAGCTACCGAAGTGGGTCACGCCTTAGCCAAAAGAGGTATCAATTTGGTCTATGGTGGCGGCAATATAGGGCTGATGCGCGCCGTTGCCGATGGTGTATTGGCAGAAGGCGCAGAAGTGACAGGGATTATTCCTAATTTTTTGGCCGAACTTGAAGTGGCGCACAAGACACTGACCGAACTTTTTTTTGTGGACACCATGCACGAGCGTAAAGCCAAAATGGTATCGTTGTCGGACGGAGTCATTGCATTGCCAGGTGGATATGGTACACTCGACGAACTATTTGAGATACTAACGTGGGCGCAGTTGAAAATCTTCAACGGCCCCGTGGGCATACTTAACTTTCACGGTTTTTATCAACACCTGTTAGCCCACGTGGATCTGATGGTAGAAGAAGGGTTTCTGAAAGCAGAAAACCGTGATTTAATCATCGTTGCCGACAATATCGAAGAGTTATTGGACAAAATGACGGCTTTTGAGCGGCGAGATACCACATTGAAATTAGAAAATATCCAAAAAACGAGCAGGCATTGAGAAGCTTTTTCACTTCTCAATCAACAAACAAACAGCTTTTAAAATGTCAAAGACCCTTCAAAATCTATTAACAGGAGTTCCAACTATTTCGGTGATTGGAGATACCCATATTGAAATAAAAAATATCGAATTTGATCTGCGTAAAGCGAGTGCTGGAGTGTATTTGTAGCCCAAAAAGGCAATCAAGTGGACGGCCATCTGTTTATTTCGAAAGTAATTGAGGCGGGAGCTTCGGCTATTTTGTGCCAAGACTTACCCGTCGAACTCATTGAGGGGGTTACTTACGTTCAAGTAGCCGACACTGCCCGTGCCATGGGACTCATGGCCGCCAATTTTTATGACCATCCTTCCTCAAAACTCAAATTGGTGGGCGTGACGGGTACCAATGGCAAAACCTCTACGGTGACTTTGCTTTTTAAGCTGTTTCGTCAGTTGGGGTATCGGGTAGGGCTACTTTCTACGGTGCAAAATCAAATTGACGACGACGTCATTCCTTCTACCCACACTACACCCGACTCCGTAAAAATCAATGAATTACTGGCCCAGATGGTACGCGGCGGATGTACTCATTGTTTTATGGAAGTCAGCTCGCACGCCGTAGTACAAGAGCGAATTGCTGGCTTGGAATTTTCGGGTGGGATTTTTACCAATATCACCCACGACCACCTCGATTTTCACAAAACGTTTGATAATTACATCAAAGCCAAAAAAGGATTCTTTGACCAATTGCCCAAGCACGCCTTTGCCCTCGTCAACATTGATGACCGCCGTGGGGGGGTCATGGTGCAAAATACTTACGCTCGTAAAGAAACCTATTCGCTCCAAACCATAGCAACGTTTAAAGGTAAATTGCTGGCTGATAGCCTATTCGGACTTCAAATGGAAATAGATGGGCGAGAAGTTTGGTTTAAATTAATTGGAAAATTCAATGCTTACAATTTGTTAGGAGTGTATGGTGCAGCCTTGTTGCTGGGTGAAGACATGGAAGAAGTACTCACGGCATTATCAGCCATTACCCCGCCTCCTGGGCGTTTTGAACAAGTGGTAAGTCCAAACGAAATCGTTGGAATTGTGGACTATGCCCACACGCCTGATGCCCTCCAAAATGTGCTGGAAACCATCAATGAACTCCGCGAAGGAAATCAACAGGTGATTACGATAGTGGGCTGTGGTGGAAACCGTGATGCGACAAAACGCCCCGAAATGGCGCGTATTGCGGGCGAAATGAGCAATAAGGTGATTTTAACGTCTGACAATCCGCGCAACGAAGACCCCAAGGTGATTTTAGAACAAATGCAGGTGGGAATTTCGCCCGTGGATTATAAAAAACTGAAAGTCATCGAAGACCGTCGTGAAGCCATTCGCTACGCCGTGTCACTGGCGCAGCCACACGACATCATTTTAGTAGCAGGAAAAGGCCACGAAACCTATCAAGAAATCAAAGGAGTTAAACATCATTTTGACGATAGAGAAGAGTTGAATGAAGCCTTTACTCATCTCACGTAAACTTTAGTGCTTGTCACCACTGTTCGATTTTTACGGGATTGGTCAACAAATTAGCAAAAGCAGTTATCTTTGTCTTGTCATTTATAAATAGATGTACCAACTTGAAAATGAGTCAATAGCTTGGGCTGTCCCGTTTTTCCAACAATTTCAATGAACTTCAAAGATATGGGCAGCGAAACGTCTGCACTTTAGCACCTGAAAAATGTCAACCCAACTCTCTTCTACCGAAGTAAAACGTGTCACGACCCACATCATCCAAGAGATGAAAAATCGGGGCGAAAAAATTTCGGCTCTTACAGCCTATGACTATTCGATGGCGCGTATTGTTGACGCCGCAGGAATTGACATTATTCTTGTGGGCGACTCCGCTTCTAATGTAATCGCAGGCCATGAAACCACCCTGCCCATTACTTTAGATCAGATGATTTATCACGCTCAAGCTGTCGTTCGGGCTGTCAAGCGGGCTTTTGTGGTAGTTGACTTACCTTTTGGTTCCTATCAAGGCAATTCGCGAGCAGCCTTGGATTCGGCCATCAGAATTATGAAGGAATCTGGAGCACATGCTGTCAAATTAGAAGGCGGATTGGAAATCAAAGACTCAATTATTCGGATATTGAGTGCTGGCGTACCCGTGATGGGGCACTTGGGGCTTACTCCACAATCTATTTATAAATTTGGCACTTATACAGTACGGGCTAAAGAGGAGGCTGAAGCAGAAAAATTGCTGCAAGATGCTAAAATGCTCGATGAAGTCGGCTGTTTTGGGATGGTACTCGAAAAAATACCTTCTGCACTCACCCAAAAAGTATCGGCCAGTGTAAGTATTCCCACCATTGGGATTGGAGCAGGTCCCTATGCCGATGGGCAGATTTTGGTATTACACGACTTATTGGGGATTACCAAAGAATTTAAACCCCGTTTTTTACGGCGCTATGCCGATTTGCACACCATTATGACCGACGCAGTTCAAAATTATGTCAAAGACGTAAAGGCTAATGACTTTCCTAATGAGAAAGAATCTTATTGAACTATCGTTATAAGTTAACCGTTAAAAGTTAATTGAAATTGGCAGCCCTTGTGCCGCCTCTCAATTACTCTTTCATAACAATAAACTATCTATCTCAATGGCCAAGCCATTTCATGTCATATACGAAGATAATCATCTCATCATCGTCAACAAAGCCGCTGGCGTACTCGTTCAAGGCGACGCTACTGGCGATGTTCCGTTATTGGATTTAGTCAAAGAGTATATCAAAGAAAAATACCAAAAACCAGGAGAGGTATTTCTGGGGACGGTACACCGACTCGACCGCCCCGTAAGCGGATTGGTAGTCTTTGCACGCACTTCCAAAGCACTCGAACGCATGAACGAAATTTTTCGTAAGCGCGACGTACAAAAAACCTACTGGGCCGTGGTACGCAAACGTCCCCCCAAAAAACAAGATAAACTCACAAACTGGCTTGTAAAAGATGAGAATCGAAATATAGTGACTGCTTACGATTACGCTGCTCCCAATTCTCAAAAAGCAGAATTAACGTATCGCGTTTTGGGAGAGATAAATAAACATTTCCTATTGGAAGTGACCCCCGTAACGGGGCGTCCGCACCAAATTCGGGTGCAATTGGCCGAAATGGGGTGTCCCATTAGAGGGGATGTAAAGTATGGTTATCCTAAACCTAATGCCGACGGAAGCATCAATCTACACGCCCGAAGGTTATTTTTTATTCACCCCGTCAAAAAAGAGCCTGTTTTGTGCCGAGCAGCCTTACCAAACGACCCATTTTGGGAAGAATTTTTAGAATTAGACCCCGAAGAAATTGGCCCCGAACATTTGGCATTTCTGCACGAATAGGGCAAAAGTGATGAGCGCAAGCAGCAACCTTTGATACTTAGAACTCATTACTGAATTTAGTACGAATCGAATGACTTGGATTGAAAAACTTAAAAATCGTTGGGGGGTAAGAAGTGGTTGGCAAGTACTACTTATCTTATTGGTATTTGCTTGTACAGGTTTTACTGTTATGTACACAAAACGGTGGATGGCTTATTGGCTCAGTATAGAAAGCACGTGGGCAAATTGGGTATTCAACATCTTAGTTATATTACCCCTTTATCAGGTTATATTACTGATGTACGGCTGGATATTTGGACAGTTTCAGTTCTTTTGGAATTTTGAGCAAAAAATGTTCAGGCGCCTAATGAACATATTTCCTGGAAAAAAATCATAATTCGGAAGGCTCTACGGTTTTTTCGACCGTCGAAATGTCTGCCCACATTTGATGAGCCATTTGTTCTACTGTATTAATAACCCCCTGCAAGGCACCAAAAATAACACACAACGGCAATATGATGGGCAGGAAAATGAGCCACTGGAAGGCAAAATGTAGGTTGGGCTTCTTCATTTTGAAATGTTATTAGTGGTTGAACTTCTGTTAAAAAAGGAGGTGGTTTAGAACCCTAAAATACCCTCCATCAAACAGCGTGCCAACTTTTTTATGGGGAGGAAAAATATGAACAAAATTAATAAATATCCGTAAATTCACTCAAAAAAATTAAATTTTTTATTTCTATAATGATAGATAACTTGTGTTTTATTTTTTTGTTTTGATGTACTTATTTTTTTTCAAAAACAGCCACCAAGTAAACGTTTTAGGTTCGTTATTTTGTTGTTTATTTCTGAAAGACTTACCGTACATATGCAAGATATAATCCGCCTGCTTCCAGATGCCATCGCCAATCAAATTGCCGCAGGAGAAGTAGTACAACGGCCTGCTTCTGTGGTGAAAGAACTGTTGGAAAATGCCATAGATGCGCAGGCAAAAAACATCCAAGTCATTATCCGTGATGCAGG
>JBGAUP010000043.1:19934-25862 GCA_044228585.1 Runella sp. | reverse complement strand
GTTTTGGGCGCAACTTTGCAGGCTTGTAGCCACTCCTACCAACAACGGAAGGAGTACCGCAACGGTGCTTTTACGCGAAAGTGATTTATCTTTTTTTAAGTAAAATAGCTCATAGGCTACCAATAAAATCACCACAACTCCCACTGCAATAAACACCCACCCACCCAAATCAGGAACAGAATAAGCGCCAAAATTGAGGAGTTCTTTGTAGCCAATCAACGGTGGCTGATACGACATACCTGGTACTTTAATGGCAGCGTCGGGGCTGAGATTATGGCCATATTCGTAGCCCCAGCTCCAAAAGTCGTACAAAGCTGCAACGCCCGCAGCGATGAGAAGCACCAAGTAGCCAACGAGCATTTTACTGCTTTTCAGTAAGGCAGTCAAAAGACCAAAGGCAATATAAAAAGCGACAATGTAAGGGAGAATCTTAAATTCGGGAAACATTTCTTCCTTGATATGCGCCATGCCAATGTAATGATTGAGACCGTTGATGATTTCGACTTGACCCGACAGTTTGTTGAGCCAGATTTTCATGGACAGTCCTTCGGGGTATTGCGGTGCCCACAGGTCAATGCGCCATAGTGGTAGAAAATAGGTGGCTATCAATGACAGCGACGCAACGGCCAAGCTACCCACGGAAATTTTTTGGAGTGGTTTCATGAAGATAGAATTTGAAGGGTGCTGACAGGGTCTAAAACAAGGCGTTTTATCCCCCGTCAGCATTGGAAACCTTATTTCATCGCTACCTTAGGGGCATTGATTTTACTTTTAGCAGCAGTCGTTTTCTTTTCAGCCTCCGCTTCGGGGTTTTTGCCCGTGTGCCACGAGAGGGGTACTTTGCTACCCGCAGGCGATACGCGCACGTAACCTTGCATTTCTTGGTGTAAGGCCGAACAGAAGTCGGTGCAATACATTGGAGTTACGCCTACTTTGGTGGGTTTCCACTTGAGGGTACAAGTTTCGCCGGGCATGATTAAAATTTCGGCGTTTTGTGCACCCCGTACCGCAAATCCGTGGGGTACGTCCCAGTCTTGTTCGAGGTTGGTTACGTGAAAGAATACCTCGTCGCCCATTTTTACGCCTTCGATGTTGTCAGGGGTAAAGTGCGAACGGATAGAGGTCATATAGACGTGGACTTCATTGCCTTTGCGTACTACTTTGGCTTCTTTTTCTCCTTTGGCTACGTAGGCGTGGTTGTTTTCTTCGAGTTTGAAAATCTTTCTGCTGTTTTTCTCTATCAGCGATGCTGGAATAGCCTCGGCATAGTGCGGTTCACCGATGGTGGGGAAGTCGAGCAAAAGTTTCATTTTTTCGCCCGAAATGTCGTACAACTGCGCCGATTGGGTCAATTCAGGTCCCGTAGGTAAGTAGCGGTCTTTGGTGATTTTGTTGTAAGCAATCACGTACTTGCCGTGAGGCTTGGCAGTGGGGCCGCCAGGGATACATAAGTGACCTACGGAATAATAAGTAGGAACGCGGTCAATGACTTCCAATTTTTCAATGTTCCACTTGACCAATTCCGACGATACGAAGAACGACGTAATGGCATTGCCTTGCCCGTCAAACTCGGTGTGTAGAGGCCCTAAGCCTGGTTTTTTTACTTCACCGTGCAGTACGGCCTCATATTTCAACACTGGAATTCCGTCAAAATCACCGTCGAAGGTTTTGGCCGTAATGGCTTTTTGCATTTTGTCGAACGAAAATACAGGAATCACCGCTGCCAATTTGCCCGAACCTACGATGTAGTTGCCCGTAGGGTCCACGTCGCAGCCGTGGGGTGATTTAGGACAAGGCATAAAGTACAACATATCAGGACATTCCTTGGGGTCGAGGGTCATCACTTCGTTGATGATGGTCGAAGTAGCCGAGTGCGTTTTTTCGTCATACACGTTGTGGGCATATTTGGCAGGCTCTTTTTTACCTTTTCCTTGTGCCAAATATTCTTCGGCCTTTTTCCAGTTGACGGCCAAAATGAAGTCTTTGTCTTTTTGCGAGGCGTTTACTTCTAACAAGGAGTTGGCTTGTTCGGTGTTATAACACGAGAAGAAAAACCAACCTTCGGACTTGCCCTTTCCTGCCCGTGCCAAGTCGAAACTTACGCCGGGGGTTTTCAACTGAAACTTGACGCCCATGCGACCCGTCGTTTTATCAATGCTTACAAAACTGATGTAACCTTTGAAGTTTTGTTTGAAACTACTGATAGAGACGTCGGCGTTGGCATCGGGGGGGACCGAAAAACGGGTACCTGCTACTGCATACTCGGTATTGGCCGTGATGAAAGGCGAGGAGTGGTTACCGCCCGAATTGGGTAATTCGATAATTTCGTCGGTACGGAAAGTAGAAAGGCTCACGCGGGCAATGCGGGGGGTATTGTTTCCGTTGATAAACGCCCACCGTCCGTCGTGTTCGCTGTTGGTGGTCGAAAGGGCTACGTGGTGAGAGTCGTCCCAAGGTACAAATCCGTGAGAGGTGTTTAGCATGGGTTTGGTTTCTTCACTGTATCCCCAACCGCTTTCGGCAAACTGCGAAAACACGGGGATAATGCGAAATACCCGCCCAGAAGGGAGCCCCACTACCGAAAGTTGGCCATTGAACCCTCCAGAGATGACATACACTTTTTGGGCGGCATCGCCTGCCAGTTCTGACCCGCCTGACTTACCAGCATTGTCGGGTTTACAGGCCCAAAAGCTTCCTGCCAACATTGCCACCGCGAGGCCATTGATTACGTGTTTGGTTTTCATTGAAGTAAATTTGTTTTTTGAGGTTTATCTGTGTGAAAGACTTTGCATGACTACTACCTATTCTGATACTATTAGTGAGTTAAGTTGTAGCCATTTCAGGTCAGACGGAGACCGTCAGACCGTTACTTCTCGCCGTCGTTTTTGCGCATGAATTCTAACACGCTGCGGGCTTCGTCGGCGGTGATATTTTGATTAGGCATCCTTACCAGACATTGTTCGAGGAGTTTTTGGGCCTCGGCATCTTCGGCGAGCATCATATCCACATTGGTAATCATGTTGATAATCCATTCGGGCTTACGCTTTTTGGTGACACCCGCCCATCCTGGCCCAACGATTCGCTCTTCGGTGAGTTTGTGGCATGACGAGCACTTTAAGTCATAAATACCATTCCCTGTTTTGACCATAGCTTGGTCGAGTGGGGTAGTCAATTTCACTTCTTTCATTTCGATACCGTGGGTTTCGGGTTGATCCAAAATGGCGGTTGAGTCAACTTCGGGGGCTTCGGCGCGTTGTTCGGCTCCCTTACCCGAACATCCGTACCATAGTAGGGCGGTGATTGCCAGCAAAAATGGAATAAATACACGTTTCATTTTGTGATTGGATTTTGGTTAAAAACGTTGTGCTTCATTTTACAAAGAACAGATAATTGTGTTCGTTTTGTGATTGCAAACGTACGTCTGCCAATGGCCCAATCTTTATGGTTTGAATCATAAGATTTGGGAAACTTTAAGCATATATTGAATGATAATCAACAAAAAAGCCCCAAATCGGGGCTTTGAGATAGAAGACGGGAACGCTCACCAACTGCGTAAAATCTTATGGTTGCTAATTTGTAATTCGCCCGTTTCGGCAAGTTGAATTACTTTTTTGATGACCGTTTCGACCCGTAGCCCCGTCATATCGGCCAATGCTTGACGGGTAAAAGGTACCTCATAATGTCCGTTGGTACGAGTGGTTTTGTTTTTATAGAAATCAATGATGGTCAGAATCCTTTGCTCAGGATTTTGGGTGTTCATGACGTTGAGGAGTTTGGTTTTATAACATAACCGTTGGGCGATTGATTTGGTAAGGGACAGGTGTACTTCAAAATTCTCCTCCAATAGTTTGAGGAAATTGGCTTTTTTTAACACCCAAATCTTACATTCCGTAACGGCACGGGCATCAGCGGGGTAGGGGAAGTCGCCTACCAAGGGTGGTTCGCCAAAACTCTCTCCGTGGGTAAAAAAACTTTGAATATAGTCGTTGTTTTCGCCACAGTTAAACATTTTGACGGTGCCTTCTTCAACCTGAAAATAGAAATGGGCAGGCCACTCTTCGTAAAATATGTACTCACCTTTTGCAAAACGATTGAGCGAAGCACCATAACGTTTTAATAGAGAGGATGGAATGGTTGACATAAGTATATTGAGTATTATTACTCAGTAATTGTACTCAATATACTTGTGGCCAACTATGACTTATATCATACTTTTAAATTCTTCCTTCTTTTAGTGTATTGTGGAATACTTTGGGTAATTAGCCCCTCTTTTTGGCTAAGTAGATTTCTATTTCAGGGAGTGTTAAAGCATTGAATGTCATGGTTTTGGTGAGCCCACCTTTGCGGGCTACGTTTACTCCGTAGTGCATATCAAAATAGCCGTCTTTCTCGTGGGCGTCGGGATTGATGGAGAGCATCACCCCTTTCTCCATGCAGTAGCGAATCCAACGCCAGTCTAAGTCCAAACGCCACGGGCTGGCGTTGATTTCTATCACTACCCCGTTTTGAGCGCAAGCGTCAATAATTTTTTGATAATCAATGGGATATCCTTCGCGGGCAAGGAGCAAGCGCCCCGTAGGATGTCCCAAAATAGTGGTATAAGGATTCTCGATAGCCCGTATCAAACGGGTAGTAGCTTTGTCGAGATTCATACTCAGATTGCTATGAACCGATGCAACTACAAAATCAAACGTTTTGAGTATATCTTTTGAGTAATCCAAAGAACCGTCGCCAAGAATATCCGACTCAATTCCTTTTAAAATTTTGAAAGGGGTAGGGGAGGATTGCACAAAGACTTGATTCAAGCGGTCTATTTCGGCGTGTTGCTGTTCGACACGCTCCTCCGTAAGTCCTTGGGCGTAAGTAGCCGATTGTGAATGGTCGGCGATGCCTAAATATTCAAAACCTAATTCCTGACAAAAACGCGCCATTTGTTCCAGACTATGCTTGCCGTCGGAGTAGGTACTGTGGTTGTGAAGAATGCCACGAAGCGCGCTCCAAGTAATCAGCTCTTCGTTGGTATGTTGGGTAGCCCACTCAAATTCACCCATCCCTTCGCGCATTTCGGGGACGACGAAAGGCAATCCCGCGCTTTGGTAAATTTCTTGGGTGGACTGGAAAGCGGTCGCGCTGGTAGCGGTTGACAGCAGGGTATGGCCTGTGGTTGTTTTTTGGGCTAAGTGGGTTTCGGTACTTTCCAAAATAAGTCGTTCATTTTCAAACCGTTCGGGCTGGGTGAGCCAAATTTCTACTTGGACTTCTAAGGTCTTTTTTACCTCGACTTCTTCTCCCTGTGGTGGTAAGTCGGTAGCTTGGCTACGGTCTTGGATTTTGCCTCGCCACACAAAAGGGGAGGATTTTTTTTCGTTGTGAACGAGCCACGGGATCTGATTGATGGTTTGCGCTGCTGCTACGGGCGACGCTGTCCCGATTAATAATTGAATGGTTTCCACGATTTCGCACTTACGGGCTACTTCTCCCGTAATCGCGATCTTTGGAAAATGGGGTTGAAGTTCTTCTAAAATAACAGCGGCTAATGCTTCGCCTTTGTCCATGCGGAGTTTTCCTACTTGGCTTTGTAAAAACGCCATCGAGTCCAATATCTTTTGCTGGGTACTTTCGCCAAAACCCTTGAGTTTGGCAATTTGGCCGTTTTCGCAAGATAATTTCAAATCGTTGAGATTGTCAATGCCCAGTTCCCGCCAAATGGTGCCAATTTTTTTTGGGCCTATACCTTTGATTTTGAACATCTCCAGTACGCCAACGGGCGTTTGAGCCAACAATTCGTCGAGTTCGGGTAAATGGCCTGTTTGTACCAAATTGACGAGTTTGTTGGCCATACTTTTTCCAACGCCTTGAATTTTGGTAAGTTCTTCGGCTGACAAATCGGCTATATTGGCTTCTTTAAAACGGTCTAAATTGAACGCT
>JBGAUP010000043.1:0-19921 GCA_044228585.1 Runella sp. | reverse complement strand
GAGTTTTACGATAAGTTCGAGGATTTCAACTATTTCTTCGTTAGACATGAGAGTGCAATTTGTGAATTGTCAATGAGTGAATGAGGAACTTTGGTATTGTGCTGGGTATAGCGCAAAAGTATGAGTTATTTGAAAAAAGATTAATAGGGCATTTTTGTACAAAATAAACCATTTTACTCCTAAATCCACATGTTGCGTAAGTTCTATCCCTAAACAAATCCAACAGAAAAAAGTTAAACCAACAGCAAAAGTCTGTAACTCTATCCTTACGCTTGTATGCCCCAATTGACCGAGCAAGACATAGACCGTATTATTCAAATGGCCTGGGAAGACCGTACTCCATTTGAGGCCATCGAAGCCCAGTTTGGTCTTCCCGAAAAAGAAGTCATCGCCTTGATGCGTTCCCAAATGAAACGTAGCAGTTTTGAAATGTGGCGCAAACGCATGAGTGGCCGCACTACGAAGCACCAATCGCTCCGCAACGATACGGTTGAGCGGTTTCATTGCACCCGTCAGCGTAGTATAAGTATGAATAAAATCGCCAAACGCTGATGTTGAGCAGTTTTATCGGCATTGACTACGGCGCCAAAACCTCGGGAAATACCGTCATTTGTTATCACGACGGTGACGAGTTGTTTTTCTATCCTTCTGACAAAAAAGACGCTGACGAATTTATCGTTGATTTTGTGGTGAAGCAGCAGTCAGCTCAAGTACAATGCGCTCTTACCACTGTTTTCTTAGACGCTCCGCTTTCATTACCAGCCGTTTATCGCTCCTTTGAAGGTTTTTCTAATTACCACTATCGAGCATGCGACATCGCACTCAAAGCTATGTCACCGATGTTTTTGGGTGGACTTACTGCCCGGGCTATGGAGCTTAAACAGCGGTTGAAACAGAAAACCAATGTCAAAACCTACGAAGTGTATCCCAAAGCACTTGCCCAAATATTGCTTCCTAACCAGTACCATAAAAAACTATCAAAAGGAGAATTAGAACAACTTTGTATCCTTTTGGTGAAAAATCTACCCGATGTACGATTGGCTGCCTTGCCCAAAACACAGCACCAATTTGATGCCTTACTGGCTTGGATGTCGGGATTTCGTTTTTTGAACCAGCAACATTTGGTTTTTGGTCATCAACAAGAAGGTACGATTATCGTGTAAACCCCTATGAAAAACTTAAAGAAAGAAAATCTTCCCCAAAAAAATTGCCTTGTATGCGGACGTCCGTTTGCGTGGCGTAAAAAATGGGGAAAAGTGTGGGACGACGTAAAATATTGCAGTGAACGCTGTCGAAATAATCGAAATTAGGGTCTAATTGTCTTACGGATCTGCCCAAGTCGCTCCGAAGTAAGAAAGTGAAGTGAATTTTATCCCTAAATCGTATCATGAGAGCCCCTTTCCCCCTCATACTCACCTGTTTCTTTTTAGTTAGTGGTTTTTTACAAGCCCAAATTTTTTCACCCAGAGAAATCAATCGCCTAAAAAAACAAGCCCATCGTATTACTATTATTAAAGACAAGTGGGGCGTACCGCACGTTTACACCAAAACGGATGCCGATGCTGTCTTTGGCATGATGTACGTGCAATGTGAAGAGTTTTTTGAAAAAGTAGAAAACACACTCATTACTCGCTTGGGTCGTCGGGCAGAGGTAGAAGGCGAACGGGAAATGTACCAAGATCTTTGGGCTCGAACGTTTATTGACTCAACCAAAGCAATCCAGTTGTACCAGAAAACCCCAAAATGGTTACGTAAACTGTGCGATGCCTACGCGGCTGGGATTAATTTTTACATGATTTCTCACCCCAACAAAAAGCCTAAACTCATTACGCGTGTAGAACCTTGGATGGTGCTGATGAACAATATCCCCTCCATGGCAAACAGCAACCTGACGGAATTGGAGTTTCGTCAATTTTACTCCAAAGACGCGGGTTTTTCTCTGTCGTACCTGCCCGATGTCAGCCAAGACTATCAAGAAGCAGGAGGCTTTCCGTAATGGTTGGGCACTGGCCCCGTCGCGTACTTATAGTAAAAATGCCATGTTGCTCATCAATCCCCACTCGGAGTTTTACGGGCGGCTCGAAATCCATTTGGTGAGCAAACGGGGGCTTAACGCTTACGGGGCACCGTTTTTGGGGCAATTCAATATATTTCAAGGTTTTAATGATTTTTGCGGATGGATGCATCCCATCACCCTTTCCGATGCCAAAGACCTTTATGCCGAAACCGTTGAAAAGAAAGACGGCAAGTATTTGTACCGCTACAATGGCGAGCTACGCGGAATAGACAGTTCGCAGATTACGGTAAAGTATAAAAAAGGCAATGAACTTTTGTCTAAAACTTTTACCGTTTACCGCACTCACCACGGCCCTGTCGTAGCGGTCAGAGATAAAAAATGGATTACCCTGAGAAGTACCGATGCCAACATTGAGCTGTTGAGTGTGCATTGGAAGAAGATGAAAGCCAGAAGTTTTGAAGAATTTCAGTCAATAATTGGGAAACGAGTTATGGTCGGTAATAATATCATTTACGCCGACCGCAAAGGAAACATTGCCTATTGGCACGGCAATTACGTTCCTAAACGTACTCCAACTTTTGACTGGAAACGCCCCGTGGACGGCAGTACCAGTGCTACCGAATGGCAAGGAACGCACGACCTCAGCGAGATTCCGCATTACATTAATCCTGCTAACGGCTGGGTTCAAAACTGTAATTCCACGCCGCTATACGGTGCAGGGACTTTTGATACCCTGATGAGCCGTAAGCCCGCCTACATGCTACCAGATGGCCATACACCACGTGCCATGAATGCCGTACGCTTGCTCCATTCGCTCCAAAATGCTACCATTGACGACGTCATCAGGGCGGCACACGACCCCTATTTGCCCAATGCCGAGCGTTTTATTCCTCGGTTGGTGAAAGCTTTTGAAGCAAACCAAACCGATTCGTTATCAACACTTCTTGCTGCACCGATGCAAACGCTCCGCAATTGGAATTTCCGAACAGATACAACATCCGTAGCAACGACGTTGGCGGTCATGTGGGTAGAGAAAATCATTCCGCTAAACGTGGCTCGTCTTCCAAAACCCATTGCTAACGAAGAGAATTATTCGGTGACCAACGGCGCAAACCTCTCAACGGATTTTATTTCGCCCAAAGAGCAACTTAACCTTTTGGCGCAGGTCATTCAGGAATTGAAAAAAGATTTCGGAACCTGGGAAGTTCCTTGGGGTAGTATCAATCGTTTTCAGCGGGTTAAAGAAGGCGAAACATTCAGCGACAGTCGCCCGAGTTGGGCTGTGACGGCTGCGCCAGGTCCGCTGGGCTCACTCAATGCCTACTCAACCCGTAAAGTCCCGCAGGCGAAAGCCCGCTACGGTGTCAATGGCAATACCTTTGTAGCCGTTGTTGAATTTGGGAAAACCCTTAAAGCAAAGACTATTTTGACGGGTGGGGCCAGTACTGACCCTAATTCACCGCATTTTACCGACCAAGTAAAAGGTTATATCAATGGACAGTTTAAAGAGATATTTTTTTACAAGAAAGATGTCCTGAATGTCGCCGAAAAAACGTATCGCCCAGGTGAGTAAAATCGTTTTTACCGTAGATTCTCCCCCAATTTGGGTTGTTCTGCTAATATTTCTTTATCAAAGTTACTTTTTGCATCATTTTTGCGTTAATTTTAGACGTAACTTTGGAAAAAGTGTTCTATCCATTAAACACCAGCCAATAACACTAAACTTATGAAAACCCCAACCCTTTCCGTACTGCTGGAGCGCATTGGTGAGTATAAACGGAAATATTATCTGAATCAACTCGTCAAAGGTGTCATTTTTGCCGCAGCTTTTGTGTTGTCGGCTTATTTGTTTGTCAATACCTTAGAATATTTCGGACGTTTTAGTTCGGGCGTTCGAGGCACCCTATTTTATGGTTTTTTGGCCATTTTGGGCTATGCTTTGGTTCGGTGGGTAGCTGTCCCATTATTTCATTTATACGGGCTGAGTAAATCAATATCGGACGAAGATGCGGCCAATCAAATCGGTAATTTCTTTCCCGAAATCGGAGATAAACTCGTCAATACCTTGCAGTTGCGCAATTTGTCGGGTGCGCAAACCGACCTGATTGAAGCGAGTATCCAACAAAAATCAAAGCAATTGATGATTGTGCGTTTTTCGGATGCGATTAAGATTGACCAAAATCGCCGTTATCTCAAATACGCTGCTTATCCGTTAGCCGCTATTGCGTTGGTGTTGCTTATCAATCCGCGCTTTTTTGCTAACAGCTCTGATCGTATTATTCACTTTGAGAAAGAATACAACGACGCACCTTTTACCTTCAAACTCGACAATCCTAACCTCAAAGCCTTTCGTAACGAAGACTTTACGTTGCAAGCTTCATTGGCAGGAGGAGCATTGCCCGAGGCTGTTTATGTAGTTCATAACAAGGCTAAGTTTAAGCTGGAACCTCAAGATGCCGATACGTACAGCTACACCTTCAAAAATGTGCAGCGTCCGATAGAATTTCAGTTTGAAGCGGCGGGTTACAAATCAAAAGAATACAAGCTTACCGTGGCCGAACGCCCCAGCTTGCTGTCGTTTGATGTTACTTTGAATTATCCTGCTTATCTGGGAAAACCCGCTGAGCAGCTGAGCAATGTCGGAAACCTGACTGTGCCCGAGGGTACAACCATTACGTGGGATTTTCACACGGATGCCACCGAAGAAATGGCCTTGGCCTTTGAAGGCGATAAAAATACCTATCCCGCCGAAAGTAAACTCACGGGAGGCTATGAGTTTAGTCGTAATGCGCGTCGGTCGGGAAATTACGAAATCAAACTTAAAAACGACGAATCGGAAAATCGGGAGAAAATCAGCTATTTCCTCAACGTTATCAGCGACAAACACCCCACGCTTACCCTCGAAAACTACCAAGATACTACCCTGTACAATTATTTTGTTTTGGGAGGTAATATTGCCGATGACTACGGCTTTTCTAATCTACGCGTATTCTACAATCTACGTCGAAAAGGCGATAAAACCGACGAGAAAAAACTTGTTTACAAGGGATTTGGGATTCCCTTTAACAAGTCAACGACCAACCAAACGTTCTATTTTCAGTGGTACGTGGATAGCCTTCGTCTTACGCCTGGCGACCGCATTGAATACTACGTGCAGGTGTGGGATAACGACGGCGTAAACGGTCCCAAATCGGCAAAATCGCGTTTGATTGACTTTGCTGTGCCGTCGAAAGAAGAGGTTCGTGCCGATGCCGAAAAATCGGCAGAAAAAACCGAAGCCCAAATCAACAAAACGCTGCAAAAAGCCAAGAGCTTACAAAAAGAGTTGGAAAAACTCGACCAACGCCTCAAAAGCGAAAAAGAGCTTGATTTTCAAGACAAAAAGCAAATTGAAGACCTGCTCAAGAAGCGTGATGAGTTGCAGAACGACATGAAGAGTATGCAGGAGCAGGCCCAATCTGCCCAAGAAAAACAAGAGCGATTTGCGGAGCAAAGTCCCGAAATGAAGCAGAAAATGGAGCAATTGCAGAAACTCATGAAGGAATTGCTCGACCCCGAAGCCCAAAAATTGTACGAACAACTCGAAAAACTCCTTCAGCAGCAGCAGCAGGACGATAAGATACAGGAGCTAATGAATAAGCTGAAAAACAAGGAGTTTAACGCCCAAAAAGAAATTGAAAAGGCGTTGGAAATGTTTAAACAGCTTCAACTCCAGCAGAAAGCCGAGCAAATCCAAAAGGATTTGAACGAAATGGCGGAGAAACAGGAGAAATTAGCCGAAAAAGCCGAGGAAAAGGGCAAAGAGCAAGAGGGAAAGGAGCAAAAGGACAAAGACCAAAAAGGCAAGGATCAGAAAGACAAAGATCAAAAAGGGAAAGATCAGGACGGTAAGGAGCAAAAAGACAAAGACCAAAAAGATCAGGACGGCAAAGAACAGAAAGACAAAGAGCAAGAAGAGCTTAAAAAAGAGCAGGAAGAACTCAACAAAGAGTTTGACGATACCAAAAAAGACATCGAAGAACTCGAAAAATTGAACGAAGAACTGCAGGATAAACAGGAGATAGATACTGGCAAGGAAGACCAGCAGGAAGTGGACAAAGAGCAGGATGAAAGTTCCAAAAAATTAGACCAAAAGCAAAACAAAAGTGCCTCGCAGTCGCAGAAAAAAGCGGCCAAAGCCATGAAAAAAATGGCCCAGAAAATGCAAGAATCCATGGAAAGTGCCGAAATGGAAGAAATGGACGAAAACATGGATAATTTACGCGATATTCTCGAAAACCTGATTCACCTGTCGTTTGAGCAAGAACGCGTGATGAAGGACTTCCGAGGCGTGAACCTCCAAGACCCTCGTTTTGTCAAATTGGCGCAAGACCAACTCAAACTCCAAGACGATGCCAAGGTGATTGAGGATAGTTTGTATGCGTTGGCAAAGCGCGTTATGCAAATTCAGACCTTCGTAACCCGTGAGTTGAACGACATGAAGTTTCACATGACCGAAAGCACGCGCTACATCCGCGAGCGTCGCCTCAACATGGCTACCAGCAAGCAGCAATTTGCCATGACTTCCATGAACAACTTGTCGCTCATGCTTAGCCAAACGCTTCAGCAGATGCAAGCCGCCATGATGGCCATGAGTATGCCAGGACAAGGCAAGAAAAAGGGAGGTAAAAAATCGGGACAAAGCCTTGGGGAGTTACAACAACAACTCAATCAGCGTATTCAGCAAATGCAAAAAGGCCAGAACCAAAAAGACGGCAAAGGCGGCATGAGTGGACGACAAATGTCGGAGCAGTTGGCTAAAATGGCCGCCGAACAGGCCCTCATTCGGCAAATGATGAAGGAACTCATGGACTCGCAAAAGGGGACTGAAGTAGGTAAAAAACTGGGTAATGAGGTAAAAGATTTGATGGATAAAATGGACGAAACCGAAACCGACTTGGTGAATAAGCGCGTAAATCCCAACTTGATAAAACGCCAAGAGGAAATTGTGACGCGTTTGTTGGAATCGGAAAAAGCCCTGCGCCAACAGGAAGAAGACACCCAACGCAAAGCCGAAACGGCCAAACCACAACCCAAAACACCGCCAGCGGCTTTTGAGCAGTACGTCAAAGACAAGCAGCGACAAACCGAACTCTTGCGCACCGTACCGCCGAGCTTTGCTCCGTTCTACAAGCGCGAAGCCGACAATTACTTTAAAAAATCAGGCGCGGGAGATAGATAGTTGATGATTTCATATCCTAAAAAAAGAGCCATGACGAGGATTCGTTATGGCTCTTTTTTTAGGGCCAAACAAAATTATAAACACTTGACTTTGAGGTATTTTTGCCTTTGTTTTGTAGTAATGCTCAAATCATCCATCATCAATAACCCTCTGCCCTCATGAAAAAGTTACTCATTTTCGCTTGCCTCATTACCCTTACCTCATTATTGACTGCCTTGGGGCAATCCACCACCATCTTACCAGGCATCATTTTACCCCAAATGACCACCGCCCAGCGTACGGCCATTGCCTCACCGCAAAACGGCATGTTGGTTTTTGATACCAACACCCAAAGTTACTGGTTTCGTCAAAGCGGCGTCTGGGTAAACCTCTCGGCAGGGGGTAGTATTTACTGGCAACTGGCTGGTGCAGGCGGCAACGAAATACAAAACACCAATACGGGTGGGTTTTGGTCAGCCAACCCTACTGGGTTGAGCTACTTTGCTGATAACACCACTAATCCCCCAACCGCCCCCGTGAGTGGAGTAGGAACGCGGTTGATGTGGATTCCTTCGCGCTCGGCTTTTCGAGTAGGGACAGTGTTTGTGAGTAATTATTGGGATGCGGCCAACATTGGTTTATTTTCATTTGCTACAGGACTCGATACACGTGCCAGCGGCTATTCTACTACGGCAATGGGAAAACAAACTACCGCCAGCGGCTATTCTTCTACGGCTATGGGAAGAAATACCACCGCCAATGGTGATGATGCTACGGCTATGGGTATATTTACCACCGCCAGTGGCCATGGTTCTACAGCTATGGGAGTATCTACCACCGCCAGTGGTGATAATACTACTGCTATGGGATATAAAGTGAACACTAATGGAAAAGATGGTTCCTTTGCCATCGGCGATGATGAGCCCTACATTCAAGGAGAAACTTTTGTAGGCGTTCCCAACCAATTTGTGGCTCGGTTTGCTAATGGCTATTACCTCATGACCTGTGGTAATACGGGCAACGGTAGTCCTTCTAACAACGTACGCACGGGTATGTGGGCGGGGGCGGGGGCCAATGCCTGGTCAGCTATCTCCGATTCAACCAAAAAAGAAAAACACCAGCCCATAGATGGCGAGGGGCTACTGCACAAAATCGCCCAATTCAAACTCACCACTTGGAACTACAAAGGCCAAGACCCCAAAGTGTTCCGTCATTACGGCCCCATGGCGCAGGATTTTTACGCGGCCTTCGGCAAAGATGGCTTTGGCACTATCGGCTGCGATACGCTGATCAACCAAGCGGATTTTGATGGTATCAACTTCGCGGCCATTCAAGCCTTGGTCAAAAGGACGAATGAGTTAAGGGTGAAGAGTGATGAGTTAAAAGCGATGAATGGTGAGTTGAGCATAAAAAGTGATGAGTTAGGAGCAATGAATGATGCGTTGAGAAGCAGCAATGATGAATTGCGGCAAAAGAATGAAGTTTTGGAAGACCGCTTGGCCAAGATGGAAAAAGAGTGGGCGGAACTGAGGCAGATGTTGGCAGCTAAAGCCACCGAAAACAAAATGACAACGGCCAAATAGTTCCATGTGGCAGACCGCCAACCTATGCCACTATTTGAAAATCAGTACCCACACCCTCCAATGTAAGCCTTAAAAATACTACCCGTTTGTGCTTCAAAACCTGGGTGCAGCGTTACCGAATTTCCACCATTGAAAGTGACGGTTGTTGCCGTCAATACTTTTGTTTGAGTCCCATTTTGAGTAGTGATTGTGGTAGCAGCGTCGTATTTACCCGCCGTGATAGTTCCAGTCAAGGTTTGCGTTTGGGGACAGGGTGGCGAAACGCCTATTTCCTGAATGAGAATGTTATCCAAAAACAGACGATTGCCCCAGCCACCCACGTCTTCAAACACTAATTCAATGGTTGTTCCAGCGTAGGCGGATAAATTAATGGTTTCATTGCGCCATTGGCTACAATCGGCGGGTGTGAAAAGATTGGTTTGGTCGGGAGCCGTGGCTAATGTACTTCCTGATTTATCGTAAAGAAGCTGTTGTGTACCGTCGCACGAAATGGCCCTCTAAAGCACGGTTGTTGATAACGGCGGAATTGGCATGACAAGTATTGCTTTGAGTTGCCCAACTAACAGCGTCATTGTCAAGGTTTTGGTTAATCCATTTGGTGAGATTTGATACAAAATTTTCGTTGAGCGGTTCGGCAATATGCTTTGTGGGGTCGCTGGGGAAGGCATCATAAATATCTTTTATTCCATCATTGTCGCTGTCTATGTTTTTGGCATAATTCAACAGCGTAGCCAAGGCCTGTGGGGCATTGGCGGGTGAAGGCAGACCTGCTTGATTTAGGGTACTTTCTCCGTGGCAAGAAGTACAAGTCCGAACCTCCCCCGCTTGGGTACTAACCCATAATCTTTCCCGAACGATGCCTTTGTTGTTGGCATCGGTGAGTTGCCAAGTCAAAGCTCGTTTTGCGGGGACTACCATCGCGGCAGAGCCGTCAGGATGGATATTGGCACTTCCTTGTGCTCCCGTGGTAGGCGGGTTGTAAAGCATGGCGGTTGAGTCGTGCAAAAACTGCGCAAGGCCGCGTCGGCCAGGGCGGGGAGTGTTTTGCCCCCCAATTCCGCGAAGTAAATCGTTTTGTAAGAATTGAAGGTATTTTACTTCATAAATGGGAGAGGGAGTGCTTGGGTTAACGGTTTGGTGTGTGTAATTAGCCACTTTTAGGTTGAAAGGCTGCTGTTGGTCGGCATCGTCGCGGCTGGTGACATCTCGGATGGCCAAAACAGACAAGTTGTTGCGACGAAGAAATTTTTGAAAATCGTGCAAATTCACCCCCGCAGCGGCAAAAAGGGCTTGCTCTGATGGAGCTACGGTTTCTAAGTTAAGCGTCGGATTGGTGGGGCGTGGTCTTGCTCGGACTTCTACGGGATAAGTTTCCCAAAGTACACCGCTATACGTGAGCAGCTCGTCAGGACTCCACCACGAAACTGTCTTTGTGATTCCAGTGCCTGTCAAAGCCGTAGCACCCGCTTTGAAATAGCTGCCCGTGGGTTCTAAAAGCCGAATTCGGTAGTCATATTTGCTGAGAGGGGCGGCAGATGTACCCACATTTTCGTCATAATCAGTTTCGTGAGAGTGCGAAACAATGACTTGGCCGTCGGAAAGCGGTACGGGATTTCGATACATCCCCGAATGGTTGGCAGTAGGAGTATCGTCTGGAGAACGGGTTTCGGGGTGAGTAACGTAAGTAAACGTGACTTGTTCTGGATGGGTACCAGGAGGAGCATTTACTTTCACCACCATTCCCGAACCGTGTGTTCCAAATTCGGGGGCTTCAATACCATAATAAAGTCCTGGAGTTACTGGCGATTCCTGAATATGAAACATGGCCCGAATGGGCGTGGGACTGATAGGGGTATAAAAATCGTGAAGATTGGGATCGTTGGTAAAATTTTGGGTCATATAATTACCCATTTCGTGTCGGCCAAGGTGGTTGAGCATTTCCATTTCGGTACCGTCTTCATTCATCATCCAAGGGTTAAATATATTGAAGTTTTGCGGATTGGTATTGGCCCATTGAGGTAACGAAAGCAAGTCGGTGCGTCCTGGACGAGGTTCGGGAAAAATCTCTTTGTCGGGCAAAATGGAAGACTTTGCAGCATTGGCCGTTTCGTTGGCATAGTTGAAAGTGCCATAGCCCGCGTTGTTCATAATGTCGGCATCGGCTTGTTGGTCGCGTTGGAGGTGGTCCCATCTTGTAAAAATAACGCGCCCAGCGTGGTCAATAATAGGTGTAAAATCTCCTGAGGGTGAATGGGTCAGCATTTCGAGACCGCTGGCGATAGAACAAGCCTTGGGGTCGAGTCGCCAGATGCCCGATACAATGGGCGACGATTCATATTCGTCGTGTTGTGGGTACAAGTGGGCGAGACCTCCTCGGGGCATGTCTGACGTAAAAATGATACGGTCATCGGTGCCATAAATGGGCTGGATATTGTTGTAACTGGTGGGCTGATTGGGGATAAGCGTAATGACGGGAGTGTCGTTTTTTCCCAAACCCGTAATTTCGTAAAGTTGCCAATAATAAGTTTTGACTTGATAGCGAGCCGTGGCCGAGCCAATTACCATGCTAAAAAGGGCTTTGGTCCCGCTCCAATGAACCGACGGGTCGCGTACTGCGATGGAGGTTGCTCCTTGCATCCCCGTTTGTCCATAGCCTGCTGTTTGGGTTAAGTTTTTCAATGTTCCATCGGTATATCTGATGTATAAATCACCGCCTCGTGGTGCTGAAAACGTGCTGGCCTGATGATTGCCAAATGTTTCGAGCGAAGTAGCAAACCCAGCGGGTTGGGGTACTTGCGTGCAGAAAAGAACAGGATTGGGGAGTGTTTGCGCCTTAGAAACCAAGGTGTAAAGGGACAACACACTTAAAATCAAATAGTTTTTCATGTTGAGTTGTGTCAATGTCTAAGGAGCAACGCTGTCACTTTTTTCATAAAGTTTACTGTTTTTGCTGAGAATTTTATTGTTTTTGTGCCACTTCTTATTATTCGGTAAGCATCACTTCGCGTTTTGTACAGGTTGACTGCTTCTTTGGCCCAAATAAAGGGTTACGTTTGGAGAAAAACCCACGCTTTTGGGGATAGTAGAAAACACCTAAATAGCCTTTAAACCAATAGACGAAACAAGGCACATCTTATGGAAAAGTATCTCCCAATTTTTTTACTGACGGTTATCATTACCTTGATGAATTTTTTAATGACTCCGCCCAAAAAAGCCATTCAACTTTTTGACGGTACAAGTTTTAAGGGTTGGGAAGGCGATACCCTAAAAATGTGGCGTATCCAAGACGGAGCCCTTGTGGGAGGCTCGTTAGTAACCAAAGTTCCGCAAAATGATTTTCTTTGTACTCAACGTAGTTACTCCAATTTTGTATTGAAACTCAAGTTTAAATTGACTGGAAAAGAGGGCTTTGTTAATTCAGGAGTCCAGTTTCGGAGCAAGCGGCTTTCTAATCCAGCTTATGAAATGACGGGCTATCAGGCTGATTTGGGGGATGGGTATTGGGCGAGTTTGTACGATGAATCAAGAAGGAATAAGACCCTGATTGCCCCCAGTGGAGACCTCATCAAAAAAATACTCAAACCTGCTGATTGGAACGATTATGAAATACGAGCCGAAAACCGTCGAATTCGTATTTTCCTTAACAGTCAGCTAACCGTTGACTATACCGAGCCCGATGAAAGCATACCGCAAACGGGTATCATTGGCCTCCAAATCCACGGAGGGGGTAAAGCAGAAGTTGCTTTCAAAAATATTGTTCTTCAAGAATTAAACTAACCTCTCCTTATGAACAAACGAACCTTCCTAAAAACCTCTTCGCTATTACTCACCAGTAGTATGTTTTCCAACCTCGTTTCATGTAAAAAAGCCGAACCGCGTACCAACTGGGCGGGTAATTTAACTTATAGTACCGACAATTTGTACACTCCCCAAACAGTAGCAGAATTGCAAGAAGTAATAAAGAAATGCAAGAAAGTAAGGGGCTTAGGGACCAAACATTGTTTCAACAAGATTGCCGATAGTACCGAAAATCAAATCTCAACCGCTGCTTTCAACAAAATTGTATCGCTGGACAAAACGAAAAATACGGTGACGGTAGAGGCAGGTATCAAATATGGTGAGATGTGCAAATACTTGGACGACAATGGCTATGCCTTGAATAACTTGGCCTCACTGCCTCATATTTCGGTAGCGGGAGCTTGTGCTACCTCTACCCATGGTTCGGGTATTAAAAATGGGAGTTTGGCTACGGCAGTTTCGGCCTTAGAACTGGTAAATGGGAAAGGAGAACTGGTGAATTTGTCGCGCGAAAAAGACGGAGAGGAGTTTCTGGCGGCGGTGGTTGGTTTGGGGGCTTTGGGGATTGTGACCAAAATGACGCTTGATTTGCAGCCTACTTTCAAAATGAAACAAGTCGTCTATCAGAATTTACCGATGGCCGAATTAGAGAAAAATTTTGAAGCCATTATGTCGAGCGGTTATAGTGTGAGTTTATTTACCGATTGGACCAACAAAAATATCAGTGAAGTTTGGATTAAAAGCAAGTCGGAAGACATGAAAGATATTGCTGCCGAATTTTATGGAGCAAAGCTTGCTACTAAAAACCTGCACCCTATCGAAGCACTTGACGCGGTCAATTGTACTGAACAAATGGGCGTAGAAGGCCCGTGGTATGAGCGGATGCCGCATTTTAAAATGGGCTTTACGCCCAGTAGTGGGAAAGAGTTACAGTCTGAGTTTTTTGTCGCATTTGAGCACGCTTACGAAGGACTCATGGCCATTGAGAAACTCCACGAAAAAGTTTCGCCTCATTTGTTTATTACGGAGGTCAGGGCTATTGCTGCCGATGAGTTGTTGATGAGTCCGTTTTACAAAAAAACGTGCGTGGCTTTTCATTTTACGTGGAAGCAGGAAGTCGAAGCGGTTATGAAACTCCTGCCCGAAATAGAAGAAGTGCTTGCACCTTTCCATCCAAGACCTCATTGGGGAAAAATATTTACGCTGAAGCCTTCAGTATTACAGTCAAGAATTGAGCGACTGGCTGATTTTAAGGCTATTGTGACGAAACACGACCCCGAAGGTAAATTTAGAAACGAATTCATTGATACCAATCTATTTGGGAGTTGAGTTTCCCAAAAAGTCAGTTTGCCTAATACGGAATGCCGTATTAGGCAAATTTTACTTTAGTATCTCTCGGGAAATTACTAATTTCTGAATCTCGCTGGTGCCTTCACCAATAGTGCAAAGCTTGCAATCGCGGTAGAATTTTTCGACGGGAAAATCTTTGGTAAATCCATAGCCGCCAAAAATCTGAACAGCTTCGTTGGCTACGCGACAGGCTACTTCGGAGGCGTAGTATTTGGCCGTAGCACTGTGCAACGTTACTTTTTCACCACGGTCTTTGCGGGCAGCAGCGTCATACACAAGCAACTTAGCCGCCTCGATTTCGGTAAACATATCGGCCAACTTGAACGCAATTCCCTGAAACTGAGAAATAGGTTTGCCAAACTGCTGACGTTCTTTGGAATAAGCCAAAGCCGCCTCATATGCACCGAGTGCGGTTCCCAGACTCAAAGCTGCGATTGAAATACGACCGCCATCCAACACTTTTAGGGATTGGATAAACCCTTCTCCTACTTCTCCCAGTACTTGGCTTTGATGTACGCGACAGTCTTGAAAAATGAGTTCGGTAGTTTCTGAAGCCCGCATCCCCAGTTTATCTTCTTTGCGTCCTGCGGAAAAACCTGCGGTGTTGCGTTCGATGATAAAAGCAGTCGCACCCCGTTTGTCACCTGCGGCCCCTGTTCGGGCTATTACTACTGCGACATTGCTGCTTTTGCCATGGGTGATAAAGTTTTTTGAACCATTCAATACCCAATATTCACCGTCTTTGACGGCTACCGTGCGCATATTTCCTGCGTCCGAACCCGTATTGGGTTCGGTCAAGCCCCACGCACCAATCCACTGACCCGTAGCGAGCATGGGTAGGTATTTTTGTTTTTGTTCATCGTTTCCAAACATCAGTATATGGTTGGTACAGAGTGAGTTATGGGCAGCCATCGAGAGGCCGATGGAAGGGTCAACTTTGCTCAGTTCGACGATAGCCGTCACGTATTCGCGATAGCCCAAGCCTGCTCCTCCGTAGTTTTCGGGTACCAATACCCCCATGAGCCCCAGTTCACCTAACTGATGGAATACTTCAACAGGGAAATGCTGTGTTTCATCCCAAGCACGAACGTAAGGACGGATATTTCTTTCGGTAAAATCGCGGACAGACTGGGCAATTAATTCTTGGTTTTCTACAACTTCTTCAGCCATGGTTTTTAGGAATATGAAAAATGATGACAAGTTCTTTTTCCCAATGTATAAATACTCAACGATTGTGCCAATAACTTGTTATCGAATGGTTTAGGAGAGAAGTAAGCGAATTTGGCATAAATTCTTTTAGGAAGTTGTCTATTTGCTGATAAAACACCCACAAGCAAAGAAAATTTGTTGTTAAAGCAATTTTTAGGTTAGTAATTTTTTGAGGAAATCCTTGGTTGTACCGTAAAATCAATGGAGATTACACAAATTTACATCACTTTGAAGGGGATTGGAGAAAATCTCCTAATTTTGAGGCAGTTTTATGAGCCTAAAAAAAATACAATTTTTGTTTCTCTTAAAACAAAAGCACTAATCACCAAAGCATTTATATATGAAAATCGCTGTAGTAGGAACTGGCTATGTGGGACTCGTGACAGGTACGTGTTTTGCAGAAACGGGTGTTCAAGTATGTTGTATTGACATTGATGTAAAAAAAGTTGAAAAATTAATCAATGGCATTGTTCCCATTTATGAACCAGGGTTAGAGACTCTTTTTCACCGAAACGTAGCCGAAGGACGACTAAAATTTACCACTAATTTGGAGGAGGGTATCAAAGGAGCATCGGTTATCTTTTTGGCCTTACCTACGCCTCCTGGAGAAGATGGTTCGGCAGACTTGAAATATATCTTGAAGGTAGCGGATGATTTAGGGAAAATCATGACCGAGTATGCGGTCATTGTGGATAAAAGTACTGTACCCGTAGGAACGGCAGAAAAAGTACATGCGGCGGTTGCCAAAAATGCCAAAGTAGATTTTGACGTTGTCTCAAATCCCGAATTTTTGCGCGAAGGAGTTGCGGTAGAGGACTTTATGAAACCCGATAGGGTGGTAGTAGGTACTAAGTCGGAACGAGCTAAAAAAGTAATGGAAAAATTGTACGCGCCGTTGGTGCGTCAGGGAAACCCCGTCATTTTTATGGACGAGCGTTCGGCAGAAATGACCAAGTATGCCGCCAACTCATTTTTGGCCATGAAGATTACGTTTATGAACGAAATCGCTAATCTCTGTGAATTGGCGGGCGCCGACGTGGACAATGTTCGTAAGGGCATCGGAACCGATAGCCGTATTGGAAAACGTTTCTTGTTTGCAGGTATTGGGTACGGAGGTAGCTGCTTTCCCAAAGACGTACAAGCATTGGCCAAGACTTCGGAAGAATACAACTATGACTTCAAAGTTTTGAAGTCGGTCATGGAAGTGAATCAGGGACAGAAGACAAAGCTAATTCCTTTGTTGAAAAACCATTTTGGTGGAGATTTAAAAGATAAGACCATTGCGGTTTGGGGGCTCGCTTTTAAACCGTACACCGATGATATTCGGGAAGCACCTGCCTTGGAAAATATCGAAATATTACTCGAAGCAGGGGCTAAAGTGATTGCTTATGACCCCGAAGGAATGGAAAACGTAAAAAATCACGTATTTGGTTATAAAATTACCTACGCACACACGCCTTATGCCGCCTTGGACGATGCCGATGCGTTGATGATTTTTACCGAATGGCCGCAGTTTCGCACGCCTGAATTTGAGAAAATGGCCTTGTTGATGAAAAGTAAGGTGATTTTTGACGGACGAAACGTCTATGAACTCGACCAAATGCGCGAGTTAGGATTTACCTACTATAGCATTGGTAGAGAAACAGTAGCCCCCAATCCCAAAGGGGAGTAATAAATAGTAAAATCAGTCAAAACCATTTTAATATCGCCTCAAACGACACGACAAATCCCCATTGGTGCGGGGCCGCCCGTGCGGGATGGGGGCTTTTAATCCTATGAAAAGAATTCTTATTACTGGCGCAGCAGGTTTTTTGGGTTCGCACTTGTGCGATAGATTCATTAAAGAAGGTTTTTACGTGATTGCAATGGATAATCTTGTGACAGGCGACCTTCGTAACATCGAACATTTGCGTTCAAACCCTCATTTTGAATTTATTCACCATGATATTTCAAAACATATCGTGATAGATGGTGAATTGCACTATATACTTAATTTTGCCTCACCCGCCAGTCCGATTGACTATTTGAAAATTCCGATTCAAACCCTGAAGGTAGGTTCGTTGGGAACGCACAACTGCCTCGGATTAGCGCGTGCCAAAGGTGCGCGTATCTTGGTGGCTTCTACGTCGGAAGTGTATGGCGATCCGCTGGTGCATCCACAAAATGAAGAATATTGGGGACACGTAAACCCCGTAGGATATCGGGGCTGCTACGACGAAGCCAAGCGTTTCCAAGAAGCTATTACGATGGCGTATCACCGTCATCACGGCGTTGAAACACGCATTGTACGTATCTTCAACACCTATGGCCCACGGATGCGATTGAACGATGGACGGGTATTGCCTGCTTTCATCGGACAAGCTTTGCGTGGTGAAGATTTGACGGTGTTTGGGGATGGTTCTCAAACGCGCTCTTTCTGCTACGTGGACGACCTTGTAGAAGGAATTTATCGTTTGTTGATGAGCGATTATTATATGCCTGTCAATGTGGGCAATCCCGCCGAAATCACGATTGGGCAGTTTGCCGAAGAAATCATTAAATTGACGGGCACTACACAAAAAGTTGTTTACAAACCTCTTCCACAAGACGACCCTAAACAGCGTCAGCCAGATATTACGTTGGCAAAACAGGTGTTGGGCTGGGAGCCGAAAGTATCGCGCGAAGAAGGTCTGAAAATTACGTACGACTACTTTAGAAATTTACCAGAAGATCGCCTTTACGAAGAGACGAATCACCGGGAGTTTTAGATTTTTTTCACGCAGAGGCGCGAAGATGCAAAGTCTTTCTCTGCGCCTTCGCGTCTTTGCGTGAGATTCAAAATGCCAGATAGGGGGCGATTTTATTGACCAATTTCTCGTCTAAAATCTTGATATTGAGCAAGTCCTGAGCGGTTTTATACGCTCCGTGCTGTTCGCGATAACGCACAATGATTTCGGCCTGACGCTTCGACAGATAGGGGTGTCGGTCGAGTTCTTCGGGCGAAGCGGTATTGATATTGATTTTTTGAACCGAACTACGAACTTGTGCGTAGTGGTTGAGTTCACTCAGTGCCAACGAATCCAATCCAAAAATCTCGGAATATTGCGCCTCCGAGACAAAACCTCCTAATCCATCTCGAAACTTCACAATTCTTGCTGCTAATTTGCTACCAATGCCTTTGAGACGAATCAGTTGAGTAGTATCGGCAGTATTGATATCGAAAGTGACGACGGTAGTTTTGGTAAAAACGGGTTTAGAAGCGGTAGGTACAGGAACTTCATTGAGCGTGGACGAATTGTTAGATGTTTGGGCTATATTTTGTTTTTCTGTAATAGCAATATAAGGTTCGAGCCGCTCATAAAGTGCGGGTTGAAGGCCGTATATTTTCTTCAAATCTTCTTTTTTACGAAACTGCCCACCCTTGGAGCGATATTTTTCAATTCGTTCGGCAATAAATTGGGGTATCCCTAACTCCTGAAACTGAGCTACGGTAGCCGTATTGGGGTCAAAGTAAAACAGCGATAGTGGACTTTCAGGGTTTTCGTTGGTTTCTTTGTTGGAAAAATTGGCGTAGTTTGACTTACCATAAACGGGTTTTTCGGGTTGAATACTTTCCAATACTGTCAACAAGCTATCAGCTGTTTTTTTATCAGCCTCACTGATTGTTTGGGGAGTGGAAGAAATGAAGCGGTCATACACCAACGGCCCAAACCAACAAGCAAGCATCAGTCCAGCCAACGCTAAAAAACCTCTCGCTTGACTGCGAGAAAGACCAAATTCATCGCGGATTAGGAGTAAGAGACGCTTGAACATTGTAAAAGCTATGGTTTGTAGTTTTCGTAATCTATCTGTTCGGGGCGTGAAACGGCTTGTGGTTGTATGCCATTTTGTCGTGGAGAACGATTGACATCTTTCCTTAATCCTTCGTCAATAATAATGGCAATTTTTCTAACTGATAGCCAAATTGTTTTTAAGTGAACCCAATCTTCCCCATTTGAATTAAGTTTTTTTTCGTACGTTTTAGAGAATTTAATGGCTTCTAATTGAGGTTTTTCAAACTTTATTAGACGACCTTTTTTATTCAACTCATTGACTAAAACAGCAATAGTTTGATTTGTACGCCCATATTCAACCAACAGTTTTTGATTGACAACCCAAATGCCGTCAGTTCGTAGCCATTGGAGGAGCTTTTTATATTCAGGGTCTAATGGATTGGTAAAGTTTTTGGCAATATTGGTGTCAATAAAAATATCTTTCATTAGTCGGCAAATGAGTTCATAGCTATATCCATCACATCAATAGCGTAGGTATCAAAAAAACTTTCTGGAGCACCTTTTATTTGACCATCTGTGGCAAACTCTACTTTGTGGGTGGTCGTTTTTATTCCATCGTTTTCAAAATAATAGACCCGCACATCTTCGGGTTTGAGTTCACCCTTCACAAGTAATAATCGAATACGATTGAGTAAATATTCGCTATGGGTTTCAACAATGTATTGTTTTTGAGTGTGTTTGATTTGATTGGCTAAAAAATTGCCAAACAAAGCCTGAATTTTAGGATGAAGGTGAATTTCGGGTTGAGAAAGTGCCAAACAAGAATTATCATCTAATTGTAAATCAGCCACAATAATGGGTAAAAACTGACTGATTCCGAAGCCTACATCGGTCAAAGCGGCTAACTCGCTATTTTTTTGAGTTTTAACCGCCAATTCAAAACGGCCTCCTTTAAATTTATTAGATTTTATTTCTTTGAACAATTCGAGTTCAGACATGATTTGGGCCAACT
>JBGAUP010000434.1:0-3276 GCA_044228585.1 Runella sp. | reverse complement strand
AAAACCAGCGATTACTTTTCCGCCTGCCAGACTTCTTACTTTTCGGACATTGCTTTTAGCGACGGTGTTGCCCATGGTGGCTTGCCCATCGGCGCCCAAAACTACTTCGCCGTTATGAATGATTCCCACTACGGTAGTGGCGTGAATTGGTTGCATATTTTTGATTAAGCATGTTTAATGATTGAAAACACAGAAAAAGCCATAAAAAATCCCTCTCCTAAAAATCGTATAGGAGAGGGACTAAGGGGGTGAGGTGAAGCTACACCAACATTCCCAAAGGGTTTTCTAATAATTTCTTGAATGTCTGCAAGAAAGCGGCCCCAGTAGCACCATCTACTACCCGGTGGTCGCAAGAAAGCGTTACTTTCATAATGTTGGTAGGATAAACGCTGCCATCTTCCTTGAAAGCTGGTACTTTTTTGATTCCTCCTACGGCCATGATACAAGAATCGGGTGGGTTGATAATGGCCGTAAATTCATCAATGCCAAACATTCCGAGGTTTGAAATAGAGAACGTATTGCCTTCCCAATCTTTGGGTTGCAATTTTTTATCTTTGGCTTTACCCGCCATGTCTTTTACTTCGCTACCAATCACCGAAAGGGTTTTCTTGTCAGCGTCGCGTACTACTGGAACGAGTAATCCTTCATCTACGGCTACTGCTACTCCAATATTGACGTAATTATATTTGCGGATTTTGTCGCCTAACCAAGCCGAATTAACGGCTGGGTGTTGTTTGAGCGCTAAAGCGGCTGCCTTAATCACCATGTCGTTGAAGGATACCTTGACTGGGCTCACTTCGTTGATTTTACCGCGCAACTCCATGGCCTTGTCCATCGTAATTTCCATGGTCAAATAGAAGTGTGGGGCAGTAAACAAGCTTTCGCTCAAACGACGCGCAATCGTCTTGCGCATTTGTGTAACAGGAATATCTTCGTAATCGCCTGCTGGAGTTGCGATTGTTGCGGCTGGAGCTTGTGGAGCGGCAGCGGGTTGAGCGACTGCTGGAACGGCAGGAGTAGCCTGAGCCGAGTCTATATCTTTCTTAACAATACGTCCACCTTCACCTGAACCTGCGATTTTAGTTAAGTCTATGCCTTTATCTTTTGCCAATGCTTTGGCTAATGGAGAGGCTTTGATGCGCCCATCGCCACTTGTAGTAATGGCTGGAGCAGGAGTTGCCCCTGATGTATTTGGTTGACTTGTGGCAAAAACTGAACTTACTGAAGCGGGTTGGGGGGCTAATAATGCTTGGTAATTAGCTCCTTCTTCACCTACAATCGCAATGATACCGTCAACGGGTACGGCTTCTCCTTCTTATGCTCCCAAATACAGTAAAGTGCCATCTTCGTAATTTTCAAGCTCCATGGTTGCTTTGTCGGTTTCGACTTCAGCAATAATATCACCTGATTTTACCTTGTCGCCTACTTTCTTCAACCACGCTACCAGTACGCCTTCAGTCATTGTATCCGACATTTTAGGCATCAGTACTACCGTTGCGTTTACATTGATTGCGGGAGCTGGAGTATTCGTAGGAGTTGGTGCAGCTTCGTGAGATGTAGCAGCTGCTGGTTGCTCAACTGGAGTTGGAGCAGCCCCTCCCAGTAAACCTTGATAATCTTCGCCAGGTGCACCTACGATAGCCATAACGCCATCTACGGGTACGGCTTCTCCTTTTTCTGCTCCTATGTACAATAGGGTGCCTTCTTGGTAAGATTCTAAATCCATGGTTGCCTTGTCGGTTTCGACTTCGGCTATAATGTCACCTGATTTGATTACGTCGCCTACTTTTTTGTGCCATGTTGCAATAACCCCTTCGGTCATTGTATCAGACATCTTGGGCATTCGGATTACTTCTGCCATAGTGAGTGGGTATAAATAGGGAATGGTTTCTTTAAGTTTCGAGTTTCAAAATTAGCAGAAACGCTTAAAAGTCTTTTATTTCTTTTAGAAATTAGTTTATTTTCAACACCGCCATGAACGCTTCTTGTGGAATTTCTACGCTACCCACCTGACGCATCCGTTTCTTCCCTTTTTTCTGTTTTTCTAAGAGTTTACGTTTTCGCGAAATATCCCCCCCGTAACATTTGGCCAATACGTCTTTGCGCATGGCTTTGACGGTTTCGCGGGCGATAATTTTTTGACCAATTGCCGCTTGAATCGCAATTTCAAACATTTGACGCGGAATCAGCTCGCGGAGTTTTTCGCAGAGTTTTTTACCCCACTCGTAGGCTTTGGTACGGTGTACAATGGCCGAAAGCGCATCTACTCCGTCGCCGTTGAGCATCACATCCAGTTTAATCATATCCGACTCACGATAATCAATCAACTCGTAGTCCAGCGATGCATACCCTCTTGAAATGGTCTTGAGCTTATCAAAAAAGTCAAACACAACTTCGGCTAAAGGCATTTCAAAAATTAATTCAACCCGCTCGGCTGTCAAATAATTTTGATTTTTTAACAAACCCCGCTTATCCATACAGAGTTTTAAAATCGGACCAATGTACTCTGATTTGGTAATGATTTGAGCTTTAATAAAGGGTTCTTCAATCCACGAGATATAATTGGGTTCTGGCATTTCGGAAGGCGCACTCACTTCAAGCTCCACACCTTTGGTAGTGATTACTTTAAACTTCACCGAAGGCACCGTTGTAATGACGGTCATGTCAAACTCACGTTCCAAACGCTCTTGCACAATCTCCATGTGCAACATCCCTAAGAAACCACAACGGAATCCAAAGCCCAACGCGGCTGAAGTTTCAGGTTCCCACACGAGTGAGGCGTCGTTGAGTTGAAGTTTTTCCATGGCTTCGCGCATTTCTTCAAACTCACTGGTTTCGACGGGGTACAGTCCTGCAAATACCATCGGTTTTACTTCTTCAAATCCCTTAATGGGTTCTTTAGAAGGGCGTTCGGTATGGGTAATGGTATCGCCCACTTTTACTTCCTTGGCTACTTTAATTCCTGAAATCAAATACCCTACGTCGCCACATTCGATAACGTCTTTTGGCTCTTTCTCCAACCGTAACGTTCCAATTTCGTCAGCAATATATTCTTTACCCGTCGCCACAAATTTCACTTTGTCGCCCTTACGGATACTGCCATTTTGTACGCGGAAGATAACTTCGATACCACGATAAGAGTTGAAAACCGAGTCAAAAATCAGGGCTTGAAGCTCTGTATCAGGGTTGCCTTTTGGGGCTGGAATACGCTCTACAATGGCGTTTAGAATATCTTCAATACCAATACCTGCTTTGCCCGAGGCGGGAATAATATCG
>JBGAUP010000433.1:0-3290 GCA_044228585.1 Runella sp. | reverse complement strand
CAAAATCATTCTTTCGATGCGCGAAGAATATTTGGCGCAGCTGTATAGTTTTGAAGAGGCTTTACCTACGCTTTTTGATTATCGGTTGAGGGTAGAACAAATGGGAGATGAACGCGTCAAGGAGGTAATTGTACAGACTTTCAACGCCTTACCTCAAGTCAAACTCGAAGAACCAGATACCTGTGCGGATGCCATTGTTGAGAATCTCAAAGAAGCCAATAGACTCATTCAGTTGCCCTACTTACAAGTTTATCTCGACCGCCTTTGGAATAGTGCTATTGAGCAGCAAAAACCTACGTCAGCGTCTGATATCGTCATTATTAACAAAAAAATCATTGAAGACGTAGGTCGAATAGACGAAGTATTGGAAGATTATTTAGAGGAGCAAATTGCCAAAGTTCAGGCCGAAATTCCTGAGCTCAAAGACCGCCCAGGCTACGTTCATAAATTGCTGGACAATTTTGTTACTTCTAATGGAACAAGAAAGAATGTAAGCCCCAAAGATTTTTTGGACTATGATGATAAGCCGCTGAAAATGAAAACTTTGCAGGAGTTGGAGCGGCGACGTATTTTACACGAAGACAATGGTAGCTATGAATTTTATCACGATAGTTTGGCGGGGGTAATTTTTAAAAAACGTAGTTCGGAACAAAAACGGTTGTATAGCCTTATTCGTCGCCTGAAACAAGCGTACAGTGACTATGAAAACAATGGGCATCACCCTGATTTCTTTCTTAACAAACTATCATCGCAGGAATTTTGGGTAAATGAAATAGGAGTCAGGGAAGAGCTGACTGACGCAGAGTTTCAAAGCATGTCTAATTTCGTAACCGAAGGTGAGCAATTTCGTGAGTCAGAACGGATTACGAAAGAATTAGAAAAACGCAAGCGAAAAAGGATTTTGATTAACCTGTCCATTCTGCTGGTGGTGGTCATAGGTTTGGGTTCGTTGGCGATTTTGCAGTGGCAAAAATCGCTTATCAGCAATTTAGTGTCGCTTTCGAGTAATCTTATCCTGAAATCTAACCCCGAAGATGCCCTGACGCTGGCGTGGCAAGCACATCAAACTTTGCCCATTCCCCTTACTGAGCGGGCTCTTTTGAACGCATTCAACGAGTACGATTCACCCAATCAGTGGATGGAAATTTTAACGCAAACCATTGGAACGGGTGAAGTCAAGCTTATTCGCGTAGCAGCGGATGACCAGTCTATCTTAATTTTAAAATCTACTACAGTCGAGGTATGGAGTTTAACGGGGAAATTGATTACTTCACTTACTTCTTCAAAAGGTTTCAAATTTGCCGACCTATCACCCGACAGTCAATCTATTTTGACGATTTCCAACGATAATGTTACTCAATTGTGGAGTATCAGTGGACAAGAAATTGCTACGTTACCTGTCCAAAATCCCACAAAAAGTGCCTTTTTTGTGCCTTCGATTAATCCATTGCTCCTCACTGTATCCGATACGGGAGAAATAACTACGTGGACGTTGAAGGGGAAAATCCTTGATCGGTTTTATCACGGAAAACCAGTAGTCCATCTATTCTTTTCGTCTGATGGAGAACGAATTTTTACGGCCTCGGCCAATGGAAGCCTAAAAATATGGACTCAATATGGCGAGTTGGTCAAGGCAATCTTATTTCCTGCCACCCCTTCTAAAATTATAGGTAGTCCTACCAACGATTACTGTGCGGCAATTGTAAAGGGAAATGTCGTTCAAATTTGGCCAATGGGGCAAGCTAAGGTACCCATAACGTTGAAAATGGGAGGGAGTAATATTTTAGATATTGCTTTTGAAGCTAATGGCGAAACGCTTGCTATCGTCGAAAATGACTCAATTATCAGCCGTTGGACGATGGGCGAGGGCATAACAAAGGCCAATTTGATAACGCGAAATCAGTTTGTGTTTTCTTATCCAGACTGTCGGTTTTCGCCCGATGCCCAGTGGTTGGTCAATGAAACAAAAGATGCTCCTGAAAATGAAAAAAATCCGAGTAAGTTGTGGAGTACTCAAGGAGGAGTGGCAAAACCTCTTTTCAGCGAGGATAGCCGTTGGGTATTTTCACCGAGTTCAAAATTGATTGTCGCCGTGGAAAAAAATAACCACCGACTCCGAATCTGGGAACGTAGAGGACAACTCAGGACTACCCTTGCGGGGCATATTGACGCGGTTTACAAAGCAGTTTTTACTACCGATTCAACGTATTTGCTTACTTCTGCTGCCGATTATAGCATTCGGATTTGGGATTTTAATCGTCGTAAGCAAGTGGGTAAAAACAACTACGATGGTATTGTGAGAGATATTTCAACGCCCCGTTCCGAACACTGGTTGGTATCTTATGCCAACAAGGCCCAATTCCAAAATAAAAATGGAATTTGTATTGATTTAGTTCATGGTGGCGACGTGTTCAGCGGGGAGTTATCGTCCGACGGGAAATTTGCTTTAACGGCTTCCGAGGACCAAACCGCGGTTCTTTGGAACGATAAAGGAGATACCGTTCATACTTTCAGGCATAATAAAGGAGTGAATCGAGCTACTTTTTCACCCGATGGCCAGTATATTCTCACCGCTTGTGATGATGGTATTGCGCGGCTGTGGTCGCTCAAAACTTTTGGTTTGCTCCAAACTTTTCGACACCAAGGTTCCATCTCTTACGCTGTTTTTTCCTCCAGTTTTAAAAAACCACTTATTCTCACTACCTCTGCCGATAGCACTGCCAAAGTCTGGGATTGGGATGGGAATGAGCGGCTCACATTACGCCACAACGATTTTGTGAGTAGCGTAGCAATAACGGCAGATAACAGCACAATTTTGACAACAACCAACAACGGTATTGCCCAACTTTGGAATCGGAATGGGGAGCTTAAAGGTGTGTTTGAAGCCCATTCGCCGATTTATAACGCCTTGTTCTCGCCCGACGAACAGTCGGTGGTGCTTACTTGCGAAAATGGGGACGTTCAGATATGGCCAACGCTAAAAAACATTGAGCGTTGGACTCACCAAGACGCCCTTAGCAACAAATCTATTTTGGGAAAGGAGCAGGTCAAAGCACTCAAGAAAAAGTACCAAGTTACCGATAGCATTTGGGAAGATCTTTTCAACCTTTTAGCGGATATATACCAAAAAAGTACCCTAAAACTCAAGAACTGGTATCGTCAATTTAAATGATTACTCAGCTTTTTAAACCCTTATACTCATGCGTTACGACACTCTTGCCCCCGACGAGGCGGCTTTCAAAAATCGGACGGATTACACCTTTTCGCCTTTTGCTTTGCCCGTAGAGGGC
>JBGAUP010000432.1:0-3296 GCA_044228585.1 Runella sp. | reverse complement strand
GTCGTGTGGGTTGGCATATTGTTTTTTTTATTCAGGTCGAATGGACATCAGCCACTCTATGTATGCTTCTAATTTACTGGCCAAATAGTAGGGTAAGTTTAGCAAATAAAAAGCCTTCCCTTTGGGGGTTTTGAGTTCGTTGAGAATAATCCTATCGGCATACAGCCGAATGGCCCAAGGGTGTTTTACTTCATCCATGAAATTAAGCAATGACCTCAGTCGGCCTGTTGCACCCGCTTTGATTTCAATTGGTATGACATAATTGTTTTTCAGAATAATATAATCAATCTCCGCTTCGGCGTCTTTTTTCTCTCGTGTCCAGAAATTCAACTCACTCATCACATTGTACTTAGAAGATAAAATTTCCTGTCCTACAAGATGTTCAATGACCTTCCCCTTATAAACTTCGCTTAGATCATTGATTCGGAAATAATCGTTTTGGATTTTGGCACTGAAATTCAGGAGCCCTGTATCCAATATTTGAAGTCGAGGTGATTTTTTTCGGTCATTAAATACTGGGAGTTCTGACGAAATAGTAGGATAAATCAATGATACCAAAAATGCCTTTTCTAACATCAAGAATGCTTCGCCCACTTCTCTACTTCGGTAGTTGGAGTGACCAAAATTTTGAAATTTGATTCGACTCCCCGCTTCGCCTCCCAAATTCCTAATGATGTGCCTAAGTACTTGGGTCATGGTCTGGTTTTTAGCGTATTTATCCACATCATCCATGTATGAGTTTAGGATTTCTTCATAGATAGGGTTGAGTTGAACCAGATCGCTTTGATTCAAATAATGATCTACTACTTCGGGCATACCACCTATACGAGCATATTCATGGAAAGTTTCGAGCAGTGTCTCAAAAGCAAAGTCGTCTTGTGGAATTTTGTTGAACTGAGCAACGGCTTGTTCATTCCCTTTAGCAATCAGAAACTCTTCAAATGAAATAGGGCGAATGACCATGTAGGAGACCCGACCAACGGGGATAGTCACTTTTTCAGCCAAAATGGTTTCGAGTAATGAGCCTGCAGCTATGACGGCATACTGTGGATATTCTTCATAAAAATACCTAAGCAAGTTGATTGCTTCTGGGACTTGTTGAATTTCATCAATAAAAATGAGGGTATCCTGTTCGTGAATACTTTGATTGGTTTTGAAAAATAGCTCTTCGATGAGGTGATTCATAGAACGAAACCCGCGAAAAATTTGTGTATCTGCGGGTTTTTCCAGGTTCAAAGAAATAAACTGCTTGAATTCTTTGGCAAAGGCCGTTACGATAGTAGTTTTACCCACTTGTCTCGCACCTCTGACAATCAGCGGTTTACGTCTATTACTTGTCCGCCATTTTTTGAGTTCTTCCAATGCTTTTCGGTAAATCATTTACGCTCTTTTTCTTACAAAGATAGTCGTCAGCCCTTAGTTTTGTAACAAAGCGATACTATTATTTTGCATTTTTTGTAACAAAGCGACACCATTTTGTGATTCTTGGATAATTTGGGTGGTGTTTTTCCCGTGGTTATTAGGCGAATTGGTGCGGGTTGGAGATGTGGCCACGATAGGCGGGGTTGGAGGAGCAAGAGCTATGGTGGATGGGCGGGGTGATTGTATCGTGATTTCGCTTACAAGGTACTTATTGTACAAAGTTGTGAATTAAAAGGGATGGAGTTTTGAATAGAATATAAATCATTTTGTACAAAAAAAATCAAAAAACAATTGAAATTCACAAGTACTACTCGTTTTTCATGCTAAATTTGTAGTAAGCAACTACTTTTCAACCCGTGGAAAATCTATTTTCTCCAAAATTGAAAACTCATTTTCAACAGCGTATTTTGCCCCAAGAAGGCTATTTAGTAGGGTATGCTGCTTTGATTGAAAGCTATCGATTGGCTGTACCTCTTCCCGACATATTGTCGTGTATTGGCCTGAAACACAGGCGATACATAAAAGAGGATTGGCAGGTTTTTACGCCCCGACATCAGCCTGAAAACTCCTTGTGGGGACACCTTACTTTTGCCCTCAAATACGAAGGAATAGCCTTGTGGGTATTGAATGCGCTCTTTGGAGTAGTGGAAAAGGAAGAAATTACAGAACGCATTCTCAACGAGCCGACGGGGCAATACAGTCGAAAAATTTGGTTTTTGTACGAGTGGCTCACAGAAAATGCTTTGGATATTCCCGATTTAAAAATGGGAAACTTAGTTGATTTGGTAGATGAATCCCTGCAATATGGTGTAGAGGGGAAAGTTTCAAAACGGCATAAAATTAAGAATAACCTGCCAGGGGTAAAAGATTTTTGTCCGATGATTCGTCGAACAAAAGCCTTGGATGACTTTATCCAATCGGGGCTTTCTGAAAAAATTCAAAGAGAACTCGCGGGTATTCATCCCGACGTGATGGCCAGGGCCGCCGCCTTTTTACTTTTGCAAGACTCAAAGGCTTCTTATGCCATCGAAGGCGAGCAGCCACCGCTAAATCGGCTACAACGATGGGGCAGCGTGGTGGGACAGGCAGGAAAAAAGCCATTGAATGAGGTGGAGTTGGTGCGTCTCCAAGCAATCGTTCTTGACAATACTCGATTTACAAAAATGGGTTGGCGTACCCAAGAAGGTTTTGTGGGAGAACACGATAGACGGCACGGAACTCCCATACCTGACCACATTTCGGCCAAGTGGCAGGAGGTGGGACGGTTGATGAAAGGATGGATGACTACCCACGAAAAACTATTGGACAGTCGTTTTGATGCTGTATTGGCGGCAGCTGTATTGGCTTTTGGCTTTGTGTTTATTCATCCTTTTGTAGATGGCAATGGGCGACTGCATCGTTACCTGATTCATCATGTATTGATAGAGAAAGGATTTGCCCCACCCAACCTCCTTTTTCCAGTTTCGGCGGTGATATTGGCCCATCTGAACGACTACCGACGTGTCTTAGAATCTTACTCTCGCCCGCGTTTGGCATATATTGAATGGACTCCTACTTCTGATTATAATGTAGCGATACACAACGAAACGATAGATTTGTATCGCTATTTTGATGCTACCCAACAAGCGGAGTTTTTGTATCAATGTGTCAAGGAAACGGTGGAGCAGACCATTCCTGAGGAGGTGGCTTATTTGGAGAAGTATGACCGCTTTAAACATTATGTAGAGAATCACTTTGAGATGCCCAACAAGATGGTCGCTTTATTGGTACGATTTTTAGAACAGGGAAACGGCCAACTTTCTGAAAGAGCGGTGACTCATGAATTCAACGAATTGACCAAAGACGAAGTTGCGCTTATTGAGGGATGGTATGAG
>JBGAUP010000431.1:0-3312 GCA_044228585.1 Runella sp. | reverse complement strand
CCAACTCCCGTGCAGACACGTTGTACAATTGAAATTGAAGCCAGTGGAAACAAAGCTGTATCATTTATATTAACCGATGGTTTTGGACGAATTTTACTCCGTCAGCAAACATCATCCAATAAAGACGAAATAGATTTTAGTCATCTAAGTCCTGGGGTTTATTTCTTGAATGCCGAACAAAATGGCCGCGTAGCTCGACGAAAAATTCTAAAAATACAGTAGAAAATAGAAGCTTCGGCTTTTTTAATAACGAAACAAAAAGCCGAAGCTCTTTTGAAATTATGAAAATACGCCTTGCATTTCAAACCGGCTGTCTGATTTTGACAGTCGGTTTTATTTTTTCGATAAAAGCCCAGAATAGTGGTATGACCCAACTTGCTACCTCTGAGGGAGGCTCCTTCCAACTAACTGGAACTTGGAAAATTGCCCAAGCAGTAGTAATGCACCCCGAAAAAAGCAGTTTTGTTAAAACCAGTCCTTCAACCGATAAAAATACCAGTATTATCGTAGGTAATTCAGGAGGCAAAGCAGTTACTAATCTTGGCGACAGTGACATCATTTTACAATTAGATTTTATGCTCGCTCCTACCAGTAGTGCCAATATCAAACTTCCTGGTGGATATATTATTAAACTCAATGATAGCTGGCAATCCGCTAAATTGGATGCCAATATTGCTGGAAGCATTGGTAATTTAACACCTCTCCAAAACGCCTGTAAAGCCCCTGGGCTTTGGCAAAACTTAACAGTGCAATTTAAAAGAGCAGGTAAGAACTCCATGGCCCAAGTTGAAAAACTAACCCTAAACGGTACAGTCGTTCAAGAAAATGCCTTTCTCAGTACTTTAGCTACCCCTGAAACGACATTGGCGTTAGAAGTGGTAAGTGGAAATGTTGCTTTCAGAAATGTTTTTTATCAACTACTCAACGATGCTCGTCCTATCACCCTTCAAAATCTTACTTACACCTTGTATAAGGCTGGTAATGACCGTCCCAAAGAACTTTTGACTGAAAATATTCTCAAAAAAGACACAACTTCTATTCTCACTCGTGAATGGGGACTGGGAAATAACAGTTTTTATTTGACCTACGACGGTCAAATGCAGGTAGTGCAAGATGGCGAATACCTACTTCAATTGGTGTATATGGCCAATGCTGCTTTAGAAATAGATGGTACAACGGTTTTGCCTTACCAGTGGAATGACTTTCTTCAAAACTACGTGCCTGTTAGTATAAAATTAACTGAAGGTATTCACTCATTTCGCCTCCACTATCACAAACTTACGTGGCGCCGCCCAGCTTTAGGCGTATTTGTTTCTACCCAAGGCGTGCGGCCATATCCTTTACATGTGCTTTCATCTGTTCCAGAACCAACCCCTATTCCAACAATAGAAGTAACCGCTAAGGGTCAAGCCGAATTAGTAAGATCGTTTATTCAGCATACGGGAGAAAAAAACAAACGCACCCACTGTTTATCAGTAGGTACACCCCAAGGTGTACATTATAGTTTAGATCTTAACCGAGGTTCGTTGTTGCAGTTTTGGAAGGGTCCCTTTGCCGATGTGACAGAAATGTGGTACGAACGAGGCGAACCCCAGATTTTGCACCCAATGGGGGCGGCTAACATTACCAAAGGGCAAGTAGATTGGGCCATACTCTCTGACCCAAATGCAACTTGGCCCGATTCATTAACAAACTTACATTACAAAGGATACCAGCTGAACGCTTCTGGAATTCCAACAATATCCTATCGCCATGAAAATGCCGAGATTTCCGATGAGATTGCGCCCGAAAATGGTGGCCTCGTACGCACCATCAGTGGAAATATACCGAATGGTTACGTAAGGGTTGTGAATGGAAAAAGTATCTCCCTTTTAGAAAAAGGGCTTTACGAGGTAAATGGACAAAGCTATTACGTGCGTATTGACTCTAAAAGTAAACCTATTTTACGTACCAGCAACGGTCAACAAGAGTTGCTGTTGCCAATGAACGGAGCCGTTCGCTATTCGTTAATTTGGTAAGTTTTACGTCCTTTATAAACCATTTCACCCGTAATTTACGTTTACAATTAAAAATATCTTTAAACCAATCAAATAATTAAACCAATGCAACGCTTCGTCACTGCTCTCATATTAACGGTCGTTATGTTATCTGGAATTGCGGCTACCGCACCCAAAACCAGTAAAGCCACGGCAGAGGTAGGAATTCAGTTTGCCGATTTGACGTGGTCGAAGGCGCTCGAAAAAGCAAAGAAAGAAAAGAAACTTATCTTTTTTGACGCTTATACCAGTTGGTGCGGCCCTTGTAAAATGCTCCAAAAGACGGTATTTACTCGTAAAGATGTAGGAGACTACTTTAATGCTACTTTTATCAATGTAAAAAAAGATATGGAAGTAGGAGAAGGTCCCCAATTAGCAAATTTATATCCTATCGAAGGTTACCCAACACTTTTCTTTATCAATGGAAATGGAAAAATTGTAACCAGCCATTTGGGAGCACTCGACGGGCCAGAACTTATTAAACTTGCCAAAATGGTAACCACCAAAAAATAGGTTAGGCTGTCTTTTTTTTATTCCTATTTTACCAAAAAACCCGTGCTATCACGGGTTTTTTGGTAAAATATAGCTATCCAGCAATTCCCACACAATGTCGCTCTCAAATCCTCGGCTCAGAGCAAAACGCACCAATTTCTGTTTGACTTCTAATGGTTTCCCACTTAGGCTTCTCGCTTTTTTTTCTAACAAATCAAGCAGTACTTTTTCGTAATCGTCTCCGTCTATTTCTAATAAACCTTTCTGAATCATCTCATTAGACAAACCTCTCAGTTTCATCTCTTGCCTAATTTTGAGGCGTCCCCATTTTTTAATGCGAAATTTTCCTCTTGCAAAAGCGCCCGCAAAACGCGCTTCGTTGAGATAGTTTTGAGCCACTAACTCGGCAATGATTGGTTCGGCGTCCTCTTCCGAAAGCTCCCAATCTCGCAATCGTTGGTACGTTTCTTTCATCGTACGCTCTTGATAAGCACAAAATGAAGCCGCTTTTATCAAAATTTGTTTTTGACGTTCTGTCATTGAGAGATTCGTTTTGGCAAAAATAAGAATAGAAGTTTTAGAACATACCCCGTATATTGCGAGAGTTTTCGCCAATCCCCTTTAACCTTACAAAAAAAGATGTCACCCAACAACTTCCGCTGGCGGATAGTGCTACTGCTTTTTTTGGTAACAACGATTAATTATATTGACCGTAATGTGCTATCATTTGCGATGATAGACGATACCTTTCGGAAAGAAATGTTGGGTGTTCCTCTCAATTATC
>JBGAUP010000430.1:0-3341 GCA_044228585.1 Runella sp. | reverse complement strand
GCAAGTACTTCTACATCTGCTCCAAATTCGAGGATTTTGGCTCTCAGTTCGCGGTTGGTATAAATTCGCAGAGAGACAGTAAAATCCTGTCCTTCAACCAATTGCTGACTTTTATGCAATTTTTTGGTTTCTACATAAGGAAAACGCTTCTCCGAAAAACGTAAAATAACCGTCTCCAACGTTCCTTCAAACGTCACTCCTATCATATCCTCAAACTGACTTTTCCAGTCGCCACTTTTATCAAAAACAAAACTATCAAACTGACTTTCGCGTAATCTATCTATACGATCTATGGCTAAAGTTTGAGGACCTGTTTTCTCATTTTCCCACCCAATCAAAAACCAACGATTGTTGTATTCTTTCAACAGCAATGGAAAAATGTGCCTTTCGTACGCGGGGCGGTCAAATGGTGCGTAGCATATTCTCAAAAAATACCTTTTTTGAATCGTTTGGTGGATTTTAGGAAGCAATTCTTTACCCTTCAATTCCACTGCCTCAAATTCGATGGTCGTACTTTTTTCAGCTTCCGTCACTGAAATCCGCTGCTCTAACCGCAACAAAATGTCTTCTAACCCCATAAATTCCTTTGATTTGGAGGCTTGACGTAGCAGCGCAATAGCTTCATTGAGCGTACCAAAGTAGCTGTCATCCAAGGCTTCCAGAATAGAATAGCTTTTTTTGTCATCGTAATAGTAGCCCTCATGCTTATTGGCTTTTTCGGGCAGTGGCGCGTGTAGTTCATTTCTCATAAACCGCAGGTCATTTTGCAGCGTTTTTAACTCCACCCGCTCTTGGGTCACTTCAAAATACGCCTCTTGCAACTGCTCGGTCGAAAAGTGTTTGTGACCTCTGAGCAGTTGATGCAGTTTTAAAATCCTTTTCAAACGCTTTCCATCGCTTTCTCTGCCTTTTTTCATCATTCTCTGAAAGTTTTTGCTCTGAAAGTTTTTGTCAAAGCTAATAAAATGGTAATTGACCACCTAACCTTTGCAGCGGCTTCAAACCAAAAGCCGTTCGCCGTTATGACTGCAACCACTACCATCTTCGACCTCCTGCCCTTTGAAGCAACGCGCCAACAAGCCCACGCGCTGTATTTGTTGGAAGAGTTCGTTTCGCCTGATTGCGCGGCCGATGCGTTTATTTTGCGCGGCGCAGCGGGGACGGGAAAAACTTCTTTGATGAAGGCCTTGGTTGATTTTCTTCAGCAGCAGCAAACGCCGTTTTACCTAACAGCCCCTACGGGCAGGGCCGCCAAGGTGTTGAGCCATAAAACCCAAGTAGCGGCGCATACGCTGCATCATACCCTCTACGTACCAAGCCCGCAAAAGGCAGACTCGGACGATGAACGAGTCTATATGCGTTTGCGCGAGGTGGAAGCTACGCCTTACAGCATTTTTATTGTGGACGAAGCCTCCATGTTGAGCGATGAAAACGACCATGAAGGGATGTTTTGCACGCCCAACTCCCCCCTTCACGACCTCGTGCGTTACGCAAAAGCCTGTAATTCACGGAATAAGTTGATTTTTGTGGGTGATGCTTACCAACTGAAGCCCATCCACGGGGAATCGGTCGCATTGGAGGCGAGTTATTTACGCCAAACATACCGCCTTGAGGTGCAGGTCGCAGAACTTAACGAAGTAAAACGCCAAACGGAAGGCTCGCGGGTGCTGAACCTCGCCACGGACATTCGAGAGCGTTTTCAAGCAGGAAAAGCCTTGGGTAAATTACCCCTTTCTGAGCTTTATAACGTGACCGCTGCCTTGACTTACTACTGCAAAAAGTACAGTCCGCAGCAACTCGACCGTGTGGTGATGATTGCCAACAGTCACCAGAATGTCAATTGGTTTAATGCCAAAGTACGTGAGAACTTAGGACTAACGGGAACAATCGCCGTAGGCGACTTGGTGATGATCAACGAAAACGCAACCCTCGAAGGTCGTCAGTTGGTCAATGGCGACATGGCGTTGGTGACGGAGGTAAACGAAACCTGCCGCGTGGCCGAACTGACTTTTACCAAAGTAACGCTTCAACTGCAAGGTTTTCAAAATCAGGCGTTTAGTGTTACACATTGGGTGATGCTTGATGCCCTCCGCTCAGAGCGTGGACTCATTGCGGGCGACGCCCTCCGCACCCTCGTGGCCGACCGCATGAAGCACAATGCCGTGTTTAGGAAAGACCCCTACCCCTGGAACGATGAGTTTGTGGGGGCGTTGCGTCTGCGCTACGGCCACGCCCTTACCTGCCACAAAGCCCAAGGCGGCGAGTGGGATGAGGTGATTTTGCACCCTTGGATGCGCCCCAACGACCACCGTTATGCCTACACGGCCGTGACCCGCGCCCGTCAGCAAGTGCTGACGTGGCGTCCGCCGAACTATAACTAAAATCTGTATATTTGGGTAAAAAAAGGAAAGCGATGACACAGATAACCATCAACCTACCCAACGAAGCCGAAGCAAAATGGCTTGTGGAACTACTCAATCGTTTACAGGTGCCTTTTGAGGTGGAAGCTGATGAAGCGACAAAACGTGAACGTGCGAAAGAAATTATCATGCGCGGAGCTAATACGTTAGATGCCGCCCAAATGCAAAAACACGTAAAACAGGCTCGCCAAGACAGAAAACTACCTTTTAGAGCCGAATGAAATTAATTGATTCGGTAGATTTAAGTCAGTAAAAACTATTCAGACTCACCTTAAAAGTTTTTTAGGAATTTAATAAGACTACTATTATGATCGAAGCATTAAAAAAGAGATATAAGATTGGTGATGTAATCACAATCCATACTTCCGAAGCCTCATTTACAGGAACAATTGATGGCTTTGAAGATACTTGTATTGTTATAGAAACGGATGAAAGTATAGAGTTTATTGCTAATAATGCCATATTGAGGTTCTCTGCTCCCAAAATAGAGAATAAGCCATTAGCCCCCCCCCTTAGTGAACCCATACAAACACCTCCAATAATAGAAAAACAGATAGATAAAGAAGCTGTTTTAGAAAAAAGTGAGCCTATTAAGATTCCAGATAAACCTATAGTTGTCACTCCAAAACCTCCTATTGAATACAAAGTAGGTGATAAAATACCTTTGGATGAACTTGCAAAACGTACTGAAGATAGGACAAAATTCATGAAAAGTAAAGACAAGCCGACGGTAAAACTTGGATCACTTGCTGACTTATCACAACTTATTTTACCAGAAATTGAAGCAGAAAACAACAAAATTGTACCAGCTAATGGAGTGATAAAATCTAATTTTTTTTCCAGTAGAGGATTTGGATTTATCTTTGATAAGTTTGGCTATGAAGTATGGTTTAGCCTTAGCAGTGTTATAGATAATGATTT
>JBGAUP010000429.1:0-3345 GCA_044228585.1 Runella sp. | reverse complement strand
ATTTTGGGCGAAATGAAAAAAGCCATTACGGAAGTACGCGAAGACCTCAAACCTCAAGCACCGCGTGCCGTAGTGATTCAGATTGCGCAAGACCAAATTGGTGGCGTAATCGGACCTGGTGGTAAAGTGGTGCAAGAGATTCAGCGTGTGTCGGGAGCCACCGTAACGATTGAAGAACGCGACAATATGGGCTATGTGAGTATCTTCTCGGCCAATGCCGATAGTATGAACATTGCCGTAAAACGTATTAAGGGTATTGTAGCCATTCCAGAAGTAGGAGAGGTCTATACGGGAGTGGTAAAAACCCTCCAGCCTTTTGGGGCATTTGTGGAATTCATGCCAGGTAAAGATGGCCTTTTACACATTTCCGAAATTACTTGGGAACGCCTCGAAACAATGGATGGTGTATTGCAAGTAGGTCAAGAAATCCAAGTAAAATTGGTAGAACACGACAAGAAAACGGGTAAGTATCGGCTTTCCCGCAAAGTGTTGTTGCCTAAGCCAGAAGGATTTGTAGAAAGACCTCCCCGCGAAGACCGTGGTGAGCGCAACGATAGAGGAGGTGACCGCCGTCGTGACGATAACCGTCGCCCTCGATAAGTAGATTTTAGGTTTTTTAACTTAAAAAGAAAATAAAAATCAACTTTTGATTCGCTTTTTTCGTTACCATTAAACAAGTAAAAAGCACCAAAGTAAAGATAAATGAGACAGCTTAAAATTAGTAAGCAGATAACCAACCGCGAAAGCCAATCACTTGACAAGTATTTGCAGGAGATTGGTAAGGTAGATTTGCTAACTCCCGACGAGGAGGTAACTTTGGCGCAACGGATTCGGGAAGGTGATCAGCAAGCTTTGGAAAGATTGACTAAGGCCAATCTCCGCTTTGTCGTGTCAGTAGCCAAACAATACCAAAACCAAGGGCTTTCGCTCGGTGACTTAATCAACGAAGGAAACTTAGGGTTGATTAAAGCGGCTCAACGCTTTGACGAAACCCGTGGTTTTAAGTTCATCTCCTATGCCGTTTGGTGGATTCGTCAATCCATTTTGCAGGCGTTGGCCGAACAATCCCGCATCGTGCGTCTTCCATTGAACCGGGTAGGTTCTTTGAATAAAATATCAAAAACGTTTTCTGACCTCGAACAAAAGTTTGAGCGTGAGCCTTCTCCCGAAGAACTGGCCGAAGTGTTGGATATTTCGGCTAATGAGGTGGTTGATACGCTTAAAATCTCAGGCCGTCACGTTTCGATGGATGCGCCATTCGTTCAAGGAGAAGAAAACAGCCTGTTGGACGTTCTCGAAAACGACATGGAAGAAAAGCCCGACCAAGGGCTCATCAACGATTCGCTTCGTAAAGAAGTGGCTCGGGCGCTTTCTACGCTTACCCAACGCGAGTCGGATGTGATTGCGTTGTATTTTGGTTTGAATGGAGAACATCCAATGACACTCGAAGAAATAGGTGAGAAATTTAATCTGACCCGCGAGCGTGTTCGCCAAATCAAAGAAAAAGCGATTCGTCGCCTACGTCATACCTCACGCAGCAAAGCGTTGAAGACGTATTTGGGATAAATTGTCAATATGCAAAAGATAATAACAGTAAGCCGCCCCAATGGGCGGCTTTTTTGATAGAAATTAGCCCATCCCATGAAAACTCTCACCTACTGCTTATTGTCAATCATAAACGGGCTGTTGTTGACTATCAACTGTACTCGGCCTTCTCCCCCTATTTATAATGGACAGAAAATGCGGGGAGTTAACTTGGTAGCTCCTTCTCAACCCATTGATTCTTCCGTGTTTAGTCCTATTCGGAGTATCAATGCTGAATGGGTAGCGGTGGTTCCTTACGGTTTTTGTCGGGAAGGAGAGCCTCACTTTTATTTTAATATGAATAAGATGTGGTGGGGCGAAACCAAAGAAGGAACGGCTAAAACAATAGAACTTGCCCATCAGAGTGGCCTTAAAGTGATGCTTAAGCCGCACGCTTGGGTGGGGAGAGGAATGTACACGGGAGATTTTGACCTCAAAACCGAAGCCGATTGGCTAACGTTTGAGAAAGATTTTGGAAATTATATTCTCACCAATGCCCGCATTGCCGATTCAATGAAAGTTGAGTTGTTTTGTATCGCTACCGAAATGGATAATTTTGCCCGCAAGCGGACTGCTTTTTGGAAAAATCTTATTCAGGAAGTACGTAAAATTTATGACGGTCCTTTGACCTATGCCGACAACTGGAATCACTATCTCCGTAACCCATTTTGGGCTGATTTAGACTATGTGGGGGTGGACGCTTATTTCCCGCTATCTTCCGAAAAACATCCTTCGGTAGAGACTTTGCAGAAAGGTTGGAAATTGCACTTGGACGAATTGGAGGATTTTGCCGCGAAGCTTCAAAAACCTGTGCTGTTTACCGAATTTGGCTACCGAAGCGTGGACTTTGCGACTGATAAGCCTTGGGAATCGCACGATGACAAGCCCGAAAACAATGCTTTGCAAGCCGATGCTTACCGCGCTTTTTTTAAAGAAGTATGGCCTCGTAAGTGGCTCGTGGGGGCTTTTGCGTGGAAGTGGTTTTTGCACCAACCCCGTCGTTTTCACCGAGATACGTTTTCACCTCAGGAAAAACCTGCCGAAGGAGTACTCAGAGAAGGTTATGGACAGAAATAGCTTTACGATTTTCTGTCTTTTACTATTAAGAAAAAGTCGTTTTCGAGGGCCAGATAACCGTACTCATACACAAAGAAATAAGTTGAGCCTTTTTGAGTAGTTCTGGTATTGGTAAAATAGTTAAAATCAAAGCCTTCCCGAATCAGCGAATTTTTTGAAATCTTCGCTTTATCCTCTTTGCACGCGTTTTCCAAAATTCGCCGATTTTTACGGAGTTTGTTGTTAATGTTCCGCACCAAATTGTTGGAATCGGAATTGAGTTTGTTGTTGTAGGCGTTGCGGCATAAGTCGGAGCAAAATTTCTTGTCAGACCTTCCAATGATTTTTTCACCGCATTCTAAACATTCTTTCATTTTGTTAACACTTTTTGATTTTGGACAAGGAATGGTTTAGGTAAAAACTTTCTCAATTTTTCACGGTGTAAAATTCGGAGGTGGGTAGGGTTAAATTTATTTTATGGAACAAAAGTTCGCTGTTAGCGGTCATTTTTGCTTTTATTTTTTGAAGTTGCCTCATTTCCTTTGGGCTTACTTTACCCGTATTTATGGCTTTTTCTAAATGACTAACAATCACTTGGGCGTCGTGCCACTTACCCAGCAGGGTCGGTAGTTTATCTTTTTGAGGGGGTACCTTAGGAGGTTTGTTTAGGTATAAAATAGTTTGATTATAGTAAAATATTTTGAC
>JBGAUP010000042.1:0-26494 GCA_044228585.1 Runella sp. | reverse complement strand
ACGACACAAAGCGTTGTTCGCCCGATAAGTTCTAAAGTAAAAAGTAGCAACACAACAGAAACTGTTGCCAAAATAAAAGAACTTCTTTTCGATTTCATTTAAAACAATAATTTCTGACAGAAAACCTCCGCGGAATGATCCTGTAGATATTGCCTTCCGTCAATAACGATTTGATTCTGATTTAAATACATATTCATTGCTTGGGCAATCGCCTCGGGGCGATGCGGAGCAACTGTTACTCCTAATTTATAGTGGTTTACCAGTCCTTCCATTACCCCCAAATTAGCAGCAATCAATGGCTTACTATACTTCGCTGCTAAACCTAAGATGTTACTGGAGCTAAAAAAGTTGATGTATGGAACCAACACTATATCTGCTACTTTGAACACTTCGTTGGTATCAGCAGGACCAAAGAACCTAAAATGCTTGACAAAACGAACCTCAGGGTATTTTTTTTCTGCTTCGCCAATCGTGGTGTAAAGCGTAGATTCATACCCCTTTTCGGGTTCTCCACAAATCAATATACAAATGTCTTGACGCTGTTTTGGTTCAATTCGTTTAAGGGCTGCCAAAATATTAGGTACATTTTTGCGGGATGACAGATGCCCATATATCAAAAACACACGTCGCTCATCCTCCACTCCGTACTTTGTTTTTAATTCTTCTACTGGGACAAGGGTCTTCTGGCCTACTTCAATGGGGTCGGGAAGATGTTCAAAACGGTCACCAAAACGCTGATTGTATTCTCTTACTCCCTGTTTATCGTTGAGAAAAAATATTCTTTCTAACTGTGGATTGCGGAGCATCCACCGTATCTGCCAGCCTTTACGCCATCCGCGCCATTCACGTTTTAATCTCGCTCTTAGGGTTGAGCCATCTTCGTATTGTTTGCGAAATGGCAAGAATAAAAGCCCTGAAAATCGCACTCCCAAACGACGGATAGCAGTGCGCCCCACTTCATATTGAAAAGCGTCTATGTGCATAAATATCAATCGTTTGGCGTCATATTCGTAAATCAGTTTTGATAAATAATCCATCTCGACTGCTGCCCGCCTCAACACACTCTTGTAAGACAAAAATGTCTCTAATTGTTCCGACGGAATGTACTGGAACTGAATCAGGCCCTCATCGGCTTGGAAACGTACCCTTGCTCCTTCATGTAGCACAAAAACAAACTGCTGTCGCACTGCTGACGGCATCTTTTTTAAGTATTCTACCAAAAACTGTAAGTAGTCTAAATGGTGTCCGCTGATGTCTCGGTCATAAATGAGGGTACGTTCTGGGATTTGCATCATACGTTTACCAATTCTTTATATACCTCTAATGTTTTCAATGCCGTCGTTTCGGCCTTGAAAAGGGGAACGCGTTCATAACCTCTTGCCCGCATCGAATTTTGTAAAGTTTCGTTGTAAACTACCCGCTCAACAGCCGCTTGAATAGAATCGGTACTTTCGGCCTCAAAATATACCGCCGCATCCTCCGCAATTTCGTCAAAAGAAGTTCCCGTAGTCAGGGCTACTGGGCAGCCCGAACTCATCGCTTCTAACACGGGGAGTCCAAATCCTTCCATCAACGACGGAAAGGCAAAAACTTGTGCTTTCCCATAAAGTTGTACCAAGGTAGTATCGTCAAATATAGGCTGATACAACACTTGTTGTTGAAGTTTCGCGTGGTTGATGGCCTTTTTTTCTTCATCACCAAAATTTCCCCCACCCGCACATACAAGGTGTAAGTCTTTATCTTTGAGTAAAATAGGAGTGATAGCCTCAAAAAAACGATCAAAGTTTTTGTAGAAGTCACGTCGCCCAACAAATAGAATAAAACGTTCGGGCAAATCAAGTGTTGAGTGACTAATAAGAGAAGGCGTTGTTAAATAATTGCCCAGTGGGACAACCCTAATTTTGGCTTCGTCAACGTCAAAATATTCTAAAATTCCCCGTTTGGTAGCTTCCGAAACCGAAATCACTACATCAGCACGTTGGAGTAATCGTTGTTTTAACTCCGAAAGCCCTTGGCCGAGTACGGGATAAGTACGACCATATTTTTCACTAAGTACATCATGAAAAGTCAATACCAATGGTTTTTTTTTGACTTTGCCTAAAAAATACGAATGATAATACGTAGGATGAAAGATGTCATAATTACCCGAAGATAATCTGGCCGAGCTGTGTAAACGATTGAGGCGTGAGAAAAGCTGATTTGCTCGAAAATTGTTTGCAAACCGTTGATAACCAAGATGATTAGAGTAAGGAGCGTCCCGTAAATATTCAGTATTAGAAAATCTGAGAGCCAATTCAAATTCAATGTCTTTTCTTGAGGCAAAGACATTCATCAACTCATAAAAATACCGCGAAATACCGCCGTATTGGGTGCCAGTAAAGGTCTGGTGATCATATAGGACTTTCATGCAGTACGCATTACTGATAAGAAACAAACCGCATCGAGCGGATATTTCCCGCAAAAGTACAAAAAAACGTCTAACAGATTGACCTACTGATTGATTTTATGGTAAAGAGGGAAATGTTGAACAAAATCAATGGCCGATTGGATACTTTTTTTCAACGATTGCTTCCAACCAGCAATGGATGGGTACAGGTGGTCACGCACAGAAAAAGGTGCAGGAGGTGTACTACCCTGTGCCTTCAAAAGCGTGACGTAGTGTTTTTTTAAAGCCGATGCCCCTGCGTACGGTTCGGTTAGGTTACTTGTTAAACACTCCCTAAAGTTAAAAAATACCAGCGGTGTATCCTGATTTACCTTCCAGCCCTCCTTGGTCCATGTCAGGATGCGCTCGTGAAGGTTGTGCAAGGCCACGTTCCAGCCTACGTTTTTTGGGAGTTTCACATTATTGAAATAAATCGGAACGTAGTTCAGCCAAAGCTGGTCGTGATTCATGCCATTGCATACATCAAAAAAGGCACGGTCGGTCAAACGAGCCTGCCACCAACGTAAAAACCGTAGAGAGTTATCGGTGACGCGTATGGCCCAAAAACCCGCATCATACATACCTGTGTTGAGGAAAAACTTTTCGTCGCCGTAGGGAGATTGTTCAAATTTACGGGTTAGGCGTGGGGTAAGCACAATATCACTCTTTTGGAGTTGAGCAACCATTTCAGATAAGTCTCCCAATACCCATACCGTGGGGTCAAAATAAATAACTGCGTCCGCTTTTTCTTCTTTTAAAAAGTATTCGGCGAAATACGGCTTACTGGCCGCCACAAGGGCAGAGGCATCGTAGCGTTTTTGCATAGAATCCCATTCACTTCGCCCCAGTTGTGCAAGCGTAGTAGCTCCTGCCACGTTTCCCTCAGTCACTCCTATTCTAAAAATAACACTTTGGGGCAAACTATCGGCCAACACCTTAGCAAATGGATACTGCTCGGCAGTACAAACGGTAAAAACGACTGTTTTCAAAGGAAATAGTTGATTTAGTGATGCAAAACACGATTAAGACAACCAACGCAAAGCATACTTCAAAGGCTTAATTAACAACTGCCTGACTCGTTGATACTTGTAAACAGGTTCTTGCTTGATATAATAACACGGAAATTGACGATAGTAGGCGTTATCATTCCGAAGGAGTTCGTTGCGATAATAATTAAACAAAGGGTTTAAATCGGGTCTTTGGTCAAAAGAGAATCTATTTTGGTATTTTGAGATTAGGGTTGGTTTGGCGGGGTCATAGCCGCTGTAGTGGAAAAAGACCACAGGTTGGTCATTGACTCGGTGCTCACCATCGTGTACCGAAAACTGCCGTTCGTGCATATTCCAATAAGCGGCATTCCACCCAGGATGTTTCTCTACGTAGACGTTATTCCAAAAAATAGGGGCAAAATTGACCCAGTTTTGGTCCACAAAAAGACCATTGCAGAGGTCGATTTTGCACTCATCAAATAATTTTTCCTCCCACCATTTCACAAAATCAACGGCTTCGGGGCTCTTGTGAAGCGCTATAAACCCAAGATTATACACCCCCGTATTGAGGTGGTGAAGTTCGTTAGGGGTCAGTTGGTCGTCAATGGGGGTCGTCAAATGCGGAGTAAGCACAAAATCATGCTTTTCGAGCAATGCTTCCAGCTCAGTGAGCGGCTGATAAACGATAATATCGGGGTCAAAATAAATAACATTACGCACTTGAGGCACTCGCTCAAAAAAGTAGCGAATAAAATAGGGTTTAACGGCGGTATTGAGTTCGGTAATGTTGTAATGCTCGCACATCTCCTCCAAGCCATCGATACCTATGCGATGCAACTCCAACAATTCAAAATCGGGAAGCTTATCGGTAGGTACTTGCGCCACGTCTAAGCGGTCAACCAGCCCAATAATAAAACGAATGTGAGGATTGGTTCTTTTTAACGAATCGCCCAAAGTACGTGCTTGGGCCAAGTAGTTAATCGAACACAGCGTGAAAGCTAATGTCATTGTATAAGTAGGTAACCCCTGGGTATTTGGCTACAAATATCTGACCTACATTGGGGAATGCCAAATATTCTTCTTGGCAAAACCAAACCTCAGGGGTTCAGGCGACGAATTGTCTCTATGACTTTGGCTACACTTGCATCCGTTGGGTGGCGTTCCAGCACCTTTGTTTTTGCTCTTTTCCCTTGCTGGATTCGCAACGAAGGGTCTTCTATGAGGGTAATCACCGCTTGCGCCATGGCATTTACGTCCAAATAAGGCACAACCCTACCTGCATCTTCTTCGACCAACTCAGGTGCACCACCTCCTTTATCAAAACAAACGATTGGTTTTTCGGCTAAGGCCGTCTCCAATACCACCAATGGGTAGGGGTCTTCGCGGGAGGTAAGAGTAAACACATCAAATTGACTTAAATACTGGAAAACTTCCGAAGTCAATCCTACGTGAATTATGCGGTCGGCCAGCTCCATCCGAACTGCATCGAAGCGTTGCACCTCATACAGTTCTGAATCTTCACGCATTCCTACCCAAACAAAATACACAGGTCGAGTTCCAAAATACTTGATGACTTGCTGCGCCACCATCATAAAAATATCATTGCCTTTGCGCCACTCGGCGTGGCCACACCCCCCTATCAAAATGGCCTCATCGGGGAGGTTGAGCGCTTGTCGAATGTTTGTTTTTTTACCTTCTTCTATCTTTTTAAGAATAAGCGGGGTATCTATGATTTGAAACGTACTTATTTGCGAATCAGGATAATGGTACGTTGCTTTGAAATAATTGGCTACGGCCTTTGAAACGACCATTAGATGGTTTGTACACGCCATCAAGTGAGCCATGTCATCGGGATGGCTATATTTTTTGATGGACATTTCAAGCTCGTGTGCAAAGAGTATCGTAGGGAGGGCTAAAAAATTCAACTCTCGATAAGCCGCTGAGGAGGCGATTGTATTGGTAAAAATTAACCCAAAATCGTGCCTTTCCATTTCAGCCTGAAATTTCGCCCAACGCTTATTAAGTACACGTCGTTTTAGGCGGTCTTCCCAACCCGATAAACGGAGTAGCTTGGTTGCTAAAGGCGAAAAATGTATATCACCCAAGCGAGGAAGACGGGTAGTGGGGAGAGTTTGGCGAAATTCGTCTTCTAAAGGGCCATCGCTACAAAGCAATAAGTGCATGGGGAGACCGTGTTGCTTGAGTTGGTTCAGTAACTGTAATAATACAATCTGCCCACCTGCACGATTGGCATCGTGGCTTATGAAGAGAATTTTTTTCATTAAAATTTAGCCAAAAGTTTTTGCCAATTGCCCAATTGGTTATGAACGTCAAATTCCAATGCTCGCCGACGTAGCCTCTCTTTGTCTATGACTATTTTTCCACTCATGACGTCTTGCATGATTTGTGCCAACTTCGGAATATCAAATGCAGCAGCCACTTCACCCATTCCTTTCTGCACAAATTCACTAATGCCCCCCGAATTGAATCCTACTATCGGTTTCTGCAAAAACGCCGACTCAATCATCACCAGTGGAAAGGGGTCTTCGCGGGAGGTAAGTACAAAACCATCGCAAATATTGAGGTAATCATAATAATCTTGCCCTCCTTTGGCACCAAGAGCGATAAAGTTAAGCCCTTCGCGTTTTACGCGCTGTTCTAAATAATAAGAAATACCATACTCACTCGGGCTTCCTAACCACACGAGGTAGGCATTTTTAGGCAATTGAGCCAGCAAGTCAGGAATCATATCGTAGCCCTTACGCATACACATCGTACCTGACATCAGCCACACAAAAGCATCTTTTGGAATACCCAACTGGGCTTTAATGGCTGTGGGGTCTTGCTTGAGCGTTATTTTCTCGGTTTCGATAAACGAATGCAAAAGTTGAACGTTGGGCGTACCCATCTTCTCCAACTGTTCCACTACAATACTCGAACAACCGATAGATACTTGGGCGTAGGTCAGCATTTCGGCAAAAGAATCGGCACGTAAGGTATCAAACGTCTCCAACAATTCGTGGACATGAACCACGTAAGGTACGTTTAGTTTACGAGCCAACCTCGCCAACTGTGGCATAGTTATCGTATTGAAATACCAAATATCGGGCTTGAATTCGTTGTGAATGCGTTTTATGTAGCTCTCTTCGGGAGTCAATCCAAACATCCGATGATACACCGCTTCGACCGAATAATAGGGCAATCCACGATGAAATTTGTGAAGATAAGTAGCATCGGCAGGGGAGTTTTTGGCAAACAACTCACCCGCTTGACGCGAATAAACCGCCGTTTTGATGTCACTCCCAGTCAGATGTTTAATCAAATACCAAAGAACCATCTCCGAACCCGTCCGTGCTCCAGTGGGTGTAAAAAATAAAATCTTCATGTGTTAGACATGGCTCTTTGGGTCGAGCTTATAAAAATAGGGTTTGTTGCGAATGATTCTCCAAAAATAGGTAGAAAATAGCCAAACTTTACGTGTAAAGTCTTTTTGTTGTTCTAACTCCCCAAAAGGATTTCGAAGCTTTGACACATTTAATGCTATCTTCCAACCAAAATAAACGGGAATCATCAAATAATAATTGAGCATAAGTCCCAAATACCGCCCGATACCAAATTCTTTCCTCACCCAAACCAAATTGGAAAGTTGAATTTGAGGATAAAATCGGTTGATAATAGTAATGAACACTTCTTTACGCTTAGGATTGCTGCCCCACTCGTGGTGAATGTAGCCACAGTCTTCAAATACTTTGAGCTTGCCGACTCGTCCCAATCGGCAATTCCACTCTACATCTTCGCCGTAGAGGAAGAAATCTTCGTCCAAAAGACCCGCTTTATCTACCGCCTTACGTTTGACCAGTAAAAAAGCTGCTGGTACCCAATCTACTTGGTCGGGGTCGTCGTAGTGGGTTTCGGGAATCAGTTTTTCGAGTAATTTTTCAAAGAAGCGCCCTGGAGGAAGTACGTAGAGTGTCCGTTTAAAAATAGCCAAGCTACGATAAAATGGGCGCGGGGTTCCGTCCGAAAAAAGTTGTACTCCTCCACAAGCAGCGGTATCGGGCATGGCATCCAATCGTTTTACGCAGCGTGAAATAACATCGTCTAAAAGCTCGGTATCTGAGTTGAGCAATAAATAATAACGCCCCTTAGACGCTCTGATTCCCTTGTTATTAGCACGAGAAAAACCGGCGTTGTATCCCATCTGAAGCCAATTGACGGCAGGAAATTCTTGTGTGATCATGGTCTCCGCCCCGTCTTGGGAGTCGTTGTCCACCACAATGATTTCAAAACTCACGCCTCGGGTATGTGCATAAATTGAGCGAATGCAATCCGTGGTCAGCTTTAGGGTTTTATAATGAATAATGATGATCGAAACGTCCATTGTAGAGTAGGCAGTAGGCAGTAGGCAGTAGAAAAAACTGACTCCTCCTTTTGACTTTTTTCTCCTAATTTTAATATACTTTATAACTGGGAATAGGTCTTTTTTCGGCTGGACTGCCCATGTAAACGCCCCAGGCTTCGGTGTTTTTGGTGATGGAAGCCGACATAGCTACGAGCGTACCTTCGGCAATGGTTGTATAATCGCGAATGGTAGCATTGACCCCAAAGAATGAATACGATTCGACCACACAATGCCCCGACAGCACCACGTGTGACGTAAAAAACACGTGGTCTTTGATGATTCCGTGATGGCCAATGTGGTTTCCACTCCAAAGCACACAGTTGTTACCGATTTTCGTAAATGGCTGAATGGTATTGTCTTCTAAGATAAAACAGTTTTCACCAATTTCGTTACCAAACAAAGTGGCTTTTGAACTAATATAAGAAATGAATTCATATCCTTTGGATTTGGCCTCCAAATAGACTTTCTCACGGTTTTTGTTCATTTTTCGACCCGTCATTGGGGCAAAAAATTTAAATTCTGAAGGAGGAAAGAGTTTCTCTACTTCCTCAAAAGCCACGACGGGTAAGCCCCAAAAAGTAGTTTCTTTCAGATATTCTTGATTTACCGTAAATGCCACCACTTCGTGGTCGGAATCATGAGTCAGATAAAAATGTGCTAACTCTGCAGTGTCAAGGACACCAAAAATGACAACTTTTGCCATGATATTAAATCAGTTCGTATTCGTTTAGAAACTGTTGAATGTCAACTACATCGTTGAACATCAAAATGTCAATAATCGAGAGCCAAGGTACAAACTCGTTCTTAAATTGAGGATATACTACGGGTTTCGACTTAATAAAATTGAGCTGAATAGCTTTCTCCTCAAAAATTGCTTTATCGTAAAGCTCAGTGCCTCCAATCGGGTTGATATAATGGTCGGCGTTTTCCTGCAAACAAATATCAAGGATACGTTCCTGAGCTTTGAGGTGCGTATTTTGGTAAATGGTCGAGCTGGGAATGATTTCTGCTTGGATTCCTAAGTACTTGGCCACTATTTCCAAACTCCTCGCAATCCAGTCACTTACTCTCTCTGCGTCGAAATTGATAATTTTTTCGGTTACCTCAAAGGCTGATAGATAAAATGGTGCTGTTTTGTACGCTTGCTCAATGGTTTTCAATAATTTACCTCGCCATTTAGGGTCATTGCTGAGATATATCTCATTGATGAGTTTATTTTGGCTTGCGTCTTTGAGTGGAATTGTAAACAGATATTCTTGCCCATTTACTAAGATTCTATTACGGTTTATCCACCCCTTATTGATATAATTCACGTCGTCATACAGTACAAACTTATCTACCGCATTCATCAGCTGCAAATACCCGATGTAAGGCATAAAATAAGGTTGCATAATGGCAAGACGCATAAATCAGTTTACAGTTTACAGTTGGCAGTTTTTTACAACTTTCAAGAAGTTTGTCAGGCAAGAATCAAGGTTATTTCAACTTTCTCAAATAGTAATCTTCCCCTGGTACAATCAATCCTTTCATGGTCGTATCAGTTCCTAAACGAATATCCGTAGAAAGCGGAGTAATTACGTTTTTGGAAAAAAATAAGTAATCGGCCTCTTTAGGAATAGGTTGAACGCCTTTCTCAAAAGGATTGATGGCAATGAGCCGACGGGTCAGTTTTTTGCCATAAAGTGGGTACTCAAAATCGTCGTTGATAGTCCCTAAAGCAACCGTAGCTGAATCGGGTACAAGTTGGTCAAATTTTTGGTAGGCTTTCGTAATATCAGGACGGGCAAAAGTCATCATTTCGATACGTTCGGTTTCAAAGGCAGACTGCCGTCCAAATGCATCGAAAGGCAAGCACCGTACATTCAAGAACACCGAAAACAGGGCTGAAATACACCCTAATACCACAACAATACCTACATACGTTTTCAATGCCCATGAATATCCTGATTTTTCAAGGCTATATTTATGGGAGAAAAGCAGGGTTAAAAATACGACTCCCAACACCCCCGTCTCTTGGAAATAACGCCCTTTCCAAGGGTCGTAAGGGGCTGAATATGACAAGGCTGCAAAATGTAGTAACAGTGCTATGGCCAGAAACCAATGGACTGGCGATCGCACCACACCTACTAAAACCAAAAATACCAAAGGGAAAACGAGTGCAAAACCAAATATCCCCCAATAAGGGTTTCCATTAAAAAATTCAAAACGACGTTCAAACGAAAAAGGTACTATCGAGAACTCCGTCGTTTCGTCCAACCTCATTTTTAGCTTATCCTCCAACCATACCAAGGGTTTTCTCATCACTCGGTTTGCCTTTTGGCCTATTTCAACATTACGAAGTCCGTCTAAGTTGATAAAATCGTAAGTATAACGCACTACGTTACGGGAGCCTTGCTCAAACAAATTTTGAATTCCACCGTTGGAAGTGGCTCTCTCAATGGATTGATGTTTGAGAGAAGTAGGAGGACCAATCGGATGTCCAAACACCGCAATATTTTTCAAATAACCCGTTGGGAGAGTCCAGATACAAAAACAAGCCATAATTGCCACGCTCAATTTACCCATAGCAGGCCAGTTAAAAAATGGCTCTCCTTTCTCTTTGGCCTCTCCCCATGCGCGTCGCAGAAATACGCTATATGCCGTCACTACGAACACGGAAGGTAGTAGCAGCGTAAAAGTCACTTTGTGACCATACGCCACTCCAAAACTCAACGCTGCTAAATAGAGATAACGATTTTCCTGAGTTATGCGATAGGTAAAAAGGAAATAAAGCAGGGTACTGAAGTAAGCAGTCAGCACAATGTCCGTTTCAGTAGTAACCGCCTGCATCAAAAAATCCAAGAACATACCAAACGCCAAGGCACAAAAGAAACTGGCGTTAAGTCGGTTTTTGCCAATTCGCTGCGCTATTCCAAAAACGGCCACCAATGTCATCCAATAAGATAAATGGTGAATCAGCTTGAAGGCATTTTCGATTTTACCTGTCATCAGATAAGAATAAATCTGAATGGTACATACACTTTTGGGATAAGTATCTATGTTCCAGTTTGTCCCTCCAAAGTGCGCCATCGTACCTCGCTGAATATACTGAACTACCCTATTGAGGTGGCCCGTCATACTATCCCATTCATTAGGGACTGTAAAAAAGACCAAAAAGAGGTTGGTGATTCCTATTACTGCCAATGCGATAATCATTGTCCCAAACAAGAATCGTAGATAGGCTCCGCCGCTCACGTACCATCTTTCTATGGCATGCAAGCGATTTATCATCATTGTCCGAGGCGAAAAGGGTGTTTGCTGCCGTGCTATTTTACCAAATACAACTCTCAATACAGTAGGAGGGATAAACACTCCCAGTGCCCAAGCCCAAGTAGTACTGATCAGGTGCAAGGGTGAGAATAAAAATCCTGTAACAATAATGCTACTCGCAAAAAGAATAAACGAAGTAAGCAACCAATCCACCAAAGAGGGACGGCAGATTTGAGCTGATATACGCGCGATGTACCATACAAAAACACCGAAACACAATAAGCTAAGTAGTGCCATACCTACAAATGTTGATTTATCAAATTCGCAATTCTTTTGACATCTTCGTGAGGTAACTCTGCGTGAAGTGGTAGGCAAACAACACGTGACGAAATATCTTCCGAAACAGGGCACGATTCGGTATCTTTCAAGAAAGGAAGTTGATTAAGCGAAGGGTAAAAATACCGACGAGGCATAATTTCGTGCTGCTTAAGTATTGCAAACACTTCCAACATTTTGGCTTCCGACTCAAAAACAACTGGATAATACGCATAGTTACGCTCTAAACCTTCCGCCCATTGAGGAGCTTCAAGCCGTGTCCAATCCAGCAATTCTGTATATAAATCGCAGACGGCTTTACGTGCTTGTATCAATTGCGGAACAAGTGGTAGATTACAAAGACCCATTGCGGCGTGTACCTCCGAATTTTTACCATTGATTCCTATAAAGTAGTAGTCGTCGCCTCGGTGTCCAAATGACCGTAAAAGGTGCAATTTCTCATTCCATGCTGGATTATTAGTTACAATGGCTCCCCCTTCTACGGTATGAAACAACTTAGTTGCATGAAAACTACAAGTAGCAAGATTTCCGTAGGAAAGTAGCGAATGGCCTTTGTAGGTGGCTCCAAAAGCATGAGCACCGTCGTAGATGACCATCAGATTATGCTTCTTCGCAATTTTCTCGATGGCGTTTACGTCGCAAGCGTTTCCATATACGTGGGTGGCCATAATAGCCCGAGTGCGCTCAGTTACAGCCTCATCAATCAGCTCAGGATTAATACAGTAGGTTTTGGGGTCAATATCAACAAATACAGGCTTGTAGTTTTCCCACAAGATAACGTTGGTTGTGGCTACATAAGAAAAAGGAGTAGTTATAATCTCGCCTGGATTATCAAGAAGTTTTAGGGCCATTTGTAGCACGATTGTGCCATTTCCACAGAAATAGAGATATTCTGCACCTAAATATTTTTTTAACTCTCTTTCCAATTCCAAGAGCAAAGGTCCATTGTTGGTAAGATGAGCGCTATCCCAGATTTTTCTTAGGTAAGAAACATATTGGTCAAAATCGGGAAGGTATGTTTTGGTAACGTTAATCATTCGCTTCGGTAATCCGACCGTTTAGACCAGTACTTCTGATTGACTAATTTGAAAATTTAATTGAGGACGGACATATCCTGGCCATTTACCGTACCAAGTTACACCTTCTCGATGGTCTTCTACCTCGAAAGAGAGTGCTTCTGGCAACTGAAAAAGTACCGTAGAAGTATCTTTGACTACCATGATTGAAACGACGTATGAGCCATCGTTCAAAAAATTGCCAGGGATTTCGAGTGTAGCCGATACTAACCCCTTTTCAAAAGGCTGAGAAATAGTACCTACGTTGAAAATACATTCGCCTGTAAAAGCGTATAAATGCAGGCTCAAATTCAGGTCGGCACGGTCGGCCATATTCCAAAACTCAATGTGAACTCGAACAGGTGTTCTAACATCCACGTACAGTTTTCCCTCTTGATATTCTGGATCTATTTTCACTGTTCGAAAACGAACTTCGTCAGTACCAGGGCCTTCTTCTGGGGTCTCCCAATAATGTTCCAAAGTCGTTTTGGCTACGTGGCTCAGATAGTTATTGACTACATGAGTGGTATCCCCGCTAATTTTCAAACGGCCATGTTCAAAATAAAAAGCACGGTTGCAAAGCGACTGTACTGCGGCAAGATTATGACTTACAAACAAAATAGTCCGCCCACTTTCCGAGACATCACGCATTTTGCCAAGGCATTTTTTCTGAAAATCGGCATCGCCCACGGCCAATACTTCGTCAATAATCAGAATTTCGGGACTTAAATGGGCAGAAATAGCAAAACCCAACCTTACGTACATCCGTACATCCCCGAAGAGTAGCGTTTTACGGGTGTGTCCAAAAATTTTTCTACCCCCGCAAAATCCACAATACTATCAAAAGCTCGTCTAATTTCTTGGCGTTTCATGCCCAAGATAGCTCCGTTTAAGAAGATATTTTCGCGACCCGTTAGTTCTGGATGAAAACCTGTTCCAACTTCCAGCAAACTGGCAACACGGCCTTTGATTTTTACTTTGCCACCCGTAGGCTCAGTGATTTTACTCAGAATTTTTAAAAGGGTAGATTTACCTGCGCCATTGTGGCCAATGATACCAACACGGTCGCCTTGATTTACTGTGAAATTAACATCGCGGAGTGCCCAGAATTCTTCTTGCTCTACCTCATCTTGTTCACCTTTGCCAAAAAGATGTTTCACTTTTTCCGAAAAGGTATCGCGTAGAGTGTGGCTTTTTCGGACAACTTTTTGGTGGTCAATGATGTATTTTTTGCTTATATCTTCTGCAACAATAACCTGCATTGAATTCTTAGGAGTTGATCTAAGGTCAAAAGTAATCAAATGTAGTCAACAAATGAATTTTCTTCTTTACGAAAATAATAAACAGAAATACTCAACACCACCGCAATTAGCCCTATTGTACTATACAAACTACTTACCTTAAAAAAAGCCCCGTTGCCCAAAAGACACCATTTAAACCCATCAATGATACTTACCATTGGATTGAGATAATATAAATCATACCACCAAACATCGTGGTTGCCTTCTACTAAGCTACTACTATAAGCGATGGGACAAGCGTAAAAACCTATTTGTACAAGAAATGGGATTAATTGTGCAATATCTCGAAAACGTACATTCATTACAGCAAAAATCAAACCAAATGCCAAGGAGGCGAGCAATGTCAACAACAAGAAAGCAGGAAAAAGGACAATCTGCCAATCTGGGAAATGATTGTACCAGATTGCAATCAAAATATAGAGGACAATAGAAATGAGAAAATCTACAAAACCTACAACCACCGAACTCAACGGCATAATCAATCGTGGAAAATAGGTTTTGGTGACTAAGTTAGAGTTTAATAAAATACTGTGGCTTATTTGTGTAAAAGTATTAGAAAAAAAATTCCAAATGGTAATCCCCGCTAAGACCATCAAGGGATATGGTACACCTGGGTCGCTTGGAAGTCGGGCTACCTTACTAAATACAAACACCATAACGGCCATTGTGGCAAAGGGTCGAATTACGGCCCATCCTGCTCCAATCACTGTTTGCTTATAACGAACTGATAAATCGCGTCGAGAAAGAATCCACAATAATTCGCGATTTTTCCATAAATCACGCCAATAATTCTTTGCACCGTGTCCTGCTTCTATAACAATCTCATCCAAATACGCCATTTCTTTTTAGGTAGATTAAGAATTAAAAACGATGAATTAAACGAAAGGTTACCGTCCGTTTAATCCATCGTTTCTAACTTATTTCTTTTTCATATCTCTTAATGCTTCAGAATAGGTCTGTTTTGCCAATACAAAAATAATCGCAACGATTAGCCCAAGAATCGCGCCAAATTTTGTATTTTCTCTCGTAAAAAGTTTTGTCTCTAAAGGCAAAAGAGGAGGCTCAATAATGGTAAATAAGGGAGCTTCTTTGACAATAGACATTCGTAAATTTTCAAGATTTCGAGAAGCTTCCAAATATAGCGAAGATACAAAAGTAGTACTACGTGTCAGACGGCCTTCTTCTACTTTTGCTGTTGGTGCTACTGCTTCTGTATTGATTACCGTAGTTTTAGCAAGACTGCTTTCGGTACGATTTAAAACTCTGGATAGAGAATCTACCCGTCTTTGCATGATTCCCAACATTTCTCGCGATTTTCGCGTTTGGGTTTCTTGATAAACCCTTTCTATTGTTGTAAGCAATAACTCAGCAAAGGTTTTAGAAACCATTTCGTTTTCCATCGAAACAGTCAAATCATAAAAGGCGGTTTTTAAGTCAGGTTGGCCAACTGTAAGTTCACGGTCACGGATTTTATTCATTACTCCATCAAATACTTGCCGTTCGGTACGGCTCATGGAATCTCTTCTGCTGTGTGTGATGCGTACATCCATCCATTCTGGAAGAAAATCAGCCCATTCGTCCTGACGCAAATAAGTAGAATCAAGGTAGTAATTGACAAACTTTTCTTTTTTTCCGTTGCTTAAAGTGACTGGTGTCAATAAAACGCGTTCTAATACGGGACGCGTCTTAATTACGTAGAAAAGGTTTTCTCCTCTAAATAATCCCGCATCCCCTGCTTGAGCAGGATTCATACCCAATAAACTGCCAAAGCCCCCCATATCTTGACTTCCTGCCGTACCACTTACGCTAAAGATGATTTTAGCCAGATATTGAAGTCGTTTGTTTTTTTCAGCATCTATATAATACCCTATTCCTGTCCCTATACCCGTAATGAGCAAAATAATCCACCAGTTTTTAAGGACTAAATCCTTGGTTTCAATTAGCTTTTGAAATATTAACTTGGGCGTAAGGGTAACTTGATCTTGTTGTTCCATAATCAAAGATTTAATTTGAATATCTATTAGTTTGCCCCTAATACTTTAAAAGCTAATACTGTTGTAATCAATGTCATAACAGTTCCAGAAAGACCAATGATTGATTGCAATGCACGCTGAGCTTCTGCCAAATCTGATTGAGTACGTTGTGGCACGTGAATTTCAGACCCAGGTTCTACTTTAGGGTAAATATTAAAAAACAAAAACTTACGTGTACGGTCAATCGAGCCATTTGGATAAATCACGTATGCTTTACGTTTTAAAGATACTCGCGTAAACCCTCCACCTTGCGAGATATAGTCCATGAATGAGCTACCACTACGATATTTCACGGTGGTTGGAAAAAGTAATTCTCCCTGTAAACGAACCGTTTCGAGTCGTTTAGGAATATCAATGACATCCCCATCTTGTAGAATAATGTCTTCACGTCCACCAGGATTACGTAAAATACGAGCTAAATCAATTCCGATTGCTTCTTGTTTGTCTTTGGCAACGCCTTCATCTTCAAATCGGCCTTTCTTGGCATCGTCGGCAATTTCAGATACTGCTTTATTTCGTTGAGCAATTTCTTCATCCGATAGGGTTATTTTTCGAAGTAGAGTAGCCCCGTTAACATATGCCTGAGCCGTTAATCCTCCCGCACGTTTAATCAAGTCTGATAGTTTCTCATCTTTACTTTTGATACCATAAATCCCTGGACTTACAATCTCTCCCTTGAAAGTTACAAAGGTTTGGGCTTGATAATTGGAGGCTGGACGTACCAAAACCTCATCGTAAGGCTCTAACACAAAACGGCTATCGTTGCCATCAAGGGTTAAATCACGATTTACGTCAAAAAGAAAAATGTCTGCGATTTGTGCCGTAGCTGATTGCACATTTACGTCACGCTTACGACGAACGATTTCAATTTGCGAAGTAGCCGCAGATTCTTTAAAACCACCCGAACGAATAATCGCATCTTCAAGTGTTAAGTTTGAAGTATAAGCCAAATTCACTTCAGGACCTTGGTTTACTTCGCCTATTATTTTGATAAAAGCCCCTTCTCTCAACTCAAATTTTGAAGGAATAATCACCTGGTCTTCGCGTTGTAGTAAAAGGTCTTCGATTTTACCATTCATCATATCGGCCAGATTGATGGAAATATTCTCGACCGATAAATCTTCCCGTGTACGTATGACATTGATACGGCCTGTAAAAGCCTCTCCTGTTAAACCTTCTGCACTTTTGATTAATTGGAGTAGGGATTTGTTTTGGTCTAAAGAGTATTGCCCGGGACGATATACAGGACCTGTGATAGTAACCATATTTTCAAAGCGTGGCAATAACATATCGGCCATGATCTCATCGCCATTTTTGGGAATGTACTTATCATATTCACTTGAGCGTACATCTACAATTCGGCGTTCTCTGGCGGTAAGGCCAAGAAGTTTAAGTTTATCGGTGTAAGCATTATCAGTGAAGCCACCTGCATAGTTAATCAATGTACTTATGGTTTCGTTGTCCAATAACTCGTATATGCCGGGCCGCTTTACATTGCCTTTGATATCCACTCGTTTTTTATAGACTCCTACTTGAATCACATCGTTGTCTTGCAAACGCGTATCTGTATTGAGCGTTCCGTTCATCAAAAGTTCATACAAGTCAAGGGTAGCAACTACTTTGTTTTTTCGTACGACATTAATTTGGCGAAACGAACCGAGTTCGTTGGGCCCTCCCGTCAAATAAAGTGCGTTAAGGGCTGTAGAAAGCGATGAAATATTATAGGTACCTGGCGTAGTTACTTCTCCCAATACGGTTACTCGGATTGTCCGAATACGCCCCAAACGAATTTGAAGAAAAGTGCTGGCGTTACTACCTGGTGCACCCAAATTGTTATAATAAGGCGACAAGCGCGTGATTAGCTCTTTTTGAGCCTGCTCAATGGAGCGTCCACTTAATTGTACAGGCCCAATCGCCTTTACAAACGCGAATCCGTCTGAGTTTACGGTCATTTCTAACTGAGACTGTGAGTAGCCATAAATATAGGCTGTAAGTTCATCGCCAGGACCAATGGTATAATCGCGCGGAGTAGCCAAATTTTCAGAAGGAGCAAATGATACGTTGGGGTTATTGAAAAGCTGATAACCAAAGATACGACGGCGTAGTTTGCCCATCTCTGCCTGACGATAAGCTTCTTCAGCTCCTTCATCTGTATTGGCATTTTGGTCGTTGGTTTTTTCATTGGCTTTCTCTACCTGATTGATGAGAGCTTTAGGGTCTGCACTTTTCTCAGTACTTTGTTGTGTTGTAGTTGTCTGAGTACTGGTAGGGGCAGTAGTAGGGGGCGATCCAGCCGTAGCAGGTGCAGTAGTAGATTGTGTTGGGGCTGCTGTTGAGCCAGAACTCGTTCCTGTTCCTGCAGGCGTTTGGGCTTTGACAAGTGTGGCTGTTAGTAAACTTATCGAAAATAGGTGTAAAATGGCGCGCCCTGCGCTAATTTTTTTTAAAAACTTCTTCATGAAATTGTGTTCAAAACAAAAATCTTAGATTCTGATTAACAATAAATTAACATAGGTACTAAGCCAACATTTGTACAGAATCAAATTGGCCGACAAAGTAACGCAACTTTTTCAGTTTTTTAAACTTTTTTCTCTTTTACGGCCATTTTCGAGGCTTATTGTATGATTTTTCCAATATATTCATCGTTACAGGTAATATGACTGCTTAAAATCTGAGCCTTTAAAATAGGCACTTCTTAGAGGGTTTGTAAAATAAAAAAGAACTTTGTTTTACAAAGTAAATATATTTTCTTTAAACCCTACAAATTTTTATTCACAAAAATTTTGCACCCACCTGTTTTTGAGATTTAGCCATTGTATTTGCTATTTTTAAAATCGTAATTTGTAATCTAAATATTTTAGAGCCTTACAACGGCAAACCTCCTTAATCAGTAATTATTCGATGGCAGAACAAGTAAAGTACGACGAAAGTAGTATTCGATCACTCGATTGGAAAGAACACATCCGACTGCGCCCAGGTATGTATATCGGTAAACTTGGCGACGGTTCCGCTGCTGACGATGGGATTTATGTATTGGTCAAAGAGATTATAGACAACTCTATTGACGAACATACCATGGGTTTCGGTAAAGCCATCGACATTAAAATTACCGAGCATCGCGTCGAAATTCGCGACTATGGGCGGGGAATTCCCTTGGGCAAAGTGGTAGATTGTGTCTCCAAAATCAATACGGGAGGTAAATATGATTCGGGAGCATTTCAAAAATCAGTTGGATTAAATGGAGTTGGTACTAAAGCCGTTAATGCGCTTTCCAGTTATTTTAAAGTACAGTCTTTTCGTGAAGGCAAAACCAAATGGGTTGAATTTCGGAAAGGAGATATTGTGGCTGAGTCGGGGGAAGAAGAAACCAACCAGCGTAACGGTACTTTGATGGTGTTTGAACCCGACAACACTATTTTCAAAAACTACCATTACATCCCTCAATTTTTAGATAACATGATTTGGAATTACTGCTATCTAAATGCGGGCTTGGCTATCAATTTTAATGGGCAGAAATTTGTTTCTCAAAACGGGCTTCTTGATTTACTCCGTAATAAAACAGACGAAGATGCCATTCGGTATCCTATTATCCACCTCAAAGGCACTGATATTGAGATTGCGCTCACCCACGGCAATCAGTACGGAGAAGAATACTATTCGTTTGTTAATGGGCAATATACCACCCAAGGAGGTACTCACCTGATGGCTTTCCGACAATCGTTGGTGGATACAGTCCGCGACCACTTTGGTAAAGACTACGCCGTAGAAGATGTCCGTGCTTCCATCATTGCGGCAGTGAGTGTGCGGGTGCAAGAACCCGTGTTTGAATCTCAAACCAAAACTAAACTGGGTTCAAACAATATCTCCCCCGACCCCAATAGCCCAACAGTACGGACTTTTGTAAATGATTTCCTAAAAGCTAAGTTGGATAATTATTTGCACATGAATCCTGCCGTAAAAGAGGCACTAAAAAAACGGATCGAACAATCAGAGCGCGAAAGAAAAGAGTTGGCAGGTATCAAGAAATTAGCTAACGAAAGAGCTAAAAAGGCGAGTTTGCACAACAAAAAACTCCGCGACTGCCGTATTCACCTTCCTGATGTTAAGTCGGACGACCGCTACGAAACTACGCTTTTTATTACCGAAGGTGACTCTGCCAGCGGCTCCATTACCAAATCGCGCAATGTACAAACCCAAGCAGTGTTTAGCTTGCGTGGTAAACCCCTCAATTGTTTTGGCTTGACGAAGAAAGTAGTGTATGAAAATGAAGAATTTAACTTACTGCAACACGCATTGGATATAGAAGAGGGACTCGAAAATTTACGCTTTAATCGAATCGTGATAGCCACCGATGCTGATGTGGATGGAATGCACATTCGCTTGCTGATGTTGACATTTTTCTTGCAGTTTTTCCCCGATTTGGTCCGAAACGGTCACGTTTATATTTTGCAAACGCCTCTTTTCCGAGTTCGCAACCCACGCAACCACAAAGAAACGATTTACTGTTATAGCGACGAAGAACGACAAAAAGCCCTCAAAAAACTGGGGGGAAATAAGAAAGTAGAGATTACTCGTTTCAAAGGACTCGGCGAAATCTCCCCCGAAGAGTTTGGGAAGTTTATTGGCGAAAATATCAGGCTTGAACCCGTCATTTTGGAAAAAGAAGCAACGATTCCCAAGTTATTGACCTACTACATGGGCAAGAATACCCCCGAACGCCAGCGCTTTATCATTGATAATCTACGGATAGAAAAAGATGTGGTAGAAGAATCCATGGCGGTAGCATAGTGTTGGTAAAACCAATTTTATTTTCTGTAAAAACCTGACTTTCATCAGTTTAAATGTGGGTCAGGTTTTTCATTTTACCGCAATGGAAACAAATTTTTCAAAGCGGATATTTACGCCTCTCTTTTTTCCCCCCTACGAAAGTGACGAGGAAAAAACGCAATTCGCAAATTTACAGGTGCTTTTAAAGCAACAATTTAGTGAAATTTGGACCGACGACCACGCGCCACGTGCTGTGGTCGTAGTACCGAGTTTGTCACTTGATGCAAACATGGCAGTCAAAGTTGCGGGGTATCATCATTACGAAGAACGCCTTTTGTGTATGCTTATGCTGTTGCGCAAGCCCCGTACTCATTTGATTTACGTTACCAGTCATGCCATTGACCCTGTTATCATTGACTATTATTTGCACCTATTACCTGGAATTCCAGGATGGCATGCGCGTCAGCGGCTTACCTTGCTGAACTGCAACGACACTTCATCTAAAACCCTTACGGCCAAGGTATTAGAACGCCCTCGGCTGCTTGAACGTATTCGCCAAGCCATTCCATCTGGGGTTGCGGCTCATTTAACCTGTTTTAATGCTACTTCGTTAGAACGCTCGTTGGCCGTTCGGCTGGGAATTCCGATGTTCGCGTCTGATCCTGACTTATTATTTTGGGGTACTAAAAGTGGCAGTCGAGCACTTTTCAAAAAAGCGGGAGTTCCACATCCCTATGGGTTTGAAAACCTACGCGATGAGCAAGACTTAGTACAAGCCTTAGGTGCTTTAAAAAAACGCAACCCTTCTCTCAGAAAAGCCGTTATTAAACTCAATGATGGTTTTTCGGGCGAGGGCAATGCGATCTTTCGATTTGATACTTTTGATGATTTCCTCCCCGAACGGTGGGGGCAGCAAGAGTTATTCCAAAGGGTACGGTTTGTAGATACAGAGCTTTCTTATACTGATTTTGTGACACAACTTGCTCAAATGCAGGGGATTGTGGAGGAGTTTGTAGAGGGAGAAACCAAAACGTCGCCTTCAGTTCAATGTAGAATTGAGCCTTCGGGCGAAATAGATATTATCTCTACTCACGACCAACTTTTGGGGGGAGAATCGGGGCAAGTATTTCAAGGTTGTACTTTTCCTGCCAACGAACAATACCAAACTGAGCTATGCCAAATGGGTATAAAAGTAGCCGAACAACTACGCGAGAAGGGAGGATTGGGGCGCTTTGGCGTGGACTTTATTTCGGTCAAAACGCCTCAAAGTTGGCAACATTATGCCATCGAAATCAATCTCCGCAAAGGTGGTACTACGCATCCATACTTGATGTTGCAGTTTCTCACCGATGGGCATTATGTGCCCGAAAAACGTCAATATCTCATGCCTAACGGTCAAGTAAGGTACTATTTTGCCACCGACAACCTGAAAAAAATAGCTTACCACGGCCTTACTCCCCAAGATCTGATGGAAATCATGGTTTTTCACGGGCTTCACTACGACAGCGTCAGGCAAGAAGGTGTATTTTTTCACTTGATGGGAGCATTGTCAGAACACGGCAAACTGGGTATGACCAGCATTGGGGCCACGCCCCAACGCGCCCAAGAATTTTATCAAAAAGCAGTTGAGGTACTTGATTTTGAAACCACCCATGCGTAAAAGTAGCTCAGACTATCGTCAGATCCGATGTAGTGCGAGTAAAACGACTGGCAGAAAGCAGGTCAGACTATTTTCAGACCTACGCCGTGGCATATTTGCGCTTGCGCCACCACTGCCACACACCTCCTAAAAGGCCAATCACTACCAACGGTCCGAGTAGGTTCAACAACTGCCACTGCATACGTTCTTCTTTGAGGCGTAGTTTGTCCAATGGGCGCAGCGTCACTTGTTTGTTGCGAGCTGTAATTAGCCCTTCTGAATCCATCAGATAATCAACGGCGTAGAGTGCAAAGTCTTTATTGGCAAAAGTATTCCCCGAAAGTCGGTCGTAGCCCAAAGGCAAGGGGGCATTGCGCTTGTAGTCAATGTCGTTGACAATCAAATCCCCGTCCGAAACTACAATGATTTGGGTGGGTTTTCCTTTTCCTACAAACGACTTTGCACGTGGATCATTAGGCAAGAGACGATTGTTGAACAACGAGGTGAAAGACCCTTCCAACACTATCGCAATGTTTTTTTCGCCTGCGTTGTACTCGCGCGGGTCGGGTTGCTGACGAGCTTCGTTGTAGCCTACCAACACGGGTGCTTTGCGGAGTTGAGTGTAGCGCGAGGTTAGCAAAAGAGGTGTTTTTTTGATTCCCTCAGCTACTACGGTATCAATGGTTTATCGCCCATATTGCCCACGTTGAGCGGAATCAGGGCACAACTCAAATCTTTCACCAAGTTTTGATTGACGCGACAGCCGTATTTAAACAGCAAATCGTCCAAATTCAAGTCCATTGGTTGTGCAAAAGTGCCTTCCAAACTCACACTGTCCACCCGTGCCCCATCCACAAATAAGAGTAATTTACCCCCGCGCATCACAAATTGGTCTAAGCGGTATTTTTCATCTTCGGTAAAGGGTGAATCGGGTTTAGGAATGACCAATAAATCGCCTTTTTCCCAAGAATCGGGGTTCTGAACGTCGAAATAAAGGTCGTAGTTTTGCTGGAGATTGGCCAAAAAGTCTGAAAAGCGCGGCGGCGGTACTTTGGTGTGGCCTACCAAAATCCCAACACGCTTGCGTTCTTTTTGGGTCAGACGACGAATCGCAGAGGCCAACTCAAACTCTACGCCTTCGTACGATTGGTTCAGTTGTTCTTCCGAAGAAGCAGATTTATTTCCTTTCAACAACTGCACGGCATACTCCTTGCCTTCATATACCAAAACTGCTCCAGGGAACACCAAACGTTCGGTACGTTTTCCATCTTCATTGGCAAATAAATTGGTGGGAATCAATCCTTTGCTTATCAGTTCTTCTTGCAGCTTAGGGTCATTGGGTTCAATAAACCGATAGGCCAAATTGGTTCCTCCGTAGTCGGCAAACGACTCTAAGGTTTCTTGAATGGCACGTTCGAGACGCTCAAAGCCCGCAGGAAAATCGCCCGTGAGATAAACTTTCACTACCACTTGCCCATCTAAGTTTTGGAGAAGGTTTTTGGTAGCGTCAGAAATGGTGTAGCGTTTTTCTTGGGTCAAATCCCAACGAAAAAATAAAAAAGAAGCCAGTATATTGGCAACGGCGAGTACACTAATAAAAACAAATATCTTAATGATTTTCGACTTCATACAGTCCAGATTTTCGGTCAAAGATACGTGTATTAAGTATATAGGCGGTAATTATTTAAAAAACAGAGAATGATGTCATTAAGCAAAGTTAAATGAAGCTAAATGCTGATAGTCAGCACTATTGGCCGAAATAGTAAGCGTCAATTAACTGAGCATGAGCATTTAAAACAAAAAATGAAGTCGTATCGCTTGGCAAAAGGCTGATGGTCGCCATATTTGCTTTCGAATCTATGAAAGTATGATGCTGGTTTAGTTATTTTCCAAAATCTGCTTCAACACCGCCTGGGCAGACCAAAGGCGGTTGCCTGCTTGCTCAACAACAATGGATTGTGGGCCATCAATCACTTCGTCGGTTACTTTCATATTGCGGCGTACGGGCAGGCAGTGCATGAATTTGCCGTTGTTGGTCAAGTCCATTTTTTGTTGCGTAATCATCCATGACGCATCTCTGGTCAAGATTTTGCCATATTGCTGATAGGAAGACCAGTTTTTGGCATAAATAAAATCAGCTCCAGCAAAAGCTTCATCCTGATTGTAAATCACTTTAGCATTTCCCAAATAATCAGGGTTGAGGTCATAACCTTCGGGATGCGTTACAACAAACTCTACGTCGCGGCGGGTCATCCATTCACAAAACGAGTTAGCAACAGCCTGCGGCAAAGCCTTAAAATGCGGTGCCCACGTCAACACTACTTTGGGGCGTTCCTTGGTTCTATATTCTTCAATCGTAATACAGTCGGCCAAGGATTGCAGAGGGTGTCGCGTCGCTGATTCCAAATTCACAATAGGAGCACCCGCGTATTTTTTGAACTGATTCATTACCAACTCGGCGTAATCTTTTTCGCGGTCTTGAAGTCCCGCAAATGCCCTTACGGCCAAAATATCACAGTATTTGCCCATAACGGCGGCAGCTTCTTTGACGTGTTCGGCATTGCCGCCGTCCATCACCACACCTTCTTCTAACTCCAACCCCCAACTGTCTTGGCCTACGGTCATCACCATAGTATTCATGCCCAAGTTTTGGGCAGCACGCTGCGTGCTAAGACGAGTCCGAAGGCTTTGATTGAAAAACAGTAAACCAATGGTCTTGTTTTCACCCAAATGTTTGTGTGAAAAGGGAGATTGTTTGAGTTGAAGACCTTCTTGTACGAGGGCATCAATATCGGTTACGTCGTGAACAGAAAGAAAGTGATTCATTTTTGATAAGCCAAGGTGGTAATACGGGTTTAAAATTGCAAAATAACCTTAATAATGGCTTCTTTTAAGAAGGTACTCACAAAAAAAGCATCAATAAAAGTTATTTTGACTTTTATTGATGCTTTTGAAACAAAATTGACTTATTGACTTGCGAGAGAGTTGGCTAAATTCCTACTGCTTTTTTAAATTCTTCGTCAGTGGGTTTGATTTTGGAGGCAAAGAAGTGAGTAAGCTTGCCATTTTCATCTACTACATACTTACAAAAATTCCAAGTGGGTACTTTATCGTTCCAGCCATTAAGGCTCTTATCAGATAGCCATTTATACAAGGGATGTTGATTTTCTCCGACTACGTCAATTTTGGAGAACATTTGGAAGTTAACTCCGTAGTTTTTTTTGCAGAAAGAGGCAATTTCGGCGTTTGAACCCGATTCTTGCGAACCGAAGTTGTTGGCAGGGAAGCCCAACACTACGATTTTGTCGCCGTATTGTTCATGAAACTTCTGCCAATCGGCGTATTGAGGTGTATATCCACAGGCTGAGGCCACGTTGAGAAGCACAATTTTCTTGCCTTTGTATTTACTCAAAGCAATTTCTTGATTTCCCTCTAAGGCTTTCATTTTGTATTCATACACAGACTGGGCGGGTGGAGTATTTTCGGTATTCACATTGATTTCTTTTTTATCCGCAAAAAGGCCATTAATGATTGAAAAAAGCATGAGAAACATTGTTTTGATAGTTGCCATTTTGAAAAGTGTTTTTTGTCTAATAAATGAAAACTAAACACGACATTGATAAATAATGTTTCAAAAGGCGGCCAATATCTCTTGGTATGAAATTAAGAAAATGGCCAATACTGCCAGCGCGAGGCCCAGTTTGTTGGGCGGTTGCAGGGTTTCTTTGAATAATACCCACGCCAATAAAGCTGAAGTGAGCATACTCAAAACGTTGTAGATGGGGAAGACAAAAGCGGCACTATTTCCAAAATCACTCAATGCCCCCAGCAAGAAGTAAAAAGAAAGGAAATTAGGAAAACCAAGCACAAGCCCCCCTAAAATACTCCGACCGCTTACCTTTTCTCTCACATATATCATTCTGAAAATCAGGAAAGATGTGCCTGTTAAGATGGCTCCTGTACAGGCTATTGCCGTAAAAAGTGCTGACTGTTCGGGGCGATAAAATGTAGAACTAACGTAGTTGATGAGGGTATTGTTGGTACCACTTCCCAAAAACAACAAGACGGGCAAAAACAAAATCCAGCCCGTTTTTGAACTCTGTCCTGCCGCTTCTTTTTTTATCGTACTCAAAGCCAAAGCCACCAAAGCCACCAAAAGCCCTAAGTAGTTCCAAAAGGTGAAGTCTTTGTTGTTGTTTTTGAAAATAAATAGCCCAAACAATACAGGAATAACCAATGACATATTGCCCGCCAACGAGGCCGCTGTTACACCTACTTTGGTGGTAGTGAGGCCAATG
>JBGAUP010000041.1:0-26690 GCA_044228585.1 Runella sp. | reverse complement strand
CGGTTTTGGGTAAAGTTTGGTATAAATTAAAGAACAGCATAAAGGTTATGAGTGCCGACGTGATAATGGTGTCACCCGCAAAACCAATCATCTGGTGTTCCCTATCTTGTTGGGAATTAATTAGCATGGACATAATAAGCAATCATTAACTTTTCAATTAACGCAAATTAAAGGTAAAATATATATAGCCACAAAAAAAAGGGGCTATTCGCCCCCTTTTTTTGTCGTTTTTATTTTTATTATTGATGCGTTACGTAGGCATTAGCCCCCGCAAGACGGCTCACGGAAGCCAAGTAAGTTTTGGCTTTCTTGGAATTTTCACAGCCAATAGCCGACACAATAATCAGTTTTCCTTCGGTAGGTTCTGGATTCAAAATAGTGGCATTCTCGAAACCGTTGTTCTTGAGTTTGCTTTCCAGTTTGCGTGCATTCTCTAATTTTGAAAACCCTCCTGCAATCACTAAAAAAGCACCATTTTCGTCAGATTTGAACGAAGTAATGACGGGTTCAGTAGGCCGCGTTGGGGCCACTTTCGCTTTTACTTCGGCTTTCACTACGGGAGCCATTGCCTCGGTTTTCTTTACTTCCTTGATGGCTTCTGCTTTATCAGCACTGGGGATAACCTCCTTATTAGCAATGTTTTTAATAGATTTGGGTTCCTCTTCAATGGAAGCAAGCCCCTCTTTTCTAACATTGTTAGATTTTATATCACTTGTCAACCACCCCTTCACGGTCGTTACTAACTCAAAAGGATTGAGGCTTGATTTAAGACTTTCGGACGGAAGTTGCGTAAGCCCCCCTACCAATGCCGAACCCACCAATAAAACCGCACCTACGTACATAGCCACCCGTGAACGGCGACGGCGAGGAATTTCTAATGGCAATTCTTCAGCGGCGCGATCAGTGGTAGTCCAGTCAGTAGCTGACTCAGAAGCTTCTACTTTAATCGTCGGTTTCACCGTAGCGACCGTTAACGATTTCAACCCGTAACCGTCCGCATAGAAATTAGTCACGGGCGTAGGCTCAAATTGTAATTTCCCCTCCGCATTGATTTCTAACGTTCCAATGCCTTCTAAGGAATAAGCACCTTCTTCTTTGATGGTATTTTTAATTGTATCCACAAACTGACGCACTCGCTTTTGTGCTTCCTCACGGGTAATTTGCTCGTTGATGGTCAAATAGTGCGTCAAGAGACCATCATCCAACTTGAGAGCTTCATTGAAGGCAACTCGCTTTTGGGGAGGATGATAAAGCAAATTTTGTTCGCTGTAAAATGCGTGGCTAAAGTAGGCCAAAAAACCGCCTAAATCGGGTAGCACCACGCAGTCGTGTTCATAAAGTAGCTTACGGGTGTAATCCAGTACCGAAGTCATGTCGTTTATCAAACTGTTTATGGGGATTTGGACACTAAGGTACAGATTCAAAAAAATAAAAGCAATAGTTACAACAACTATTGCTTTTAAGTACGGCAAATAATATTACCCCAATCGCTGACAATCCCCTACCCTGTTACATTGTAATAATTGACAATGAGTGATTTGTATTTTTGATTTCGTAGGAGTTTGACAAAGATATATCCCATTCTTATATTTGTTTTTTCATCATAAAACCGTTTGAGGAGACCTAAACCAATCATCTAATGTTTTTACTACAATGAAAAAAATACTAACTTTTTTTATTGGGTTTTTGTTCATTACAAGAGCTTACACTCAAAGTATCTTAATGACTCCCAACAAGGTCGAGTCTAAGCAGTCAGCATCAGTTGACAACATTGTTTTACAGAGTACAAATCAGCCTAATATTTTAGGAAAACGCCAAAATGGAACACTTGCGGTGCCTGCTGCCGTGGCGACCGATGATGACCTACTCTCAATTCAAGCAACAGGCTATAATGGAAGTGCATTCACAAACGTACGTGGTGCACTCAGATTTGAAGCTTCGCAGAACTGGACTTCCTCTAATAATGGAACTCGTATAAAATTCCTGACGACTCCCAACGGCAGTACCAATCTGACGGAACGTATGGTTATTAATCCAAACGGAAATATTGGAATTGGGCTTTCCTCTCCCAGTCATAAGTTGGAACTACTCCAAGATACCGATAGCGATAATGGCATTGGTATCAATCGTATAGGCGGTGATGCCCCTACTTTTTTTGGGATAAGTGCCAATGGAACTGCTAACAATCCAACCTCCACTCTCAATGGCAATATTTTGGGTCGTTTTGGTGGGAAAGGATTCGATGGCACTTCGATAACCAATGCCAAAGCCAGAATAGACATGGTTGCGAATCAAAACTGGACTTCCGTCGCCACAGGAACAGATATTAAATTTTATACTACTACGGGAGGTACCAATTCGGCTACTGAGAAAGTAGTATTCAAAGGCAATGGAAAAGTGGGCATCGGCACCAGCGATCCAACCTCCACGGTGACTATCAATGGCGATTTACAATTATTTTCCACAGAATCCTCTTTTGATGCAATTGGTCAAACTATCACACGAACAGCACTCGACCGTAATAATAAATCAGTTATTAAACTCAATGGTTGCGGAGACGTACACTTAAAAGGAATTGCGGGTGGAGTGGATGGATTGGTACTCCATATTTATACAGAAATGCCTTGCGACCCTTTTTTTGCTGGCAATAAAACGGTCAAAATTTTCAATGAGTCAGCCGATGCAAATCCAGAAAATAGAATCATTACGGGCGAATCAGGAGTAGATCCCAACATTAGTATAACCAATGAGGGCGGTCTCTCTTTAATCTATGACGGGGATTCACTTAGATGGCGAGTGATTGGAGTACAACGATAAAAATAAAATATATTATTCGCTCTCTTCCTCACTATTTTGTGATTATGGAAGAGGGCGAATCAGAAACGTCTTAAAACTGAAAGGATAAGCCCGCCAAAAAGTTCAAGCCCTGTTGAGGATAGTAAAGATACCGCTCGTAATTTTTACCTAATAGGTTGTTGATGGAAGCAAAGGCCGAAAAGTTACGGGTCAACAAATAGTCAATCTTCACGTTCAAATCCACAATGGGTTTCAAATCCACGGTAGTCCCCGTTTGAAAGTTTTTATTTTTCAGTCCACCGATGTAATACGCGTCGAGCGTAGCAAACATTTTTTTACTAAACACAAACGAGTTGTTCCAAGTAACGGTCGCTTTGGGACGCCCCCAAGGTGATTCGAGACGTTTTACGTTGTAGTCGTAAAAATCTCCTCGCAAAGTGGAACGCACAATGTTTTGGTACTGGTATCCTACTTGCGCCGAAACGGTCAATACTTTGATGTAATCGGCATCATACACCACGGCAAATTTGGTCGTGTCCACCCATTCGTTATTGAAACCATAGAAATTTTTGAAAGTGGCGTAAGACACCTTTCCTTCAAATTGGAAACTGGGTCCGAGTTCTCCTTTAAATCCCCCGTATATATCGCGGCTTTTTTCGGTATTGGCTACCGTGACATTGGGGGCTAACCAACGGTTTTCCCCTAACAATGAGCGCAAGGTGTTACGATTTAAATCGCCCCCATACCCCGCAAAAATATGTACTCCACTCAAAGGAACAGCATCTACTTCTACTTGTGGAAAGCCCACCGAACGGTTGATTTTCAGGCGGTCGTCGGTTTCGTTAACGGCCTTAAAAGCCGCCACGACCGTAAAGGCATCAAAAGCAAACTTAAAGGCGGGCTTAACACTGAATAAATTTCGTTTAAAAGTTTCGGCATCGGCGCGCTGTGATACGTACGCATCAGCGTTGAGCAAGGCAAAAATGTTTTCGGTAATGGGCACCGACCCCGACAAATTAGTACCCCAATCGGTTTCGGTCGCAGCGTAGCGGTCACTCAAGCGGTACAACGACGTTTTGAGCGCGTAGTCAATGAATTTGTTGTTATCAATGTTTTCAAAGCCGACTTGTACCCCTACGGTGTTGATGGTTTGGCGAATATTGTCCTTGGCAATTTCGGCATTGGGACGAGAACGGTTTGCGTAAAAAAAGTAGTTGTCGCGGTCATAAAAAACTGTGCCGCCCAATTTAAAAGAGTTAGCTAAATACTGCCCGTTGATTTTTAAGCGATTTTCGCTGTTGGCCGAGTTCTTGGCGTCCACCGGTCCCGTTTGGTTGGAAAGATGTTTGTAATGAATATCGTAGGCCAAATCTTCGGTTTGATTTCCTACAAAACCTTCTCCGTAAATTTTTCCGTAATTCCCCCCTCCTATTTTGACGTAATTATTCAGGTTTCCGTCTTCCTCTACTTTCTTACCGCCGTTGACGGGCAATACATTGGGAGTAAGTTTAGGTGCCCCCAAGGTAAGTTTGGGCGTACGAAACTCATAATTTAACTTTCGGTTGTCTTCTTCACTCGTAAACGGTTGGAGCTTATTGTAGAGCCGATTGGCGGGAGGAAGTTCAATTTTTTTCTTTTTCTCAATCTCAAAGGTTTGACTATCAATCTCTCCCGTTGGTTTTTGCCCCAATGAAGTAGAGGTCAATAAGTGAACAAAAGAATACGTAAATAAAAGCGAAAGGGTGAGTTTTTTCATTTTGTGCTGGCTCAATAATGACGGTAAATGATAAATGGTGAACTGTAAATAGTAAACTCACTACTGCAACGCTGCTAATTTGGTTTTGGCCAGTTCGATGGCCTCTTGGTCTTCCGCGTTTTCAATGACCGACTGCAAGGTTGCCTTGGCTTGGTCGGGGTCTTTGAGTTTAACATAGACATCGGCCAAGAGAATAAATGCCCGCACCCGCCAACGTTCGTAATCGGCAAACTGCTTGTTGAGTTCCATAATTGAAGCTTGGGCTTCTTTGTATTTTTCTTGACGATAAAGTACTTCGGATGCCCAATATTTAGCTTCCGCGCCAAATTCGTCTTTATTGGCCGCAATTATTTTTTTCAACTCCGTTTCTGCCGTTTTATAATCTGCTTTTTCTAAATAGACCTTGGCCGTTTGCATCTGGGCTTTTTTGGTCGAGCCTGGAATCACGTCTCCCGCACTCATCACTTCACGGGCAAAATACAGCGTGGAATCGTACTTTCTCATCATAAAATAGGTGTCCATCAAACGAATCTGACCCGTTACACGGTCGGCTTTACTGTCCGACTGAGCGTACATCAAGTAGTAATTTCGGATGGCTTGTGGATAGTTCTTTTGTTGAGATTCAATGTCTCCCGCCCGCAAAGCCGCTTTGGGACTAAACCGTGCGTCAGCTTCATTCACTACGACAGTGAATAGTTTGAGGGCATTCGGGAAATCGTTGGAACGGTAGTAACTTTCGCCGCCCAAATACCGCGCTTCGGTAACTGAAGCACTGTTGGGATAATCACGAATAAAGTTTTGTAGTGCCTTAATAGCCTGCGAATATTTTCCGTCGCCGTATAGGCCCTTGGCTGTTTCAAATTCCAGCCGCTCGGTTTCGGTACTCTGGGGATTTTTCTTTTTGTAATCCGACAGTACATCCGACATTTCTTCCGAACGTCCTGCATTTTCTAAGGTAGCTTGTAAGCCCAGCAAGGCTTCTTTGGCGGCGGGAGCATCCGAAAATTCGCTCAAAATACGCTTATAATCCCGAATTGCTTCTTCAAACACCTGTATATTGTTGTAAGCCAGCGCTCGCTTCAACAAAGCAGGTGGTACCAAGTAGCTACGAGGTTTGTCCTTTACCAAGCGCGTGTAAGCCCGAATGGCTGCTTGATAATTCCCTTTTTCCAAATCAATATTGGCCGATTGAAACAGGGCATCATCGGCGTATCGTGAGGTAGGAAATTGGGCAATAACTTTGTCAAATTGAGCTTTGGCTTCGGTATCTTTTTCTTGGTAGGTAAGAATCAACCCTTTTTGATAAAGGGCATAGTCGCGGTCTAAACGACCTTCGCTGAGGGCTTTATCGTACATGGCCATGGCTTGCCCGTAGTTTTTATCGGTCAAATACGAGTCTGCGATACGAATGGTCGCGTCTTCGAGGGTCTGCGGTTCGCCAATTCCCTTCCCTTTAGTTACGTACTGCTGAAAATTGGTCAAGGCAGATTTATATTCTTTGGTGTTATAAAAAGCATACCCCAACGAGTATAAACTCCGAATGCCGTAGGGGGTATTGGGGTTGGCACGAATCAATTGCTGATAAATGGGAATAGCTTCGCCGTAGCGATTCAAGGCCGAGAAAGCTTCTCCTTTCTGAAAAGTAGCCGCTTGGGCTATTTCGCCATCAGAGGGGTATTTCAACGATTTATCAAAGTTCACAATGGCTTGGGCGTAGCGTTCGGCGTTAAAGTCAGCAATGCCCAAATTCATCGTTTGGCGCTGATAAGCTGCTTTGGTTGGCTCATCCAATTTTTTCAGTTTTTCGATATAAGCTACCGCCGCCGCACTGTTGTTAGACTTAGTCAACGACAAAATCGAAAGTTTTGTCGCTTCGTCTTCGTACTCACTATTGGGGAAATTTTTGATAAACTCTTGTAACTCCGTAAAAGCCGCCGAGTGATTGTTGAGTTCCAACTGTACTTTGGCGTGGTTGAAGGAAGCCTCTTCCTGAATCGTCTTGTTGAATTTTAGTTTAGCGGCATTGTCAAAGCCCGTTAGCGAAGCCTGCGGATTTTTGTTTTGTAAATGGCTAATGGCTAAAATATAAGACCCAAATTGCCCCGTGGTATCTTTACGGGTAGCTACGCTTTTGAGCTGGTCAATGGCCCCCGCGTAATTTCCCATCCGAAACAACGAGTGTCCGTAGCGAAACTGAATCGGAGCAGGCGTAATCGTCTCTTTTCCTTTCAATTGCACGTATTGCGCGTAATATTTAGCCGCATCGGCGTAATTTCCACGGGTATAAAGTACTTCTGCTGCATACAAAGCGACATCGTTCAGCTTTACCCCTCCCGCCTGTGTACGTTTTAACAATGGCTCGGCGTAAGCAAGGAGATCATCGTAACGCTCGGCTTCGTAAAGCGAAGACACAATCCAGTTGGGCATATCTGCTTTATACTGCGGATGATTTTCAATGCTTTTAAAGCTTTTATAAGCATCGCCATATTTGTTGTTTTGATACTGAATCACCCCCGCATAATAGGAAGCTGGTGCGAAATAATCACTGGTGGGGTCTTTCTGGGCTTCAGAAAAATATTTCAACGCAGGATTGTACTGTTTTAAACTATAATAAGACAATCCTAATTTGTAACGAGTCTCACTAACAGCGTAATAATTTGAAGTTCTTTCGAGGGCTTTGGTCAGGTAAGTAATGGCATTGGAGTAATCTTCTCGATCAAAGTAGTATTTTCCTAAGTCGCTGTAAATAACGGCTGCTTTTGGATGTTCTGGGTGATTTCGCACAAACCGATCCACCGCCAACTCAGCTTCTGGGGCATCCGAATAAAGTGCGCACAAGGTGGTGTAATATTCTGCCGTCACCGCCGTGTAATCATTGGTATTGAGCAATGCAGGCCGCTTCTCTAAATAATAGCGAAACTCCTGTTTAGCAGCGGCATAATTAGATTTTTCAAATAATTCAACTCCGTTGCGAAAATGAACGTCGGCTTCCGTGTAACCAAGCGTATTCTGGGCACGTAAGTTTGCAAAAGAAAGGGTACAAATCAATAAGGGAAGAACGCTGCGTTTAAAAAACATGGTATAGAATAAGGTTTTCTACAATGAGCCAATCGTACAATAATTTTGCGAAAGAACGAAAAACCACGTTTAAAACGTATAATTTTCACGATTTATCTCCTTTCTTTGTTATCTGTTCTCACCAAATACAAACCAAAAATGATTCGTTTTTTACTCGTTTTAGTATTTTCTATCACTTGCGCCTATTCTTACGCTACTCCCAGCATCACTTATGTGCTTTCAATGCCCCAGCCTCAAACGCATTATTTTGAGGTAGAAATGCAACTCTCGGACATTGCTACCGCTACCGAAGCAAAAAAAAATGGCTACGTGGACTTAAAAATGCCCGTTTGGACGCCAGGGTCTTACCTGATTCGGGAATACGCCAAAAACGTCGAAGATTTTCGGGCTTTCGGAAATAATCAACCCCTCAAAGCCGAAAAGATTCGCAAAAATGCTTGGCGGATTTATACCACCGACGACCACTTTAGCGTCCGTTACCGCGTTTATGCCTACGAACTAAGCGTACGCACCAGTTTTCTGGACGATTCACACGGGTATATCAATGGGGCTACCTTATTTTTATTTCACGACCAACTTAAAAATATCCCTTTACGCGTCGTCATTAATCCTTATCAAGACTGGAAACAAATCAGCACAGGACTCAAAAAAGTGAGCAACAACACCTTCGAGGCGACAGATTACGACAACTTGGTGGACTGCCCTATTGAAATAGGCAACCAACGGATTCTTTCCTTCCAAGCATCTGGCATTCCGCATTACGTGGTCATGTACGGCGATGCCAAATATGACCCCATTTCTTTGCCCCAAGAAATGCAACGCGTTTGTGAAGCCGCCGCGACCGTTATCGGTGAGCACCCCTGTCAAGACTACACTTTCATTGTTCACAACATCATCACGGGGAGTGGAGGGCTGGAACATGCCAACTCCACTACGCTGGGCGTAAGTCGAAACACCTACGATACCGAATCGGCCAGGCGTTCCTTTTTGAGTTTGGTCGCCCACGAATATTTTCATTTATGGAACGTCAAACGGATTCGCCCGATGGCCCTGGGGCCTTTTGACTACGAAAACGAAAACTACACCCGTTTGCTGTGGGTAGCCGAAGGATTCACCACCTTCTATCAATACAATATTCTGCTTCGAGCAGGTATCGCCTCGTCCGACGACTACTGGCGCCGCGCCGCAGCTCTGATTACGGGCGTTGAAAATCGGCCTGGCAACCGTGTACAATCGGTCGCTGATGCGAGCTGGGACGCGTGGATAAAGTACTATCGCCCCAACGAAAACTCCGCCAATAGTACCATTTCTTACTACGACAAGGGCGCCATCATTGGTGAAATGCTCAACTTGCTGATTATTGCCCAAACCAACGGGCAGAAATCGCTCGACGACGCCCTGCGGTATTTGTACCAAGAATACTACAAAAAACAAAAACGCGGCTTTACCGACGAAGAAATGCAAAAAGCGTGCGAACACGCCGCGGGGATAGACTTGACTGATTTTTTTCAAAAATATATCTACGGAACTGCGCCCCTCCCTTATGGACAGTTTTTACAACCATTTGGGTTAGAAATCATTGATCTCAATGCCAGCAACCGACAACCCTTTTTGGGAGCAACGGTAGTCCTGCGAAATGAACGCGTTTTTGTGACCGATGTGCTACGAAATTCCCCCGCCTATCAAGACGGCCTAAACGTTAACGATGAAATAATTACGGTGGAAGGACAACGTCTCACGACCACCCTTGACAACATCATCAGTAATCGAAAAATAGGTGACACGCTGACAATCATTGTCAATCGAAACGGAAACCTGAAAACCCTGACGGTCAAATTGACTGAATCCCCCTTGGTGAATTACCAAATCAGAAAAGTGGCCAATCCCACCGAGACCCAAAAAGCGTTGTACAAAAAGGCCATTTTTGAAAAAAAGTAGCTTTTCCCACAATAATATGGGCTATAAGACGCGAGAGTTCCCATAATTTTCACCAAAAAATTGTTTTTCTGATTGAAGAACAGTATTTTTGCACTCCTTTTTTAGAGAACAGCATACAAATATTTTTCAATAAACCAATGGCAAATCATAAGTCAGCATTAAAAAGAATCCGGGCCAACGAAACAAAACGCCTTAGAAATCGCTACCAACACAAAACTACCCGTACTATGGTACGTAAGTTGCGTGATACCAAAGACCAATTAGTAGCATCAGAATTATACAAAACTGTATCTTCGATGTTAGATAGATTGGCCAAGAAAAATATCATTCACAAAAACAAAGCGGGTAACCTCAAGTCAAAATTGGCCAAACACGTCAACCGACTTGCAGTAGCTACGGCTTAATTTATATTTTTTTACAGAAAAACCTTTAAGGCAAGCAGCTTTGAAGGTTTTTTTGTATTTATGCATATTGAAAATATTGGTATTGTTAATCAGATACCCTAAAAGCTCAAGTTCAATCGTTTGTATAACCTGATAACCATTACAAAAAATCCATGAGAAAATTGCGTTTAACGTTGGGAATGGCTTTGTTGAGTGCGAGTGCCGTTATGGCCCAAAAACCCACCATTGAGTTCAATGCGCGAGGAATTCTTTCCCTATCCGACGGAGACATGGCTGCCTCAGCTACCGTTGACGGCAAACTAATGAAAGAAGTAGGCGTAAAAGACGCCTTAACTATCTATCCCCTTCCGCTTAAATTAGGGCAAGAAATCGGCAGTTCACCCGTACCAAACTCGGCCATCGGCTGGATGCGTAACGTGTCCATCATGTCCGACGGACGCTACGCTTTTGTGATTGAAACCCGTGGGCAAACTGCCGACAGCGCGAAAGTGTTAAAAAATCTATCTACTGACCTACCAGCGGGTAGTACGATGTACATCGTTGATATTTCCAACATGGCCAAACCTTCGGCACGGAAAGCCCCAATTGGAAAAAATCCATCCGCCATTGATATGCTCGGAAGCAACATATTGATTACCTCGGAAGAAACTGGAAAAGAGCTGCGCCTTTTGGAGATTGGAGCGGGTGGTTTGCCTACCCGAAACGTCCCTATCGCTTTAAATCTTACCAATGCTCGCGCCACCGACGTATCTTGGCATCCAGAAGGAGAATTTGCTGCCATCACCGTGGAAGAAACCAAAGAAATATGGCTTTACAAAGCCAAACGAAACGCCCAAGGAAAAATCGCTACGTTTGAGGCTTTCGGTACTCCTGTAAAAATCACGGGAAAACCCGGTCCAGGTGCATTTACCGCCGACGGTAGTCTATTTGTCGTTTCGGACTTGAAAGACGGTGCCTCTGGAGAATTGGCAGTGATTCAATTTAACACCACCGCTACCGACCCTAAAACCGCCGAACATAAAGTAATCGGACAAACAGCCGTAGGTACTGGCGTAGAAAGTTTTGCTATCAGTCCCGATGGTTCGATGATTGTAACAGCCAACAAAAACAACTCAGCCCAACCTTGGGAAGGAAATGTAGGTAAAGCAAGCGTGAGCTTGTTGAGTTTGGCTAAAGACGGAAAAATCGCCAAAGTAGCCGATTACGATATTGACGGTATCGCTCCCGAAAGCATCACTTTCGACAAAACAGGCGATAACGTAGCCGTTTCGGTTTATGAATATTTTGATTACGGTCGCCGCGACGGAGGTATTGAGTTTTTTAAAGTCACCAAAGGAGGCACTCCTTCCTTGACCAAACAACTCGCCAAAATCAGCACCTCGAAGGGCTGCTATACGGTGAAGTTGATTCCTTAGAAGCTGAATCTTGATAATCATAAAAAGAGGCTGTCTCAAAAGGGGCAGCCTCTTTCTGTTAATAGCGTACCCATTCGTTTACGTGCCACACAACAGTACCTATCATAAGCGATTTTATGGCATTAGAATGTGGATTTTTTGACAATGACTCCGATGGCAAAGGCATCAAAAACGTAAAAGCCCGCGTAGAAAGTTTGGACGGGAAATGGCACATTCAAAACCTACCCGATGAGGATATGAGTAGCGAAATCGTTGTGCCTATTACTTCATAACTCCCCCAAGTGAGCCTTTGGTAGTCTGCTGCTAAAACGTTATTTTTGTTAAAAATCTTCGTCTCCAATGCAAGCACTTCAACAAACCGCCCACCTACCCCGTACGTTGTCGGAGTTTCAGCTTTGGGAGCCCAACGACGGCTTCAAATATGAGTGGAACGACGGCGAAATCATTAAGTTTACGGGAATGAACAAAAATCAAGTTTACATTTATCAGGCTTTAAATAAACTTTTTAGCCAAAAAGAAATGTGGAAATTTGGAGCATTAGTAGCCGAATATGACACCATGCTATCAGGTATTCAGATGAGAAGACCTGATATCGCTTATTTGAGTGACGAACAGATAGCTCGTACTAAACGAGGAGAGGACGTTATCCCTGAATTTATGATTGAAATTATTTCGGGCAGTGATAATTTTTATAAAGTCGAAGAAAAGATTACCGAGTATTTCAAAGCAGGAGTAAAAGTAGTATGGAATATTGTGCCTGACGAAAAAATAGTGCAGGTCTATACCTCGCGTCGTACTGTTAAAATTTGCATTGAAAACGACATCTGCTCTGCCGCACCTGTATTGCCAGATTTTGAAATTGCCGTAAGCACTATTTTTGCTGAATAATCTACTCCACCAACCCGTGTTTTAGGGCATATTTGGTCAGTCCAATAGCGCTTTTTTGGTTTTAGCCCAATTTAATTTTAATAATGACCACAACACCTTATGACGCTCCAGCAAATACAAGAAGCAACTGATTTTCTTCAACAACAAACCCAAGGTTTTATTCCACAAACAGGCATCATACTGGGTACAGGGCTTGGCGCATTGGTTGACGACATCACCATTGAATATTCGATTGACTATGAACACATTCCCCACTTTCCCATTTCAACCGTTGAATTTCACAAGGGACGTTTGATCTTTGGAGTGCTCGCGGGCAAAAAAGTGGTGTGCATGCAAGGTCGTTTTCATTACTATGAGGGCTATAAGATGCCACAAGTGACGTTCCCTGTTCGGGTGATGAAATTACTTGGCATTGAGCGTCTATTGGTTTCCAACGCCGCGGGTGGACTCAATCCCGCTTACCAAACGAGCGATTTGATGATTATCAACGACCACATCAGTCAGTTTTTACCCGAAAATCCGCTGCGTGGTGCCAATCTCGACTCCTTGGGCGACCGCTTTCCTGACATGAGCGAAGTATATGATGGACAGATGATTGAACACGCCCAGCAAATAGCCCAAAAACACGGCATACGCGCTCATTCAGGCGTCTATGTCAGCGTAACGGGGCCACAGCTGGAGACAAAAGCCGAATACCGTATGTTGCGCCTGCTGGGAGCCGATGCCGTAGGAATGAGCACCGTCCCCGAAGTCATGGTGGCGCGGCACATGAGTTTACCCGTTTTTGGCGTATCTGTCATTACGGATATGTGTATCCCCGAAACACTCGAAAAGGCAGAACTCAGCAAAATTTTGGCTGCCGCGTATCAAGCAGAGCCTAATATGACCCTCATGATGAAAGAGTTATTGAAACTTTTACCGTAACTATTTACAGCCTACCCGTGGCTTTTTTGTAACGGACCGAAGCGACCAAAAAGTTATAAACACTCGTCAGGTAGTTGTTTTCGGCATTTTGAAGGCTGTATTCGGTATTTTTCAAGTCCGAAATCAAAATCGTACCCTTCTCGTAGCGCAGACGGTCGGTTTCCAGAATTTGCTGCGCCAAAGCCAAATTTGCTTTCGTATCGGTTAAATGGACTTGAGCTTGACTCAAACTATGAAAGGTACTGCGGACTTCGTAACCGAAATCAGCCTTTAATTTCTCTACCGTATTGCGGTTAATCTGCGCTCGAATGGCGTAGTCTCGCTTCAACAACTCCGTTTGTTTTCCATCAAAAATCGGAAGATTCAGTTTTAGACCTACATAATTATAGGGAAACCAAGTTCCTGCCGAAAAAGGATTGAATTGGTCATTCAACTGCAAAGCCGTATAATTTCCGTAGGCCGATACCACGGGTGCCAGCCGCGCTTTTTGTTTTTGCTCGGTCAATTCATTGATTTTCAGCAAATTTTGTTCCTGTAAAATTTCAGGACGTTGGTCAATACCCGTTACTTCCGACAACAACGCCTGATTTTGTTGAAGCAACGTGGTCAAATTTTCCGCTAACTCAATCTTTCCTTCACTTTTTAGACCCATTTGGTACTTTAGATTTTCCAGTCCCAAAGCATCGTCTTGTCGTGCTTGAGCGAGGGTAGTTTGCGCGTTGTTCAAATCCAATACCAAACGGTCGAAATCGTTTTTGAGTAATGCCCCTTTGTCCAACTTTGTTTTTCCCGCATCTAAGTATGCTTTTGTCCGCTCTACCGATTTTTCCGCCAAAGCTACTTTTTCACCGTTGAACAAAGCGGCATAGTAGGATTCTATCACCGCCAATTTTACGTCCATTTTCTGTTTTTCAAGCGTTATCTCCTGACTGCGGACTGGGGTCTGATTCAGTTGACGGTCATATTTAGTAGCGGCATCATAGACTTTTTGCTCGGCACTCAGCCCAACGTTGTTATTAAAGGGTACTCCCAACACCAACTTGACATCCTGACCGTTGGCAAAAGGCGCATTTTTAAACACCGACGTTTGAAGTTGGGTATTCCAGCGCATGTCTGCAGAAGCGTTGATTTGAGGAAGCCACTTGGCACGTAGTTTATCATTTTCTCCCTCGGCCAATTGAATCTGCAACTGTTGATTTTTCAGCTCCCACCGATTTTCGAGGGCAGCTTTGAGCGCGTCATCGAACGTAAGTCGCTGAGATAGTGATGGATACGAGCATAAACACGAAAGAATCAGAAAAATCAGAGACTGGGCCTTGTTCATGACGGCTTACGAATATTTTTAGGTTCTGAATACTTGAGCAGGTTCCATCTTCATGATTTTTCGCATGGCAAAGAGGCTGCCCAAAATGGCAATAAAGAGCGTAACACCAATCAGGAAGAGCGTTAGATAAGGCGTAATTTTGATATTGAGGCTGGTTTTGGTCACGTTCACGAAGCCTTTCAACAAAACAAACGCAACGCCAAAACTAACCACCGAATAAATCACCGCTTGCCACAGGATCAGCTGTCGGATAATTCCGTTGGTGCCACCGATGGCTTTGAGCGTCCCATAATCTTTGAGACGGTCGTTGACAGCCGAAAACATCGTTAAACCCACAATGGCAAAACCTGTAATAATGGCAAAAATGACCAACAGCCCAAAGGAGGCCACGATACCGCTGTTGAGGGCAAAATACTTCAAACTTTCGTCGGTATAAGCCTGACCATCTCGGGCTTTTACACCCAAGATTTCCTTATTGATGTTGTCAACTACTTGCTGATTGGTATATCCAGGCTCAATTTCGACCAAAAAAGCGGAAGCTTGGGTAGTCGAAATCTTACACAATTTGCGTACTCTTTCTACGGTGGTAAAGCCGTAGGCTACCCCAAGCCCTTTAGCTCCTCGCGTATTTCCACTCAAAAAAACGCGATGACCGTTAAACTCAAAATGGTCGCCCATCTTTATTTTTTTGGAGGAAATCTGGTCATATTCATCCGTGATAATCGCCCCTTCCTGCTGCAAATCCTCCAAACTTCCTTTTACAAAATTCCACGGACCGCCAATGTGCCTCGGCGATTGGGTGCCGATGAGCGTAATGGGTGTTTTGGTGCCATCTTTAAACTTGGCACTCCCCGCCCCCACTACCATGGTATTGACCCGCCAAACCCCTGCCACCGTCATCAACTCCCGCGAAATACGCATATCCAACAACGGTAAATCACTGACTTGCTGACTTTTATCGCTTACTACCCAAACGTATTGTTTGTTGTTTTCGGCCAACGAGATAGTCCCCCCCAAGAGTGCAAAACAAATCCCCAGCTGTTGGCCAATCAAAAACACCGACAAAATGATACCAAACAAGATTCCAAACATCTTGGCTTTGTCGTACCACATGAATTTAAAGGCTTCCGTAAGCATTTTATGTTAGTTCGTTAGCTGTTTATCTGTTATCCGTTATCAGTACCCGTTTTACTTCAAAACTATAATACAATCCACCCGACTTCCAATCAAGGGCATTTTTCCCGACTCCAGCCGAATCGAAACGTCACGCACACGGCGGTCTTCCTGTTCGGTGGACTGATCTTTAAAAAGAGACTTTTGTTTGAGATAATCTGCTGCGTAACTTACCGTTCCTTTTGCCAACGTATCGCCCGTGGTTTGCGAAAGCACAAAGGCTTTTTGCCCCACCTGAACCCGCTCTGCGTACAGTTCATCTACTTCTGTTTTGGCATATAAAGCTCCTTCTGGGGCAAAATCGGCTATTTTAGTATCGTTATTGACGTAATCTCCCACTTTTACCAGCACTTTCAACACTCTTCCAGCGAGTAAGGCAGTTACTCTTTTCTTTTCAACTATTGTCCGATAATAGTTAATGTCAGCCTGCAATTCTCCCACTTTGCTTTGGGCTTGACGAATGTTAGCCTCGGCAGTTTCTACCTCTTTTTCCCATTTGTCGAGCGCGGCTTTGCTATCATCGAGTGCTTGTTTGGTTTGGGCATTTCCTTTATAAAGATCCAAGTTTCGCTCGTACGTCTCTTTGGCATTTTTAAGGCTTACTTTCAGTCCCTCCAGCGTGGCTTGACTGGCCGCAATCGTGGCCTGTTGCGTCCCTACTTTGCTCTGTGCTTGGCGCAGCTGTGCATTTTCGAGTACCACTTCGACGTTCAACAACTGCTGTCCTTTCTTGACGGTTTGGTTATCATCCATCAAAACGGCCAAAACACGTCCCGTTGTCCCTGATGTTAGATTCATGATACCCTCTTCGGGTTCAATGCGTGCTACACCTAAGATTTGATTTTTGGTCGTTGGTTTCGGGATGGAATCCGCTTTGGCGGCAGCTTCTTCTTTGGCTTTTTTATCACCACAACTTGCCAAAGTGAGCATTGTTGCCAATATCAGTAATCCATTTTTTATTAATACAATTGAGTTCATGGGTTTTTCCATTGATTAATCTACTTTATTCAAAGCGATGGGGGTTACAAAACCGTTTTTAACTTCCACTGCCCGATCGGCGTATTGTTGGAGCCGTGGGTCGTGGGTCACCACAGCCACCGCTTTGCCTTTCTTTGCCAATAGTCGCAACTCTTTCATCACTACCACTAAAGAATCCTTGTCAAGCGAGGCGGTTGGTTCATCGCAGAGCACCATTTTAGGTTCGGTAACCAATGCACGTGCAATCGCAATGCGCTGCTGTTGCCCGCCAGAAAGTGCTTTGGGCAGGCTTTTTCGGCGGTCGGTCATGCCTACCGTTTCCAACGCTTTTTGCACGCGCCTTTTACGCTCGCTTGTGGCTACGCCCAAAAGTTTAAGCGGTAGTTCTACATTCTCTTCGGCTGTCAGTGGCGCCAACAAATTGAAGCTCTGAAAGACAAAACCAATCGTCTCTAAACGTAGTCGCGCCAATTGATTCTCTTTCAATTGATTGATGTGCTTACCATCTACCCACAAATCGCCCTCACTGGGATAAATCACACAGCCCAGCATCGAAAGCAGCGTTGTTTTCCCCGACCCCGATGGCCCAATAATCAACGTCAATTCCCCTTCATTCAGTTGGAAGTCGGTAGGTTGCAAGGCTACAATGGTTTGATCACCTGTTTTGTATTCTTTACTTGCACCTTTTAACTCTGCAATCATCAGTATTATTTATAATTAGTACGAAATCATACTATTAAAACAAATTTACATTGTAAATGTTTACAATATAAAAAATAGTTAAGAAAATTTTAAGCAAAGCGATTCTGTGCTTTTGAGGGGTAGATGAGAATTGGGGTGAATCCCAAAAATAGAGGTTTTAAGAAGGAATTTAGAAGTTCTCCTTAAGGTTCTTGCGTTGATACCCTATTTTTTAAGAAGGCATTCAATGAGACATTGTTAAACTTTTTTAAGTATTAGTTCACTATTTCTTATTTTTTTTTAGTGTTTTTTTTAAACACTACTTGCAATTTTCACAATTATCGTTTTATCTTTACACCCAAGTTCAGGAAAGCACTTGGGCTAAAAAATAAAAAGTTATTGAGAGAATATTTTACCTCAGTCATGAATTCAGCTTTTACGAGATTTAGTACAGTGGCTGTGCTTATAATTTTAGCCGCACTTTCTCGAGTTTTACCGCATCCATTCAATTTTACCCCGATTGGTGCTATTGCTTTGTTTGGTGCTGCTAACTTTAATCGTAAGACTTTTGCATTCGTGATTCCAGTCGCTGCTATGTTGTGTAGTGACGCACTTATTGGTACTCCTTCTCTCCCAACTTACGTATCGTTTCTACTCATTGCGGCATTTGGATTGTTCTTTTTGAAAAAAATAACTTTCGGACGCGTTGTCGTTGCAAGTTTAGTGGCTTCGATCTCATTCTTTCTAATTACCAATTTTTTCGTTTGGTACGGTAGTACAGTGTATCCTCAAAGTTGGCAAGGTTTAGTTACTTGCTATGCGGCAGGGCTCGTATTTTATCAACCTACTTTTTTCGGAAACCTATTTTTGAATACAGTAATGGGTGATTTATTTTACAATACTGTATTGTTTGGTAGTTTTTACGGAATACAACGATTTGCATTTAAGCCCTCAGTGGCATAAAAATATTTGTTTTCATGGCTGTTAATAGGTAGATAAATAGCTCCGAGATTTCGGAGCTATTTTCTTTTAGGGTCTTTTCCCTGCAATCCCCCCGTATGCAGTGCCACGATTACGTCTCCTTTCTTAAAATATCCTTTTTGTACTAAATCATAAAGGCCAAACATCATCTTTCCCGTGTAAACCTGCTCCAAGGGAATTTGGGTTTGCTTCTCAAACCTTTCAATAAATTGCCACAACTCATCTGTTGCCTTTCCATATCCTCCAAAATGGTAGCCCGTTATCGTTTCTACCTTGATTTCAGAAAGTGAAAGATGTTGGCGAATCATCTCATTTGCTTCTTCTTTACTGATTTTTAGACTTGGAAAAACCAACACCTTCTCATTCGCCCCCCATACTAAACCTGCGGCGGTTCCCCCTGTCCCCAAGGCCGTACAGAGGTAATCAACGCGAATGTCCAATTGAGATTGAATCTCCGTTACAACTTCAGCTACGCCTTTTACAGCCAAAGCATTAGACCCTCCTTCAGGAAGAACGTAGCAATCGGCTCCGTACTTCTCTGCCAATGCTTCCTTATCGCGGTATTGTTCACGACTTACAAAAACCAATTTCATGCCGCATTGAGTCGCAAATCGAAGGGTCGGGTTGGCATCTGCCCCAAGTTCTTCTCCTCGAATCACCCCAATCGTATCGAAACCTGTCACTTGCCCCACCGCAGCCACCGCCGCAATATGGTTGGAATAGGCCCCACCAAATGTCAAGAGTGTTTTGTAGCCCTGTCTTTCGGCTTCAAAAAGATTATATTTGAGCTTACGCCACTTATTTCCCGACACGTAAGGATGAATTAAATCATCGCGCTTCACGTACAGTGTTATACCTCGCTCTATAAAAAACGGGTCTTCAACGATTTGAAGGGGCGTTTGGGCGGTATTTTCCCAAAATGTAGTAACTCGACCCACAATAACAATTCTCTTTTTACGTACTTTTGTTTGATTCAAGCCCAAGTTTTACCAACTTTATCAAAATCCCTATTACAATTATGAAAAAAATGTTGGCGGTAAAGAAGCCATTGCGAAAATCGAAGATTTGACCATCAGTACCATTGCCGAAACGCAACGTGGTTCGATGGAATCGGAAGTAAAAGTAAAATCACCCAATAAATTTGCATCGGTGATGTATATGATGGGCAATGAAGTAATGCGCTCTACCTGCGATGGCACCAAAGTCGCTACAGTATCGGGTTTTGGAGGTAACACCAACAATCGTACTGCCGAAGGGAAAGACGCTATTGCCCAAATTTTACAGAATATTCCATTTCCAGAAATGCTCTATGCCGAATACAATATCCAAAAGACTGTTGTAGGCAAAGAGGCTGTCAATGGAAAAGACGCTTGGAAAGTAGAATTGGCCATCCCAGAAGGTAGAAAATGGAATGATTACTTTGACGTAGAAAGCGGTCTAAAAGTAAAGCGCACTGCCGAAGGAGGCATGAGAGGTGGAGGCCAAGGCGGTCAGCGTCCTGATGGACAAGCAGGAGCTCCACCACAAGGACAAGGCGGTGGAGGACAAGGCGGTGGAGGTCAGCGTGGCGGCTTTGGCGGCATGGGCGGCGGAATGATGAACGTCGTTTTTGGCGATTATAAAGAAATCAAAGACAGTAACGGTGTTAAAATTCCTTTTACCCGTGAGCAAGGCATGGGCCAATTCACCTCCAAAGCCGAAGTATCGTCGGTGAAAATTAATAAAGGAATCAAAGAAAGTAATTTCGTGATTAAATAGTTTTTTCGTCAATAGACCATAGTCAACGGTCGCTGGTCCACAGTAATACCTTGGTTTTCTATCGTCCATTGACTATGGACTCGGTATTACTCTTTCTTAAAATGCAGTGTATTGATAAAATAGTCGTTCTCAGCCACGCGCATTAAGATATACACCTGAAATTTACTTCCGTTGAGGGTTTGGTACGTACCTGTACAGTAACGAACCTTGGAAGCAGTCCCCTGAAAGCCGTAACGGAAATCTTTGGGGGGATATTTTTTAAAAAAGGTTTTCAGAATCAATTCTGCCTGCTCATCGCGAACACGACGAAAATCCACTCGCTCGGCATCAATAACTAATTCTAAACTTTTCTCAAAATGATCGGCTAACGTATGAGCGTTACCACTCTTGAAAGACCCTTTAATTTTTTCGGCGATTTCCACTTCACTCGGACTCCTAACCCCGATAAAACTACTTAACACTACTACCCCTAATAATAAAGTAAACAATCTATTTTTAAAGATTATCATGACGAAAGAGTAATTTGCAGTTTGATTTCAAGTTGTTGTTGGCTAAAATTGTGCCAAACTTTTACATCCCCGAAAAACAAATCAAATCCTCAAAGCTGTGCAAAAATCTATTCTTTCGACCGAACAAACCCATCAAAAAATAAAACGTATCGCGTTTGAGATTTACGAACGCAATTTTGAAGAAAGTGGCATTATTTTAGCGGGTATCGTAGGCGAAGGCTACGAAATGGCCCGCTTACTCAAAACCTATTTGGAAGAAATTTCCCAGTTCCAAGTTCAATTGATGCAAGTGGACTTAAATAAGGAACATCCTCATCTAAATCCCGTGAAATTTAATTTAGAAAAAGAAGCCCTGATCGGGAAAGTCATCATTGTAGTAGATGATGTACTTAATACGGGAAGAACATTGGCCTACAGTCTTTCTCCATTTTTAGGTGTATCCGTAAAAAGAGTACAGGTCGCCGTTATGGTCAACCGCGCTCATCATTCGTTTCCGATTTCGGCAGACTACGTCGGCTACGCACTCAGTACTACCCTTAACGAACACATCCGAGTAAAATTGACTGGGGACGAGGCTGGGGTCTATTTGAGTTAGGGTTTCTTCCATCATTTACTCATAGACGATGGCCGTTCCGTTGGCACTGACCATGAGCATAGAACCACTTCCTCCAATGGTTTGATAATCTAAGTCAACCCCAATGATGGCGTTAGCACCTAAGCGTTGGGCTTGTTCTATCATATCTTTGAGGGCAATACTTTTGGCTTCGCGAAGCCCTTGTTCGTACGCCCCCGAACGCCCCCCTACGATGTCGCTGATACCCGCAAAAAAGTCTTTGACTAAGTTGGCACCGATGATTGCTTCCCCGTTGACGAGGCCGATGTACTGCGTAATTTTTTTACCCTCAATGTTGTTGGTAGTAGTAATGAGCATAGAAGTAGCGATGAGAACGGTTAAAAGTACACGCAATATTAATGATAATGGTAGAAAATGACGTTAAAATCCGTGAACAACGGTCTCTGTATCGTACCAACGCATTAAATTCTCCATGAGATTTGCCGCCCTCCTCTCAATCTTCTTAAAGTGAAATCATAAGATTAGCATTGTTGACGAACAAACTAATGCCGAAACTAACAGGTACTATAACCAACGCCACCACCATGAAAGGAATCTACTAAAATCGGGGCATAATTGTACAAAAAGCAGGCAGCAACAATGAGAAAACCATTTCAAAGTTGCTATTGATGCAATCCGTAATGACACACCGCTAAGCCCGAAAACGTTTCTCTACCTCACCGCATATAGTGAGTGAAGACCGTTTACTGATCACGGTAATAGACTCGATCATCATAAGCTCGTCCATTTAGCGTATAATGGGCAGAGATAGTATTCCCGTCATCGGAAACGGTAAAAATACCGCGCAAGTCTCCTCCTACAACATTCGTATTTGCAGAGTAGCGCACTGGGAGATTCATGGTCCTACTCTCCAGTCTTCCTTCAGCACGTAGGCTAACCCATACACCATTATCTCGTTTCCACGCGGCGGTTATTAGAACTTGATCTCCTTCATGCCAGATGTGGAGCAAGCCTTTAGACCATGTACCGTTCAAATCCAAAGGGCGCTTGTTTAGGCTACCACTGCGCCGCGTGGCGGTAAAACGTGAACCTTGGTTATTGACACCCGCCAACGAATTTTCATCCGCAGCAAGTATTGCAGTATCCGTATAGCCGTGACTCCAGCGAAGCTCATAGGTACGCGTTGCTGGATTGCGTAGCGTCCACTTTACAGTATTACCTTTGGAGTCTCGACCCGTTCCATCCACCTGAATCACTACCACTCCACCACCCAGACCCCAGTCCCATTCGCCTGCAATAGCTATTCCGCTCCCTGAAGCAATAACGGGTGGCTGCTTAGGAGAAGAGGTATCACCCACTCTTGTTGCCGAGAACCGAAGGCCAGTCTGATTCGTCCCAGATATAGACGTCCCGTCAGCTGACAGCGTTACAGTATCTGTATAGCCATGACTCCAGCGAAGCACATAACTGCGCTCCGCAGCGTCACGAATCGTCCATTTCAGTGTATTACCGCGTGCGTCGTTTCCCGTGCCATCGGCGCGGATTTCTGTGATGCCTCCGCCCGCCCCCCAGAGCCATTGGCCCACCAACGAAGGGCCTTGTGCTACTACCCCGAGAGACCACAGGGTCAACACCGCTACTGAGAAAAACTGCCATCGTTTCATATAGCTACTTGTAAATTTATATTGCTAAAGTGCGTAAAAAAAGTGAAACAATAATACGATGCCCTAAATAATTATATTTTTACGTATTGGGGTCTATTTTAACAATGAATTATGTAAGTTTATCCTAAAATGCTTAACAATAACATTGTTGGTAACCGAGGAAAATTTACTTTATAATAAGTAAATTAGAGGTATAAACGTCGCCATCAGTTCATCAAAAAATACACCTTATGCAAGCTCCGTCCCAAAACAACTTTTGGCAATTTGACACCACCTATTGGTTTCAGCAGTTAAACAGTTCGGAAAAAGGGCTGACTCAAAAAGAAGCAACCAAGCGTCTGCGCCAATCTATACAGCAAAACACAAACAAATCAGTCTTCAAAAAAGAGACATTGCTGCTAATCGGGCAATTTACCAACCCTTTGATGCTCCTTCTTATTGGTGCCGATATTATTTCTGCTTTTTTAGGAGATACGTCCGATGTATTCATCATCCTCTTCATTGTCCTGTCCACGGGCTTACTCAGTTTTTTCCAAGAAAGAAACGCGAACCGAGTGGTGGAGAAGCTGCAATCCATGATTTCGTTAAAAAGTTTGGTACTAAGAGAGGGACAGCCCCAAGAAATTACTTCCAAGAATATTGTAGCGGGAGACGTACTTCTGTTGAAAGCTGGCGATATGATACCCGCCGATTGCCTGCTGATTGAAGCTAATGAATTGAACGCTAACGAAGCCAGTTTAACAGGAGAATCCTACCCAGTCAGAAAGGAAATAGGAATTTTGAATGAACATACCGAATTGGCCAAAAGGACCAACTGCCTATGGGAAGGTGCCAATATTATCAGCGGAAATGCAAAAGCATTGGTTATCTATACGGGTACCAACACCATTTTTGGGAGCATTGCTCAGAGTGCCTCCACCACCGTTGAAACTACATTTGAGAAAGGAATCAAGGATTTTGGCTATTTTCTAATGAAAATCACGTTGGTTCTTTCCGTATTTATTTTGGTTGTCAATTTATTAAATCATAAAAGTGTTATTGATTCTGCTCTGTTTGCGTTGGCTTTGGCCGTTGGTATGGCGCCCGAATTACTACCCGCCATTACGACCATTGCGATGAGTGCGGGGGCCAAACGGATGTTGGCAAAAAAAGTAATCGTTAAAAAACTGGCTTCCATCCAAAATTTAGGGGAAGTCAGTTTACTATGTACCGACAAAACTGGCACGATTACGGAGGGGGCAATTAAGGTGGCGGGATTGGTAGATGGTTTTGGACAGGAAAGTGAATTTGTGAAAGAACTTGCCTTTTGGAACGCCACCTTTGAAACTGGGTACACCAACCCTATTGATAATGCCCTAAGAACCTTAACTCTTCCTACAAAAGCTGTTCCCAAGAAAATTGGCGAAGTTCCCTACGATTTTATCCGCAAACGGTTAAGCATTGCCATTCAAACCGAATCCGAAAAGCTATTGATTGTCAAAGGAGCTTACACGCAGATTTTAAGCATTTGCTCGACCGTCAAAACAACCAAGGGAAATGTCGAAGACATTGCTTCGCATCGGGTAGCCATTGAAGACAGGTTCGAACAATTTGGCGTAAACGGTTTACGAGCTATCGGAATTTGTTACAAGAACCTCAACACTGATACTCTTTCCAAAGCAGATGAAACAGATATGACGTTTGCTGGGTTTGTTTTGTTTGAAGACCCCATCAAGGTAGGCATTCTTGACACCATCAGTGAACTGAATCAATTACAGGTAAGCCTGAAAATTATTACGGGGGATAATAAAAACGTGGCCAAATCAATTGCCCTCAAAATTGGCATTCCCAATCCCATAGTTATGACAGGGCAGGATCTGCTCAATACCAGTCCAGAAGCACTGCGACAGCAAGTCAAAAAAACGCACATTTTTGCGGAAGTAGAGCCACAACAAAAAGAACGTATTATTCAGGCATTAAGAAAAACCTATACCGTCGCTTATATCGGCGACGGTATCAATGATGTATCGGCCATTAGTGCTGCCGATGTGGGTATCTCCGTCGAAAATGCGGTTGACGTGGCCCGCGAAGCGGCTGATTTTGTTTTAATGGAGAAAAATCTGATGGTTTTGGCAGACGGTATTAAAGAAGGCAGGAAGACATTTGCCAACACCTTGAAATATATTTACATCAGTACTGGCTCCACATTTGGGAATATGTGCAGTGTGGCGGCAGCTTCACTGATATTGCCTTTTTTACCGATGCTCCCCAAACAGATTCTGCTGACTAATTTTATCACGGACTTCCCCTATTTAACCATTGCCTCTGACAACGTAGATGAAGAACAATTGGAAAAGCCTGGTAAGTGGAACTTACAACTGATTCGCAGCTACATGGTCGTTTTCGGAATTCACAGTTCTCTGTTTGATATCATTACTTTTCTTACCCTCTTATCTCTTTTAAAGGTCAAAGAGACTCAATTTCAGACGGGATGGTTCATTGAATCTATTCTTTCTGAGTTGTGTATCTTGTTCATTATCAGAACTCACAAAAATTTTTTCAAAAGCAGGCCGAACAAATATTTGTTTATTCTCAGCATTATTGGACTTGTCATGGCCGTTGGTTTGCCCTATACTCCTTTTGCCACTCAGATTGGTCTCTATCCTTTGCCTATGCTTAATTTAGGAATTATGCTTCTTATCGTGGCAGCCTATATCATTACTGCCGATGTATTAAAAGTTTGGTTCTTCAAAAAATACCAAAAATCGTGACGCGAAAGAATAGAACACGGGCAACACTTCAAAGATCTACCTGTACTCTATTCTTTGATCATCAGCGAAGCCTAACCAAATATCTTGGGTGCGTTTCGGTAGAGCGCGTAGCAGGATTTAGGAAAGGTAAAGTGAGTCCTGTTACGTGAAAATTTTGGTACGTACGCAAAATCTCATAATTCAATTTAGCCGATTTGATAGAGTCTAAACCCTGCTTATCTGTATAAATAAGCTGAGCTTGGGAGGCTTGGGACTGAAGCTCGTCGAGTGAGTGCAAAACGGGAGTTGTACGAGCCGTATAAAAATCCAACGCACTATGAAAAATATTGTACTCATTCACAGGGGCAAGGTCATAAATGTAGAAATGAGTCAATTCACTTTTGTGATTTTTAGTTACTTCCTGTCCTACCACCGAACCCGTTTGGTAAGTTAATAAAGTAGGATAAAAATGGCCGTTCATGATCAAATTGGCGGCAATGGCAGTCAAAAAAGGTGCAAAAACCAATTGAGAAAATCGGGGGCGTTTTTGACCAAATAATCTGATAACTAAGACTGTAAGAAGCAAAAATACCCCAATTAAGCCTATTTTTTCCAACGGAAAAGCCCACGTAGAGACAATTATAATAATGAGTCCCATAACCACAGACGTAAGAATCAACCCTCTCCTCACCCACTGAAATAGTAAAGAAGATTCACTATCAATGAGTTGACTCAAATAACGCGCCGAAATCACCGCTGCCAACGGAAACACAACAAAGGTGTAATGTGGCAATTGATATTGCGCTGTCGAAAGAGCCGCAAAAGGCAAGAAAAAACCTCCCAGAGAAATGGCTTCGTCGGAAGAAGTAAGCCGAAATCCCTTTTTCCAAACACGTTGAAAATCTGAAACAAGTGCGGGTACAAAAACCAACACCCACGGTAAAAAACTCCAAAGGAAGTTTTGCGCTTGAAATAGCAACCCTGGACTGTTTGACCATTCGTTTTCGCCCGTTATTCGCCCAAAACTTTGTTCCCAAAAGAAAAAGTACAAACCGTGTTGGCCGTATTGTCCGTACAAACCGATGCAGTAAGGAGTTAACACCATTCCGATAATGAGTAC
>JBGAUP010000428.1:0-3407 GCA_044228585.1 Runella sp. | reverse complement strand
GGTTTTAAGACCGTATAGCGTTCTTTTCCGTTGCGTACTTCTTTGGCCAAGTCGAAAGGGACACCACCGATGATGAAGCAAATTTCTCGTTTGGCCGGAGGTACTTGTTTGGCGAGTGCGCCTACTTCCTCATATACTTTATCGTCAGAGGTTCCTTTTTCGTAGTATTTGGCACCGTAAGTTTCGATGGCTTTGATTGCTCCATTTCCTTCTGTCCAGGCAATTTTGGTATTGCCCGAGCCAATGTCGGCAAAGAAACCTTTGCTCGAAAACGATTGAGGTAGGGCACATTTCAAGCCCAAAGAACCTTCTTGGTCGGGTGTAACGGTATTGACGAGGTAGCCCATGTCTTTCAACACCTTGATGATTTTGAGTGTCACATCGGCTTTTTGCGCCCCCGAACTTACCACAAAATGAATGTCCTTGCCACTCACCCCGTGATCTATCATATTACCAATGTATTTTTTCAGACCTACCCGAATATCGTAGTCAGTAGCCATATTTTCGATGACCATGCTGTTACCAAATTCGGCTTTTTCGAGTTTCCAGTTTTTGTCTTTGTCTATATTTACCACAAACGAGTTAAAACCACTGGCACCAAGTTCGACGACTCCTTTGAGCTTGCCTTCTACGGGCTCAGGTGCGGTATAACTAAAAGCGGTTGTTTCTGAAGTTTCCGTAGAAGATTCACTGCTTGCGGTGTTATCGTCTGTGGCTACGTTTTCGGTACTACTCGCTGGCCCACCCTCGGGAGCGGTAGTAGATAATTCGGTAGATGCTTTTTGAGGGTCGGGACCAAAATAGTAATATCCCGCACCGAGTACCCCTGCGATGAGCAAAATCAATAGTATTTTACCCGCTCCTGTTAGATTCATAGTTGTTTTGGTTAAATTTTACGAAATATACTGTTTTATTCCATTTTCAATCAAGGCAATTTCGTTGGCAACTCCGTCTTTTGCTGTGATTGTTGCCTGAATTTTTTGCTCAATTTCGACAAATTTGTCCGTAAACTTAGCGTCAATTCCGTTCAAAGCCGCAATTTTTTCCGCTTGAACTTTTTCTAAGTTAGCGATTTCCAGTTTCAGTTTGGCAAGTTGTTGTTCTATATTGCTTACTTCACTGTGGAGTTGTTTTTGTTCTTTATCTTTTTCGGCATTGAGAGCTGTCTTTTTTTGCTCACCCGCGCTGACGGTTGCTTCAAACGCTTTTTGTAGTTCTCCTTTGTAAAAACTGGCTGAATCCAACAAAAATTGCTGATTGCAGTTAGGGTTTAAGAGTTTAGCACCTTCGTAGGCCGTTTTAAAGTGTTCTACCGAAGGGGTGCTACTGGTACGAAGCAGCATGAGTGAAAACTCGTAAAAGTCAAAACCAGGTTGGTTCTTTTCTTCCAAAATCTTCCGAAAACGATTCCTTAAATCTTCCACAAAATCGTTGGAAGGGGGTGGCGTAAATAGAGGAGCATTTACTGGCGCACTTTTGGGTGCCGACGGTTGCGCAGAGGCAGGAGGAGTAGTTGTTTTTTGTTCTGTCGTTTTTTCATCGTCTATTACGACAAAAACACCCGCTAAATCGCGTAGCCAACCACTCATTTTGCTTTTTTGGGGTTCTTCAGCCATATTGTTAGTATTTGTCAACGAATAATCTTCGCTAATTAAAGTAGAATTTCAGTCTATTTTAGTGCCTCAGTGGCAAAAATGACAAAATAAAGGTACATAACAATTCAGAGGCCATTTAAAATCAACTACAAGAACGGTTTAAAATCGGGCCGACAAAGGGAATTTTTAGGATGAAGTTTAGATTTTTGCAACACTTTTCTATTTTTACTGACCGTCGAATCAAAAATATGCTCTTAGTTTTTTGTAGCGACAACTTTTTCCATCATTAAAGGCGATTGGAAAGACATTGAATCAAGTAAGGATGCGAAAATGAGTATTCAAGACCATACATTGGTGAGAAACATAATGGAGCAGATTCTCACCCCAAAAAACAAATGAATTGCAGGCCAAGCGTTGTTGAAGTAGCGCAAAGATAATCGTTTAAAAGAACAAATACTACTTGATTGGAGTAATTGTAACTGCCTGATTATAAGCTCCAAATATCCCCACGCCTCCTTGGATATTTGAAAATACAGGCTGCGGTTCGCGTAGATTTGGAATAAGACCACTTGAATTGGAGTTCCAATTGTAGGCATCATTTTTAGTCTTTAAATAGTTAAAAGTATTGCCTTCTAAAGAGTAAAATGTGGTTTTGATAGCTACTTTTTCGGCTCTGTACGCATTAAATACTTTATTTTCAATCAGTTTGTTGGGACGGTCATTATTATTAAAAAGATTACTTCCCGTGATGAAACCTAAGGAAGGACCAGATGAAGCGCCTAATTGTGGCTTAAAAATGACATCCGTTAATTCAAAACGAAAAGTAAAAAAAGCAACTTTATCAAGCACCGGCCATTCAAGGTTGAAAATATAATCATTCCCTTCCTGTAAGCCCTTAATGATTGTCATGTCAGGGTTAGGTGGGACAATACAGGCAGCTTTTAAAACAAGGCCTGATCTCGTATTAATCTGAAGTTTGTATCGTTTCGATGGTGCAACTTTTAATTCTTGATTACTGATTGAGTAACTGTTTGTTTTAGCATCAAAAACTAAGTTGCGAATTATACCGCTCTCTTCAATAGTTACCTTGGCATCGGTAATAATTGCTGCATCAGATCGTGCAATTTCTCCTAATGCTTTGCCCTGATAGACATATACTCGCACTACTGAATCTTGGGGTGATATAAGCGAACTGACGGCAATCAAATCAGTTGGTGAAATTCTGTCTATTTCTACCCTGCTATCGCAGGCAATAATCCAGAGACTTGCCATTAATCCAAAGAAATAACAAAGTTGTTTCATCAGAATTTGAAGTTGTAAGTAACCGAAGGAATTACTGGGAATAAAGACCTTTTAGCCAACGTAGTTCGTTGCCCTTGAGGTGAATTTTCGGTTTTCAAGTAATAATAAAGCGGATTTTGGCGACTGTAAGCGTTATAAAGCCCCACTTCCCAAGTGCGTTCACCCCAACGTTTTTTCTTGTGAAACTGCACCGCTACGTCTAATCGGTGGTAGGCTTCTGCCCTAAAACTATTGCGACTTCCCAAATAATCAAAACGTTCAGGAGAAGTACGACCTAAGCCTGCTTGTGTAAAATAAAAACCTTGAGGGACAGTGAGTGCGTTGCCCGTAGCATAGACCCAATTGGCTGAGAGGGTGATTTTGGGCGATAATTTATAAGAAGCTACCAACGAAAAATCGTGCCGGCGGTCATAACGCGGATAGAATCGCTTGCCGTTATTGAGAGAGTCAAATTGATGCACTGTCCACGAGAGCGTATAGCCTATCCAACCCGTAAATCGGCCTGTGTTT
>JBGAUP010000427.1:0-3495 GCA_044228585.1 Runella sp. | reverse complement strand
TCTTGAATATCTTCGTTTTCAAAGAAGCGGTCGTCCAGCAAGTCGTTGGACTCTAAGCGGTAATAAAACTGGGCTTGGGGAGGAATTTCTCCCTCTTTTCCGTTGACATACACCACTGCTTTCTTGACTTCTATAACATCGCCCGCTACCCCAATGCAGCGTTTGATAAAGTTGGTACGTAAGTCCACTGGAAAGGCTTTGTAGCCCCCATTTCCTTGTAGAGGGTCTTCAAACGGCTCATCGGGGTCACCAGGGTAGTTGAATACTACGACATCATTGCGTTTTACGTCCGTAAAACCTGGTAAGCGATACATCGGAAGTTGAATCAAAGTAGAGAACGACGGGATATTGGTTCCCCAAATGGTTTGGTGGGTGAGGGGAACTTGCAGCGGAGTACCTGGGGTACGCGCTCCGTAGTGAAGTTTACTTACAAATAGAAAATCCCCGATAAGGAGGCTTTTCTCCATAGAGGATGATGGAATGGTGTAGGCTTCCAAGAGTAACCAGCGAATAAAAGTAGCTGCTACAACTGCAAATACGACCGAGTCAATCCACTCTCTAAAGGCTGATTTTTTTGGTTTGGGTTGAGACATTTTTATACTTTATTGATTTTAAATAGATTTTAAGTGCATTTTAGCAGGGAGTCTGCATTAGTCTTCTCCCAGCAAATCATCCATCCCAAATACGCCTTGTCGAGGAGCGAGCCATTCGGCGGCCACTACCGCACCGAGGGCAAAACCTTGGCGATTGTGGGCAGTATGTTTAATCTCGACGCTATCAACTTCCGAATCATAGCGGATGATATGCGTACCAGGAACTTCACCTTCGCGCAAAGATACAATTGGGATTTGATTTTCGGCAACCTCAGCCTGATTCACCCACTCGGTTTTGGCCGTAAGGTGCTTGATAAGCCCTTCGGCCAGCGTAATAGCAGTGCCGCTTGGCGCGTCCAATTTATGGATGTGGTGAATTTCGGTTGTATGAACTTGATATTGAGAATAGGGGGCAATAAGTTTTGCCAAGTATTTGTTGAGCCGAAAAAACAAATTGACGCCAATGCTATAATTGGAAGCATAGAAAAAAGCAGCTTTGTTTTCTTGGCAAAGTTGTTCAATCTCAGGGCGATGCTGCAGCCAGCCCGTTGTTCCACAGACAGTCGGCAATCCCTTACTCATACACCATTTAAGGTTTTCGTAGGCTGCTTCGGGAGCACTGAATTCGATGACTGCGTCCACGTTATCGCGGCTGAAAGTGGTTAGCTCGTGGCGGTTGTTGACGTCAATTTTACCGACAATTTGGTGACCACGGCCAAGGGCGATTTGCTCAATCACTTTGCCCATTTTACCATAGCCAAGAAGAAGTATATTCATTAGATTAAGTTTTGCGATTGTCTTTAGTTTTAAATTGTTTTATTAAGAGCTTTATTGTTCAATTTTGAATAGTAAGTTCAAATCAGTATAATGAATAATGCAATAGTATGAAATTTTACCATTTCTTAATGAACAGTTCGTTTTTTTTCTGTCGGCGCCAATTTTCTCTCCTATTAAGTTTGAGATGTCAACCACAGCACCGTGTTCAATGAATATTTCGTAAAATTTACTTTGATTATTTCCCCAATAAATCATTGCGCAAGCCATAGGAGCTCCCTTTCCAGTATCCTGTCCGTTTTCTAAAAAACGTAGTCTTGTATCGTATAGAAAACAGATAGATTTTGCTTTTGTAAAAACGTATTTTTTCCAGTGGGTGGTGTTTGCGGCAATCGGCACAAGTGCTAAAACTTCTGAATTGTATTTTTCGTGGGCATAAGCACATTTTGCCAACCAATTTTTTATGGTTGTTCCTCGTTCTTTATCAATACCATAAGGCGGATTGACATATATTGTCGGATAGTCCCAACTTTCATTTAATCCGTCGTAATTAGGTAAACGATACTCAATTTCTGCATTTACGATTGAATATTCATTTGAACAGGGATCTAAGCCTATATGCCCGCCAAATACTTCTTTTACGGCATTTACATATTTGTGTGGTGTCCCCCAACTTTGACTAAGTGTATTTACAGTTCTTCCAGCACTCATAGCAATATGTTTTTCCAGTTTTTATTTTTTAACTCCTCCAACTCGTCTTTTAAAGTTGTCAACTTTTTTTTGCTTGGAGAGATTACATTAAACCAACTTTCAATAGTCGAAAGATTGTCTTTGAAATAGTTGAGCAATATTCGGTCTGCTTCAATATTCATCTGAACTTTAGTGAACTGATTTTTCTTTTTTCCTTCGGTATAGCTTGAAAGAAATGTATCACGTAAAAATTGCAATTCAGGAATTGGATGGAGTAAAAGTTGATCAATAAAATCGGAGAGTCCTTGATCTGTTAGGAAAAGCAACCAATCATAAGACTGGGCTAAAACCATGAGCTCTTTTTGGAAATTTTCTTCACTAAAACTTAAATTTCCATTAGCCGTCTTTTTTATCCAATTGCCATGGTTGCTAACAATTCCTACTGTCAGGATAAATCTTCGAAGTAATTCTTTGTCGGAAGAAAAAATTACTTCTTCCATTAAATTCATGTATGGCTTAATGATGTACGACCCATTACTTTTATAGATGATACCTTGCATTTCTCCGCTTTCTGAACGTATTTTTTGTAAAGAGGAAGCTGTTCTTGCAACATAAGCACCCTGCTTGGCTTTTTCAATGGTTTGAGGCCCTTTGGTCATTCCTTCTTCTACACCTACACGTTTACACTCAAAGATAGCATAAGGTTTTTTGTGCTGTTCGTAAATGTATAGTTCCAATTTCTCACCCACATCCGACTTGATGCTACACAAAAGAAATGAGTTTTCAGAAGTCGCAATAGTGCAAGCGTTACGAAGAATGTTATTACTTAAAAGGTGATTGTTTTTTCTATCAAATCCTATTAAATCGAATCCCGATGCTAATAATGCTTTGAGGATAATATTTGAAGTAATAGTTTTTTCAGATTTATCAATACTAAGAAGTGAACTACGAACAATCGGGTGTAAAGAATACTCTACATTATGGGTAATATTGGGGTTTCCATATTCTGCAAGACCTCTTTCAATAGAAATTTGATTATTAAGTCCCCACGTTTTTAAAAGGTAATAAGTAATAATTTCTACCAAAGTCCCCAGTGCCCTACCAGAAGCCTTTTTAGGGTCTTTTGTGTAGTTGAAAACCTCATCTGCTAAAACTTTTTGCAGTTTATCTACCGATTCGTATGCCATAGTTCTGTGCCATCAAATTTGATTTTTATTGCTAAAGCGACTTGTTTTTGATTTACCAATTAGATTGGCATAGAATTTCCTATAACTTTCAACTTCCCTCTATTTAATAGGTACAATTGCTTTTACTCCATACAAGTTGCCCGTAAATGGATTAAAACTTGCATCAGGTTCAAATCGAAAAGAAATATCTTCCGACATATCGAAGGTTTTGAGGTGAGCCGCTACGTTGGCTTCGACGGCACTGAGTGCCC
>JBGAUP010000040.1:0-29458 GCA_044228585.1 Runella sp. | reverse complement strand
CAAGAAGAGTGTAAAAAAACACCCAATGCCTCAAAAACCTTTGTGTATGATTATGTTTTGCTTGACCATTCGGAATTAGTGGATAAATACCTCCAAAAAAACGAAATTGACAAACTGTTTTCAACCCAGCATTTTGTATTGGTAAAACTCAAAAAGCCTACTACCCAACAATACACCTACATTTCGCGCGAGGAAGTGCAGAAATACGAAACGAGACAGTAAATTTGCCAAAAAATAACACACAGAATTATGTCAGACCAGAGCACCGAATTTCTTTATAATTATCTTAACAATGCCTCTCCGACGGGCTTTGAATCGTCGGGACAGCAGATTTGGCTGGATTACCTCAAACCTTACATTGACGATTACTTGGTTGATACTTACGGCACAGCCGTGGGTATTGTGAATCCTGACCAACCTTACAAAGTGGTGATTGAAGCCCACTCCGACGAAATTTCGTGGTTTGTCAACTACATCGCCGACGATGGCTACATCTACGTCATTCGTAATGGGGGCTCTGATGCCCTCATTGCCCCTTCGATGCGGGTCAATCTGCACACCAAGAAAGGAATTGTGAAAGGTGTTTTTGGATGGCCTGCTATTCATGTCCGTGACCTTGCGAAAGATACTGCTCCCAAAGTAGCCGATTTGACGATTGACGTAGGGGCAAGCAGCAAGAAAGAAGTAGAAGAAATGGGGATTCACGTGGGAACAGTCGCTACCTTTTCGGATGGATTGTTTGAAATGAACAACCGTTATTACGTAGGTCGTGCGCTCGACAACCGCATGGGTGGTTTTATGATTGCGGAAGTAGCGCGTCGGTTGAAAGAAAATAATGTCAAACTTCCTTTTACACTGTACATTGTCAATGCAGTACAAGAAGAAATTGGGTTGCGCGGGGCAGAGATGATTGTGCGTCGTTTGAAACCCGATTTGGCGATTTGTACCGACGTAACACACGACACGCAGTCGCCGATGTACAAGAAAAAAGAACAAGGCGATATGAAATGCGGCGGTGGCCCTGTGCTTTGCTACGGCCCTGCGGTACAAAACAACGTGTTGGACATGATGATTGGCGTGGCCGAAGACAAAAAAATCCCGTTCCAACGTCAAGCCGTAAGCCGCTCTACGGGTACAGATACTGATGCCTTTGCGTACGCTACTGAAGGAGTGGCTTCTGCTTTGATTTCTCTTCCTTTGAAATATATGCACACCACCGTTGAGACGGTTCACAAAGACGACGTACAAAATGTGATTAACTTGATGTACGAAGTACTGGTTCAACTCAAAGGAAATGAGGATTTTAGGTACATAAAATAAGGTAAAGCACTCCTGCCTTTATCCGATTGAAGAAGGACTCCCAAGGCATTGTTGCTTTGGGAGTCTTTACTGTTCTAACGATAAGCTGCTTTTTTATCCTAAACCTACTGTGAGATGCTGAATGTCAAATATTTAAAAGAAGTGTGTTTTGTGTTTCTTGGGTTATTAGGGGGTTGTTGTGTGGCTCAATCTCAAGAAAACAAACAAGCAAAACTGATTGAGGTAGTAAGTACATTGCTCGAAAAGCAAACCGAAGAATTGAAAATTCCGAGTGCGGTGATTCAAATCAAACAAGGAAACCGTACTATTTTAAAAAAAGCCTTTGGTTTTGCCCAAATAAAAGGTTTTGACCAGCAAATACTGGCGAAACCCGAAAAAGCCACCCTTGCACACCAATACGACATCGCCTCGCTCACGAAAGTAGTAGGTACCACCACGGCCATCATGCGTTTGGCGGATGCCCAAAAATTGCAAGTGGATGAACCCGTGGGAAAGTACATTGAAGCGTTTAATAGCCCCGACAAAAAAGCAATCACCATTAGGCATTTATTGACCCACACCGCAGGGCTGTATGAGTGGTATCCGCTGTATTATTATTGCCAAAACAAAGCCCAGACGTATGAGTTTATTGGTAAATTACCGCTAAAATTTCCCGTTGGAAAGGAGCGGCGTTACAGTGATTTAGGTTTTGTGATACTGGGTCAAATCATCGAAAAAATATCTTAACCAGCCTTTGAATGTTTACATGGAGCAATCGGTTTTGAATTCATTAAAATGAAACACACTACGTATAAATCTTTAAAACCAACAAAATAGCTGCCACGTCGCACGGGAATCCTTATGAAAAACGAATGGTGGCAGACTCAACTTTAGGGTTCAGTATCAAAGGGCTTGACCCTAAGTCGTGGAATGGCTGGCGACAATATACCCTCAGAGGCGAAGTAAATGACGGCAATGCGTGGTATGCCAACGAGGGCGTTTCGGGGGCGGCGGGCTTGTTTTCGACCGTTGACGATTTGCAAATTTTGGTAGATATGCTCAAAAACAAAGGTAAAGTGGACGGAAAAACGTTTATTTCCGAAAAAACGCTTGCGATGTTTTTAACCAAAGATTCCTTTGAAATGGCTTAGGCTGGATGATGGATCCCCAAAATTCGTTTATGAAAAACGGCCCAAATGGCACTTTTGGACATACGGGTTTTACGGGAACAAGCATTACGGTCATTCCTGAATATGATATGTCTATTATAACTAATCAACCGCCAAAATACGGGTTTGAACGAAAAACAGGTCTATTTTAATGTCAACCCCATACGAGAGCAGATTTTTAAAAGTGTGATGGAGTTTTGTCAAAAAACAGACTGATTCCTCAAGCCTAAATAGAGCATTTTGTCGTATTTTTATTCCTTCATTAACTTCTCCTAACCATGCGCTTTCTTAAACCTTTTCTGTTGAGTACGCTGTTTGCCCTTTTGGGCCTAACGACCGTATTTGCCCAACCTGCCCCCATCAATTCGTTGTACAAGCAAACGAGCGAGGTACACCACCTAATGACCAATTACGCCGCCGACCGAGGAAGCTTGACCCGATTTTATGTGATTGAAAACTCACCCGAACGCCGTCAGAGATTAGAAAAACTATCGAATGACTATTTGGGGCAGTTACAAAAAATGGACTTTGAGAAAATGCCCGTTGATAGCCAAGTGGACTACATTTTGTTTCAACGGAATCTGCAAGTGGACTTGCGAGAATTGGCCAAAGAAGCTTCGGAAGTAGCCCAAACGCAGCAGTGGTTTCCGTTTGCCGATAAAATCTACGCACTCGAAAAATCAAGACGGCGCGGGGCCTCGGTAAACGGCGAAAAAATGGCGGCTGAACTGAATGTACTTAGCCAAGAAATAGCTGAGGCCCGCAAAGTAGTGGCAAAAATAGAGAAAATTGACCCCGCCTTGGCCGAACGCGCCGCAGGAACGGCTACGGGTTTGAAGTCGGCTTTGAAGAGTGTCTTTGACTTTTACAATGCTTACGATCCCAATTTTACGTGGTGGGTACCCGAACCTTACAAAAAAATAGATACTTTGCTAACCTCCTACGCGGGCCTTTTTACCAAAAAAGCCAAAGCCCTTGTCCCTTTTAAAGACGACGGCAGTGGTATCAATGGCGTCGCCGTAGGTCGTGACGAATTGATTCGGCAGCTGGAATTTGAGTTTATTTCCTATACGCCCGAAGAACTCATTGACATCGCTAATAAAGAATTTGCGTGGTGTGACCGTGAGTTGCTGAAAGCTTCGCGCGAGATGGGTTTTGGCGATGATTGGAAAAAAGCGCAAGAAAAAGTTAAAAACTCAATGGTACCCGTGGGCCAACAGCCCGAAATGATTCTGCGACTTTATAATGAGTCGGTGGACTTTTTGAAAAAAAATGACCTCATTACGATTCCGCCAATTGCCGAAGAAACTTGGCGGATGGCCATGATGTCGGCAGAACGTCAGAAATTCAGCCCGTTCTTTTTGGGGGGCGAAACGATTCTGATTTCGTACCCCACAGCGGCGATGTCGCACGAAGACAAGCTGATGAGTATGCGAGGAAATAACCCTCATTTCTCTCGGGCAACGGTTCATCACGAACTCATCGCAGGCCATCATTTGCAGGGTTTTATGAACAACCGCTACAAAACCTACCGTCGGTTTCGTACGCCTTTCTGGACCGAAGGCTGGGCGTTGTACTGGGAGATGATTTTGTGGGATATGAACTTTCCTCAGTCGCCCGAAGACCGCGTGGGGATGTTGTTTTGGAGAATGCACCGCTGCGCTCGGATTATTTTTTCGCTCAATTATCACTTAGGAAAATGGACACCTCAGCAATGTATTGATTTTTTGGTGGACCGTGTAGGGCACGAGCGTGCCAATGCCGAAGGAGAAGTACGTCGTTCGTTTGTGGGCGGATATGAGCCTTTGTATCAGTTGGCGTATATGACGGGGGCGTTTCAGTTTTATGCCCTCAAAAAAGAATTGGTGGATACCAAAAAGATGACGTACAAGCAGTTCCACGATGCTATTATGCAGCAAAATTCATTACCCGTGGACATGGTTCGCGCCGTGATGACCAACAAAAAGCTTTCGCGCGATTATAAATCTTCGTGGAAGTTTTATGTGCCTCCTGTAATGAAGTAAGCGAAGATGTAAGTGCGCAGGATTGTGAGTAATCAGTAATCCCGCGTACTTACATTGACACTCTCATTTTCAAATTGACGAATTACCCAATCTTCCAATTCCCCTACTTGCCTTTGGGAGCACTAAGCTCTTGGTCGGTAGAAAGCGGTTTGCCAAACGAAGGAGTGCCGTCTTTTAAAAACGTAAACGGCTGAATACGAGGCGAACGGTTGCCACCGCAACCCTGACCTGCTTCACTGTTGGCATGATAAAGAATCCAGTTTTGACGACCATCGGGCGATTTGAAAAAGCTATTGTGCCCCGCCGCGTACGTTCCGTTGGTGTTTTCGGCCCAAAACACGGGCGTTGGGTGTTTTTTCCACGAAGCAATCTTCATCAAATCATCATTGGGAGAGGCATAAATCATCCCCAACGAATAGAAGTCTGTCCAGCAACCACTGGCCGAAAAGATGATGTTGACGCGTCCATTCGGGCTTTTCAAAAATTGAGGCCCTTCGTTGACCAACACCAACGGTTTGTCGTCGGGACCAGGGCGGTTAATAGTACCGTGTTTTTCCCATGAAAACTGAGGCTCAGAGATTCTAATTCGTTCACCTACACACGTCCACGGGTTGCTCATTTTACACAAATAAATAGATTGCTGTCCGTTTTCGTCGCCTTCCCATCCCGACCAAGTGAGGTAAAATTGTCCCTTATGTTCAAAAACAGAGCCATCAATCGCCCATTTATCTTGAGGCGTTTTAAGCTGGCCTTTCATCTCCCAATTTCCTTGTGTGGGGTCAGCAGAAGCATTTTCGAGGACAAACAAGCGGTGATTTCGGTTGCGGCCATCGTCGGCAGCGAAGTAGATATACCATTTGCCTTGAAGAAAATGCAGCTCAGGCGCCCAAATTTCTTTGGAATAAGGCCCCGTCGCAGGCGGAGTCCACACAACCTTAGGACTGGCAGAAGACAGTTCCGTTAAGGTTTTTACCTTCCAGATGCTCAGGTTTTTACCCGTGGTGTGCATATAGTAATAGTATCCATCTTTGTAAACCGACCACGGGTCAGCACCTGCGGGCAAAAGAGGGTTTTTGAACGTTTGGGCGTGGATGAGAAAGGGTAAAAATACTAAAAATGTGATTTTTTTCATTGTATGCACTATACTAATTTTTGATTGAAATTTCATGTTTTTTGGAACATAGATGACACAGATTTGACGGATGTTCACGGATTTATTTGATGACTTCGCTCTCACTTAAAATTCGACATGCTACCCTCTGCCCTCGACATTTCTTTTACACCCTCGGATATTCCCAACCCTTGCGGTAGGCTCTTTTGAGAAGCTTGTTGGCTTCGGGGTCGTTTTTGATAGTCCCTTTTTCACCGTCCCATTCTATACTCCGCCCTGCTTTCATGGAGAGCATACCCAACAATGCCATATTGGTAGAGCGGTGACCGATTTCAATATCGCACACCGAAAGCCGTTGTTTTTCAATGGATTCCAGAAAATCCGCCACAAATTAGCAATGTTTTGCTGGTCAGGCATATCGAGTTTCGCATCTTCATGAATAATGGGCTTTTTGGAGTCGGTGGGTTAAAAAGTCCAACCATCGAGCCAACCCATGTGAAACGTGCCTTCGGTTACGTAGAAATAACAACCTACGGCTTGTTGGGGGTGTGTTTTTTCAGCGTTATTTCCCGCAAACTGACGGTGTTCCCACGTTGCCGTAAAGTTCTCAAATTCATAGACCGCTACTTGGTGGTCGGGGGCGTCGGTATTGTCGGTTTTGATGGCACGTCCGCCCGTTGAGAAAACTTTTCTCGGATATTTTTCTTCCATAATCCAAAGTAATTGGTCTAACCAGTGAATGCCCCAATCGCCCAACTGTCCGTTGGCGTAGTCGAGAAATTGACGAAAACCCCGCGGGTGAATTTTGGTATTAAAAGGGCGCAAAGGCGCAGGCCCGCACCACATATCCCAATCCAACCCTTTGGGTGTTTCGGAGTCAGGGGTTACTTGCCCCGGACCTCCGCCATAATTTACAAACGTCCGCACCATTCCGATTTTTCCCACCTTGCCCGAACGAATAAAATCTCTCCCCGAAATATTGTGCGGCGACACTCGGCGGTGGGTTCCCACTTGTACTACTTTCCCCGTTTTGCGGGCGGCAGCTACCATGGCTTTCCCTTCGTTGATGGTATGGCTAATGGGTTTTTCGACATAGACGTGTGCGCCTGCCTGTACAGCGGCGATGCAAATGAGCGGATGCCAGTGGTCGGGTGTGGCCACAATCACAATTTCGGGTTTTTCGGTAGCCAATAATTCTCGAAAATCGCGGCATTGTTTGGGCTTGTCACCCGTCAATTTTTCTACTTCGGCGGCGGCTTTACTTATTTGATTTTCGTCCACATCGCACATGGCCACTACTTTCGACTCGACCAGCCGCTATAGCAACTCTCAAAATATTCATACCCCACCAACCTGTACCGTATACAGCGGCACGGTACTTGGAAGCACGAGGGGCGGCAATTCCATAAGGCGAAAACAAGGTAGCCGCAGCGCCAGCGGCAGTAGATTGAATGAAGGTGCGACGGTTCATAAATAACATAAAAATTAAATGTTAAATCTTAAATGGACAAAAGTATAAAGCTTGAAACCCTGTTTGGTTACTGAATGCTTGCTACCTTTGCGGCATGAATTACCTTTCTGCAGAAAATATATCGAAGTCCTTTGGCGACAAGTGGTTGTTTAAAGGCATTACGTTAGGATTGAGTCGCGGCGATAAAGTCGCCTTGATTGGAGCCAATGGCACGGGAAAAACCACCCTGATGACTATTTTGGCAGGAATTACCCCCGCCGATGAAGGGGTCGTGAGTGTTCGTAAAGACATTCGGGTAGGTTACTTAGACCAATCCCCTGATTTTGACCACGAACTCCCCATCATTGAGGTACTTTTTTCGGGCAAAAACCCAGTAGCGTTGGCGATCAAAGAATACGAAAGGGCTTTGCTATCGGGGGATGATGACGCTTTGGGACGAGCCATTGAGCAAGTGGACGCCCTACAAGCATGGGACTTTGAAGCCCGCGTGAAAGAGATTCTGGGAAAACTGGGATTACACGATGTGGACGCCAAAATAGGTACACTTTCAGGTGGACAACGTAAACGCGTGGCTTTGGCCAAAGTCCTTATCGAAAGTCCTGACTTAGTGATACTTGATGAGCCTACCAACCATCTTGACTTGAGCATGGTAGAGTGGCTCGAAAATTACCTCAATACCCAAAATACAACGCTGCTCTTGGTTACGCATGACCGCTATTTCTTGGATACGGTTTGTAATGTGATTGTGGAGCTGGATAATGGCAATTTATATACTTACAAAGGTAATTACGCGTACTTTTTAGAGAAAAAAGCCGAACGAGAAGCCGTAGAAGCTGCAGAAATAGACAAAGCACGCAACTTGTACCGTAAAGAATTAGACTGGATTCGTAGGCAGCCCAAAGCACGAGGGACCAAGGCTAAATACCGCGTAGATGCGTTTGAAGATACCAAAGAAAAGGCGCATCAACGCAAATATGACAACCAAATTGAACTCAATATCAAGTCCACTCGCTTGGGGAGTAAGATTGTGGAGTTAAACAGCGTAGGTAAGCGTTTTGGGGACAAAACCATTATTAACAATTTCTTATACACCTTCAAAAAAGGAGACCGTATTGGAATAGTAGGTAAAAATGGCGCGGGCAAGTCCACTTTGTTGAATATGATTACGGGGCAGTTACGTCCCGATAATGGCCAAGTAGTGCGCGGCGACACGGTGCAATTTGGCTATTATACGCAGTCTGATTTGGAGTACAAAGATGGTCAACGGGTAGTAGATTGGGTCAAAGAAGTCGCCGAAGTAATCCGCTTGGGCACGGGTCAAACCGTAACGGCATCGCAGTATTTGCAGGCGTTTTTGTTTCCTCCTAATAAGCAAGGGACACTCATCGAAAAATTGAGCGGAGGCGAAAAACGCCGCTTACAGCTTTTGCGCGTGATGATGCAAGAGCCTAATTTCCTGATTCTGGATGAGCCTACCAACGACCTTGATATCACGACACTGAACATACTCGAAGAGTTTTTGATGAATTTTCCAGGTTGTTTGGTGATTGTTTCGCACGACCGTTATTTTCTCGACCGTCTCGTTGATCACTTGTTTGTGTTTGAAAACGAAGGAAATATTCGAGATTTTCCAGGAAATTATACCGACTACCGAAATTTTTTGGCCGAAAATAAATCAGAAATAAAAGAATCCATTCCACTGCAACTACTACCACCGCCCCAAGTACTCAATCTGCGACTTCAAGTATTGTATCAACCAAACGTAAACTGAGTTACAAAGAGCAGAAAGAGTTTGAAGCCTTGGAGGCTGATATGGCCCAATTGGAAGCGCAAAAAGCCGAAGTTGTAGCGAAACTCAACGCCGGTAGCGAATCGCACGAAGAACTTACTAAGTGGGCTAAAGAACTTGGTTAAGACGCCGAAATAGAAGAAAAAGAAATGCGTTGGTTGGAGTTGAGTGAGTTGATGTAAGAATCACTCATTATATCAGTACGATGTTTTCTCATAACGCATAAGTTACGTAATTTTGAAGATGGATTCTATCAGCGCGATTTTTTGTGAATACCTACTTAACTCCGAAGAAATTATCCGCACGGGAGGACTGGTTCTCATAACGCTCATCATTTTTGCCGAAAATGGGCTGTTTTTTGCGTTTTTTTTGCCAGGCGATTACCTTGTTTTTTTGGCAGGGGTATTTTGTGCGCTCAAAATTTTGGACGTACCTATTTTTCTTTTATTAGGTTGTTTGTCTCAGACAGCGATTGTAGGTTCATTAACAGGGTATCTGATGGGACGTTTCTTTGGGGATCGTATTCAAAATCGGCCAGATTCCTTGTTTTTTAAGAAACAACACATTGAGACAACGCGTAAGTATTTCGACAAATACGGAAGCCGAACGCTGGTTATCAGTCGTTTTTTGCCCGTAGTACGCACTTTCGCGCTCATTTTGCAGGTTTGGTTCGTATGCGCTGGGTGGGATTTATGATATATATGTACTTGAGTAGGACTTTGGATTTTTGGGTTGACGGGTGGGGGTATTATTTTGGGGGCAAAGTTCCCTGGATTATTGATTATGTGATTATATCATCATTTTCTTTTTGGTATTACTACTTTTACGGTTGTACGGTATTTTTAGCAAAAAAGAAATTAATGAGCCATAATCTACCCCGAAAAATCCCGTTATAGAGCTATAAAACTAATATTATGTTATTATTCCATATAGGTTTTTTAAACATCAGGTGGGTGGATGTTAGATATCTACTGGTCGCATTTTGTTATATTAAATCTATTATTTAGTACGTGTGAAGTTTAGCGAGTAGAGTATTTTAGGCTATTTCAGATATATCTTTTTACTTAATTGCCAGACTGTAGACGATTTTAATTGTCTACCAAAATCCTCGAATACTTTATGGGGGTAGGAGCAGTGGCATTGATTGTGATTTTCCAGCAAGAAATTCGACGCTTCTTGTTATTTGTAGGAAAATCTACTGCATTCGCTAACAACCGCCTTCTTGGTCGTTTTTTTCGTCAAGCTACTCCAACGGATAAAATTAATGAACTCAAACTTCATCATCGAAGCCGTGAGGGGCTATGTCATCAGAGTTTACGTGAGGGTTGTTGGCTAAAAAGAATGATGAATTAGACAAATATCTTCAAACGGGAGAAGAAGTGGATAGTACTATCTAAACGTCTTTTCTTATCGCTATTCAATCAATTTTATTACATGAACGATGGTGGTGATTAATGATGGGCGTATCAAAACAGTCATTAAGCGGCTTGCCCGTCTCTGATAGCGACGACTTTGGCAACTTGGGCTTTCGTCACCGGGCAGCCTTGGGCATGAGCGAAGTTACCGACGCCGCCGTTATTGTTGTTTCAGAAGAAACAGGCCGTATTTCACTTGCCGTTGAAGGTGAAATATTTAGCAATATCGCTGCCTCTGAAGTCGAAGAACGGCTCAAAAAATACCTATTTGAAGTGGGGAAATAGAGCGTTTCAGTTTTTCATTTGTTCTGTCTTCGCTGAATTGCCGTAATAGGGGTAGGTCTCAAACGGACGTTTGCCTGCCGCACGAGGGTCAGCAGTTTCTTTTTGCCATTGTGCCAATTGCGCCGCCAATTTTTTTTTAACACCCTGATAACTGATACTTTGTGATAAATTATGAATTTGCTCTGGGTCTTTTTTTAAATCGTACAATTCTTCTGCTGGACGCTTTGCAAATACCCATTGATAATAATACGCATACTTCACTGTATCACTCAAAATCATATTTTTGGTAGGACCAGGATCTACATCTCCATACGGACCTACGGCAAAATAAAGTTGTGGATGCTTCTGGCCACCGAGTTGAATGGAGTTTTTTATATATAAAGTACTCATTAGGTTCGGATGGCTCCAGATGGATGGCTTTTCAGTCCTGCGGCAAACGTACAACAGCGTTCCCGCTCCTGGTACTTCATGCGAATGGGCACTGATCTCTTTTTCTCATTAAAGACCTGAACTTTTGCCGACATTTCTTTGGAATAGGCGAAGTGACGCTCAAAGGTAAGAGCGCAAAATCAGCAAAGCTCATGAAAGTATTAGTGGTATGAGCTGGGTTGCCTTTCAATAAACAACCAATGAGTAGAAGTTAATTGCCGCGTCGTACATTGAAGCTGGCACATGGGCGGCATTCATTAATCAGAGTGACTACACAGGCGTATTTTCAATTCTCGATGGCCTCCAGTGCTGAGCAACTCCCACCTCTCCACGGTCAAACGCTGAACTTCAGTAGTATCAATCCCAGTATATCGTCGCCTTCAGGGGTAGCATCAGGCAGCCAGGCTGGCTTTGCCTTCTCCCCAGAGTTCATTCCTGAGGCACTTGATCCCATTGCTATATACAAATTTGATGTGGATCCTGACTCTAAAACCAGTACCTTAAAACAGCTGCCCATCTGGTCGGTTGCCATCCTCAAATTTTCTCACGCGCTTTTCAGCAGGTTTGAGCATATACCCTCTCCTAGAATCAACCTGGTACATCCTTTACAGCAGTCCTGTGTTAACCATTTGAATAATATTGAGCCTCAGACAGCTTGTTTAACAACATGCTCAAGATTCTACTTTCTTCATTCTGGTCTGAAGGATACTTATGGTCAGTAGTTTATCAGGAGGAATTTCTGACGGAGATACAAAATACATTAAACAAAAAGGACACTCACGTTAAACGGTCAAAATTAGGCGTTTAGCAACATCACCTCCCGCATATTTTAAAGTCATCCGCAATGCAAAAAGTATTGCTTTCTGCATCACTGTTAGGTAGATAATGAAAAGATAAAATGCAAAACAGGTAAGTTTCATGGTTTTCATCTATTTAAAGAGGAATATTTCATTGAATATGATAAGAAATACGAATGAGATAGTATAACGCATACAAGGCACAAAAGACGCTTTTACTGAAATTATCCCGTTAGATTTATGAGCCTACTTCTGCCAGTTTACCGCTCCCGCTTTTTGAACATGACCTCTCAGTTTTTTCTAATGCTTCATAAATCAACTTGTTGGCCTTCTAACATCCGTCTGGAACAGTGAGTCTTTCGACATATCAAAAGTGAAACGGCTCGAAAAGTATTTTGTAAGGCTTCCAGTTTCCCTCTCATAAATAAGTACTCTTGTCATATACGCTGCACCGCCTTCCCGCCGTACTCAAAAGTGTGTCTGTTCAAAGAGGGCTTGGGTTGTCCCAGCAGTACGGATAAAAAAGAACTTCCATCTACGGATAGGGACTAAGTGGGGAGTAAATCCATAGTAAGCGCTTGATAATCAGTTTTTGTGCTGGGCTTTATTTTGTTTTTCCACACGGCGATAGCAGGTACTCGGATTCCACCTTCGTACATCGTTTGTTTGCCTCCTTTCCAAATACCGTTGTCGGCCTCGTCCGACAGCAAGCCACCGTTGTCGCTGCTGAAAACAATCAACGTATTTTCAGCCTGCCCATTTTGGCGCAATGCTTCCATCACTTTGCCGATACTTTCATCTAAATGCTCAATTAAGGCAGTGAGCTTGGCTCGTTTTTCGGATAGATTAGGATTCCGTTTTTTTACTTTTTCTAACCATTCTTGGGGTGGTTGGACAGGGAAGTGAGGGGCATTATACGCCAAATATAAAAAGAAGGGTTTCGGGTTTTTCTTTTGGACATTCAGGTAATCCACAGCCCATTGGGTAAATATATCAGTGGCATGTCCTTGAGGATGAATAACCTGTCCGTTGAGTCGCATCCAATCTTTTCCTTCCCGAAGGTGCGTGTAATAATCGTCCATCATGTCTTCCAAAAAACCGTGAAAATGCGCAAATCCCCTTCGATTGGGGTGATTTTCTGGCTCTAATCCCAAATGCCATTTCCCGACCATGGCCGTCTCATAACCAGCCGATTTTAATACTTGAGGGAGTGTTATGGCTTTAGGAGAAAAGTACCCCCAACTGTTTTCAACATTGCTCCGAATAACGCCAGGTACTCCCACCAAATCGGGATAACGACCCGTCATCAGGGCAGCCCGTGTGGGCGAGCATACGGTCGAGTTGGCGTAAAAATTTGTGAATCTCATCCCCTGTTTGGCCAGATTGTCTAAATGGGGAGTTTGACAATATTTTGAACCGTACACTCCTACTTCGCCCCAACCCATGTCGTCCACCAAAATCATAATGATATTAGGTCTTTGTTGGGCAAAGGCCAAAGGAGTAAAAAGAAGTAGCAAATAGAAATTACGGACAGTAGAAAGGAATAGGTTCATGTCATGTTTGTGATTTACTCATTCTATAAATCACAAAAGTGGCCAATCTAACCTTCTAAGCTTCATTTTTTAACAAGTACTTACGGCGAATATAGTTGATTAAAAACTTCTTTTGTGCCGTAAAACTCTCGGGATGTAGCTGTGCAAAGAGGGTGTGCCATTCGTGGAATCGCTCCGCTTCTTGCTGGCGAAATGCCTGAATATCTATTTTTTTGCTGATAAGGTATTCTTCAAAGTTCATGGCTAAATTACATCATGTCGGGTGAGTACCTCTTGAAAGTCTTGGTGCATTTGACGGAAACGGTCGAGGATACTTTTCAAAAATGCCTCATCCGCAAATAACGCGTGAATTTCGGACTCTCCTCCCAAAAAATCCATTTCACTAATCTTGTAAATTTGTTCGTATAGTCCTGCTTCTATCTTGACAATGTACTTCTCGTTCCAAGTGTAGAGGGCTATTTTGTAATGGTCGGTACTCGTAATATCTCCTACGTAACGCATGGTTAATTTTTGATTTTCGAGGTTCAATGGCCGATTGTCGATTTTTTAATTCTGGTTATTTTTTACAAAATCTACCATTGGTCATCGAAAATCGGCAATTCCATCATTCACAACCTTCTTTGCGGCGCGTATCAATGATGCTCCAAATTTTCCAGCCCGCTGCGGTTTTAATCAACTGAAAAGCATTGACCCCACAGTGGCTAAAATTCCCTTTGTAGTAAAATTTGTAGGGAGTCCAAGCCGTGGCCATGTCGCCATCTATACGAATCTCAATAGAACTAAGTCTTTCATCCAAGTCTCCTGGGGTAGCTTTGCCGATACTTTTGACAAAACCTTCAAACGAGTCGGAGCGTACGATGGTTTCGCCTGCTTTGTTTTTTAGGATGGTTTCGAGATGACCTCCTGCCATCAATGATTGACGTACCAAGGTTGAATCACTTTTTTTCATACTGTCAAAAAGTTGTTGAATGGGTACTTTGACCGCGGCTTCATCAGCACTTTGAGCGAACAGTTTTACAGACAAAAGAAGCACCAATAGTAAAAATGAGCAAATGTGTTTCATAGGTGTATAGTATAATTAATGTACAGGTTAGGGGAAACAAAAGAAGCGACGCTCAATCAAACGTCGCTTCCAATCTATTAAAACTTACTGCGCTTAGTTAGTGGCAACGGCTGAGTCAGCCGCCACTGGAGCAGTGGTTTCGGGAGTAGCTCCACCAAAAAGTTTTTCGCGAATAGCGTTGGTACGCTGCTCCAACTCAGGCTTTGCCGTATATTTGTTCTTGGTTTGACGAGCAGCTGAGTCAGGATGCACTCCATAAATATACTCATCTCCAGCACGTACATCAGGTTGGTCAATTGTGTTGTTCTTTTGGTACTTACAAGAACCCAAAGAAACAACTAACAACAAAGCACTTATTTTCAAAAAGTTACGTTTCATTTTCGAGATTCGTTTATCAAATTTGTACAAATTTAGAGGTCAAATTTGAATTTGCCAACGATTCTACATTTGTTTTGCAAAAAAAAGGCCTTAGTGCCTTTTCAAATTTACCTATTTTCAAATTGTCAAATTAAACAATGCCTTCACAATTAGATAAACTAACCCCTCGCGAGATAGTCGCCGAACTGGATAAATACATCATTGGTCAGCACGATGCCAAAAGGAATGTGGCTATTGCACTTCGTAATCGTTGGCGACGAATGAATAGTACCCCCGAAATGCAGAAGGAAATTATTCCCAACAATATCTTAATGATTGGAGCTACGGGGGTGGGTAAAACCGAAATCGCGCGTCGTTTAGCCAAAGTAGCGGATGCCCCTTTTATCAAAGTAGAAGCTTCAAAATTTACCGAAGTGGGCTACGTAGGCCGTGACGTAGAAAGTATGGTGCGCGATTTGGTGGAGCAATCGGTCAATATGGTAAAAACGGCAAAAAAAGAAGCCGTCAAACAAAAAGCCCAAGAAATTGTCGAAGATATCATTTTGGACGTGCTGATTCCTCCCATGTATCCCAATAATAATTCTACTACGCACAGTCATAACCGACCAAGTGTAGGTTTTGAGATTGTGGACGATAGCGACTCGGTAAACCCTCCGCCGCCAATAGCGGCGATGCCTGACCATGAGCTAAATGAGCGAACGCGGGGGCGTTTTCGGGAAAAACTACGGGCAGGAGAGCTTGAAAACCGTAAAATTGAGATTGATATGCAATCGTCATCTGCGCCGAATATTGGCGTAATGGGCGGCCCCATTGACGATGTTTCGATGATGAATCTCCAAGAAATGCTCGGCAATATGATGCCAAAGCGCAATAAAAAGCGTAAAATGACCATTGCCGATGCCCGTAAAATATTGTTGGAAGAAGAAGCTGCCAAACTCATTGACATGGATGAAGTAAAAGAGGAGGCCATTCTGAAAGCTGAGGATTTGGGCATTATTTTTATTGATGAAATTGATAAAATTGCCAATTCCAACGGTAAAGGTGGCGGCCCTGACGTAAGCCGTGAAGGAGTACAGCGCGATTTGCTACCGATAGTGGAAGGCTCGACGGTTAATACAAAATACGGACCCATCAAAACCGACCACATATTGTTTGTGGCGGCAGGTGCATTTCATGTGTCTAAACCCTCCGACCTGATTCCAGAGCTTCAAGGACGCTTCCCGATTCGAGTAGAGTTGCAGAGCCTAACCGAAGACGATTTTTACCGAATTCTGAAAGAACCTCGCAACTCCCTGACGCGCCAGTACAGTGCCATGATGCAGGCCGAAGAAGTGGAACTGACTTTTCAAGATGAAGCCCTGCGCGAGATTGCGAAATTGGCCTTTACTATCAATTCGGAAGTAGAAAACATTGGAGCACGCCGTTTACAGACCGTAATGAGTACGCTACTCAATGATTTTATGTTTGACATTCCCGATGTAATCTCTGCCAATTCTCACGTCGTAGTTACCCGTGAATTAGTGCAAGAACGCCTCGCAGGTTTGGTCAAAAACCGCGACTTGAGTCAGTATATTTTGTAAATAATGCTTTCATTTTTTGAGGAAGTATTTTGGGGTGGTTGAGCGTTATGTCGTCCACCCCAAAAAAATTACTTCAGAAATTTTCCGAAAACAGGGCGAGGTTATTGTTTATGTAAATTAAGTCCTATAATTTGGGCTTTTATTCCTAAACAACTATTTAGACCTTGAAAATTGCGATTTTAAAAGAAACCAAAGCCTACGAAAGGCGGGTTTCTATCACACCTGACGTTGTTAAGTCTCTTCTAAAAGCGGGTTTTACGTGTTCTATCGAAAGTAACGCGGGCGAAAAATCCTCCCTTCTCAACATCGCTTACGAAAATGCAGGGGCACAGATTATTGCCGACACCAAGACACTGCTGGCCGATGCCGATGTGGTGCTAAAAGTCAACGCACCCACACTCGATGAAGTGGCCCTCATGCGCGAAGGCGCGGTGAGCATTTCATTTTTGTACGCCTACACCCAGCCCGATTTGGTAAAAGCGCTCTGTCAGAAGAAAATTTCAGCTTTTAGCATGGACGCCGTGCCGCGTACTACCAAAGCCCAAAGCATGGATGCGCTGAGTTCGCAAGCCAACCTCGCAGGCTATAAGGCGGTGCTGCTCGGGGCCAACGCCCTCGGCAAGATTTTTCCGCTGATGATGACCGCCGCAGGCACTATCAAACCCTCCAAAGTGCTGATTTTTGGTGCGGGGGTGGCGGGGTTACAGGCGATTGCCACGGCCAAACGCCTCGGTGCGGTAGTAGAAGTCACCGACGTACGCCCCGAAACCAAAGAACAAGTCGAATCATTGGGCGGAAAGTTTTTGAGCGTTGAGGGCATGGAAGCCAACAAATCGGAAGGAGGCTACGCCAAAGAAGTATCGGCGGAGTTTTTGCAAAAACAACAAGACCTTATCAAGCAACGAATCAAAGACGCCGATTTGGTGATTACAACGGCCTTGGTCATGGGTAAAAAAGCCCCTATCCTCGTCACCGAAGAAATGGTACAGTCCATGAAAACGGGTAGCGTGATTGTGGACATGGCCGTAGAGTCGGGTGGGAACTGTGCTTTGAGCGAACCCAACCAAACAGTGGTAAAAAACGGGGTGACTATTATTGGAGAGTCCAATCTCCCAGCGCTTTTGGCAACCAATGCCAGCGATTTGTACGCCAAAAACATCAGCACCTTGCTGCTGCATTTGGCCAATAAAGACGGCTTTAAGTGGGAGTTAGAAGAAGAAATCACCAAAGGAAGCCTCATTACCCACCAAGGCGAACTGGTACACGGATTTACGAAGGGGATTCTGGAGAAGAAGTGAGGAGCGAGAAATCAGTAGTGAGGAATTTTTGACTCCAATCCTCCTCATCAATTACTAATCACCGTCAACCAACCACTAACCACTAAAAACATGGATGCAATCATCACTTTCATTGGCGAAAACATAGAACTCATTTATATCCTCATTCTTTCGATTTTTGTGGGCATTGAAGTCATCTCCAAAGTGCCTTCGGCACTTCACACACCATTGATGTCGGGAGCCAACGCCATCCACGGCGTCGTCATTATCGGAGCTATCATTGTGATGGGTCATGCCGAAGCGGGCAATTGGCCTGCGTTGATTTTGGGCTTTTTGGCCGTAATTCTCGGTACGCTCAACGTCGTAGGGGGCTTTGTGGTGACAGACAGAATGTTGGAAATGTTTAAAAAGAAAAAATAAAATTTAGTCCACAGTTGGCAGTCAGCAGTCCACAGTAAAAAAGGGCAGCGATTGCAAACTGTTTACTGTAAACTCTAAACCAAAATGATACAACAATATTGGTTATATCTTATTTACCTGCTTGGTTCGGTATTTTTTATTGTGGGTTTGAAAATGCTTTCTGGCCCCAAAACTGCCCGCAATGGCAATTTCTTAGCCGCTGCGGGTATGACGCTCGCCATCTTGGGTACTATTTTTATGCACACCAACGAAGAAGGCCAGCCCGTTGGTAATTACGGTTGGATTTTTGGCGGCATTGCCATCGGTACAGTTATCGGGTGGATTTCGGCTAAGAAAGTAAAAATGACCGCTATGCCCCAAATGGTGAGTCTTTTCAACGGGATGGGGGGGGCTTGCGCGGCCTTGATTTCGTTGGTAGAATTTGGACACCTGCACGAAGACGCCTCGCCAGCCACCGTGCTGACGATTGTGGCGGGTTTGGTGATTGGTAGCATTTCGTTTTCGGGTAGTATCATCGCCTACGCCAAATTGCAGGAAATCATGAAGAAAACTTTTAAACTTCCTGCTCAAAATATCCTAACCATCATTCTCTTAATGAGCATCTTAGGCTTGAGCGTGTATATTGCCATGGGGCATCTTTCAACTGCTTTGCTGTACGTGGTGTTTGCCTTGTCGTTGGGCTACGGTATTTTGTTTGTGCTGCCCATTGGTGGAGCCGATATGCCTGTCGTAATTTCTCTCCTCAACTCTTTTACAGGGGTAGCAGCGGCCTTCGGCGGCTTTTTGTACGACAACCAAGTGATGCTAACGGGCGGTATTTTGGTGGGTTCGGCGGGTACTTTGCTCACCATTTTGATGTGTAATGCCATGAATCGTTCTCTTACCAACGTCATCTTTGGTTCGTTTGGTGGTGGTAGTGCAGCTGTGGGTGGGGCAAGTGCAGCTACGGGCGGTGCAGTGAAGAGCAGCACACCTTCAGATGTAGCGATTTTGATGAACTACGCCCAAAAAGTAATTGTAGTACCAGGTTACGGCTTGGCGGTGGCGCAGGCGCAGCACGTCATTCACGAACTCGAAGCTATTCTCGAAGCCCGTGGGGTAGAGGTAAAATATGCCATCCACCCCGTAGCAGGACGGATGCCTGGACACATGAACGTACTCTTGGCCGAGTCGAACGTAGCCTACGATAAACTGGTAGAAATGGACGAAATCAATGACCAATTTGCCACTACCGACGTAGTGTTTGTCGTGGGAGCCAACGACGTGGTAAATCCCGCAGCTCGCAGCAACCCCGCCAGCCCGATTTACGGAATGCCGATTTTGAACGCCGACAAGGCCAAAACGGTGATTGTGAGCAAACGCTCCATGGCCGCAGGTTACGCAGGTATTGACAACGAACTCTTCTACTACCCTAACTGCCTCATGCTCTTCGGCGATGCTAAAGACTCTATTACGAAAGTAGTGGCAGAATTGAAGGGGATGGATTAAGCAGTTAGCCGTAAGTTTTTGATTGTGAAATAATTGGATAGTGGATAAGACAAAATAAGCTGCCATCATTCACGATGGCAGCTTATTTACTTTACAATTGGGGTTAACGTTTATTATTGGTTCTACTTCAACTTTTTGTTGAATAAGCCAATGGTTCGTTCCCAAGCCAATTTTGCGACCGCCTCGTTGTAGCGAGTAGGAGCAGTATCGTTGTTGAAAGCGTGTTGCGCTCCTTCATAAACGAATAGTTGATAATCTGTACCCGCTTTTTTAAGGGCATCTTCGTAGGCGGGGATTCCAGCGTTGACGCGCTCATCGAGGGCACCGTAGTGAAGTAGGAGCGAGGCTTTGATTTTGGGTACATCTGCAGCGTCGGCTTGACGGCCATAATAAGCGACTGCGGCGTTTAAGGTAGGGACATTGACGGCCAGTTGATTGGCCATAGCTCCCCCCCAACAAAAGCCTACGCAACCTGTCTTACCCGTACAGTCGGGGCGCGATTTGAGGTAGTCGAATGCTTTTACGAAGTTACTGAGATTTTTCTTAGGGTCAAGTTGCCCAAAATAAGTACGTATTTTTTCGTCTTCGCCAGTGGGTGTACCGCCAAAAGGAGAAAGTGCATCGGGAGCTAAAGCAATGAAACCTGCCAAGGCCACGCGTCGGGTTACGTCTTCGATGTGCGGATTAATACCACGATTTTCGTGGATGATGACTACGGCGGGGTATTTGCCTGCGGCGGCGGGGCGTGCCAAATAGCCCTTCATTTGGGTATCTTCGCCTGCGTACGTGATGTTTTCGATGGTGAGTCGTTCGTCGTTGGGTTTGACCGTCATGGCGTTGGCGTAGTTGATTTCCAAAAGAGGAAGTACGGCCATGGCAGCAGTGGTACTGCCTGTCAATTTAGCGAGGCGTTGCAAAAAATCGTCGCGTTTGAGCGGCTTGTGGGTGTATTCGTCAAAAAGGTTAATAATGCGCTGATCCATAAGAATAGGTATTGAGGAGTGAGTATGTAGGAGAGATGGCTAAAACTTTTAAAGAAAAAATTTACTCCTTACTACTCACTCCCCACCACTCACGCCTTTTCAACTACCTGCCAATTTTAGGCAATCTTCCAGCGTGAGGGAAGCAGGATCAGTATCTTTGGGGATTTTGATGTTTCTCTTTCCAACAGCAATGTAAGGGCCGTAGGGGCCGCGCAATACTTTTACTGTGGTATTTTCGGCAAATTCCCGAATGACCTTATTGTTTTCTATTTCTCGTTTTTTCTGAATGATTTCCAGGGCTTCCTCGCGGGTAAGGCGTTGCAGGCTTGCCCCTTTTGGCAGAGAATAATACTTTTCGTCGTGTTTGATGAATGGACCGTACTTTCCCATGCCCGTCGTGAGCGGCTTTCCTTCCAGTTCGCCCAAGCCTTCTCCCTCATTGGCCAGGTCGCCGCGTTTGAGTTTAATAGCCGTGATACAGGCTTCTTCGCCTACTGTATAAGGGTCGTCGTTGCGGTCAAGAGAGTAAAATTTATCGTCGTGCTTGACGTATGGCCCGTATTTCCCGACTCCTACAATCATGGGCTTATCTTCAAAAAAACCTACTTCGCGCGGTAACGCAAACAATTCGAGGGCTTCTTCGAGGGTAATGGTTTCGATGAGTTGGCCTTTTTTGAGGTTGGCGTATTGAGGTTTGGCCTCACTTTCGATATTTTCACCGATTTGAACATACGGGCCAAATTTGCCGATACGTGCCGAAACAGGTTTACCAGACTTGGGGTCAAGCCCTAAGTCTCGTGCGGCAGTCTTTTTAAAAGCGGCCCCTTCCACTTCTCCAATTTTTTGGTGAAAGCCTTGATAGAATTCATCAATCATTTGCTGCCAAGAAAGCTTACCTTCGGCAATTTCGTCAAACTCTTTTTCGACATTGGCCGTAAAAGAAAAGTCCACAATGGCTGGAAATAAATCTACCAAGAAATCGTTGACTACCATACCCGTATTGGTAGGAAATAGTTTGGCTTTTTCGGCTCCAAAAGTCTCTTTTCCTTTGGTTTCTTTGATTTCATTGTTTCGAAGCGATAGTTCTTTAAACTCGCGTTCTTGGCCTTTTTTGTCTTGCTTTACTACGTATTCACGTTTAATAATAGTAGAGAGGGTAGGTGCATAAGTTGAAGGCCGACCAATGCCCATTTCTTCCAATTGCTTTACCAAACTTGCTTCCGTATAGCGGGGTTTGGGGCGTGAGAATTTCTCCGTAGCCTTGAGAATATTTAAAAGAAGAATTTGTCCAATATTCAAGGGGGGTAACATCCCTTTGGTGTCTTCTTCCTCATCGTCTTTAGATTCGAGATATACTTTCAAAAACCCATCGAATTTGATGACTTCGCCTTGGGCAATGAGTTCCTCGGAAGTGGTCGAAATACCCACCGTTGCAATAGTGCGTTCCAACTGCGCGTCGGCCATTTGGGAGGCGATAGCGCGCTTCCAAATGAGTTCATACAAGCGTTGCTCGTTGCGGTCGCTACTTGCTTTGGTTTCGCCAAAGTTGGTGGGGCGAATGGCCTCGTGGGCTTCCTGTGCCGATTCCGATTTGGTTTTGTAAACGCGCTTTTGGTAATATTTATCGCCGTATTCGGTCGTTATTTGGTCTTGGGCTTTCTGTAATGCTTCTTCCGACAAGTTAGTAGAGTCGGTACGCATATAAGAGATTTTACCAGCCTCGTAGAGTTTTTGGGCCACGGTCATCGTTTGTGATACCGAAAAACTCAATTTGCGCGAAGCCTCTTGTTGCAAGGTAGAAGTGGTAAACGGAGGCGCAGGTGATTTTTTAGCGGGCTTTACCTCTAAGTTTTTGATGCTGAAAGTAGCTCCTTTACACTTCTCCAAAAATGCTCTTGCTTGCGCTTCAGTTTCAAAGTTTTTGGGAAGTTCAGCTTCCAGCACTTTGCCTCCGTCAAGGTCAAATCGGGCAGTTACTTTAAAGGATGACTTGGATTCGTGGGCTTCTACTTCGCGTTCGCGTTCGACAATCAGCCTAACAGCTACTGATTGCACTCGCCCAGCCGATAGAGCCGTACTGTTCCCAATTTTTATCTTGCGCCATAAAACAGGGGATAGCTCGTAGCCCACCAAGCGGTCGAGTACGCGCCGCGCTTGTTGGGCATTGACCAAGTCCATGTCTATGGCACGGGGGTTTTGGATGGCTTTTTGCAAAGCCCCTTTGGTAATTTCCCGAAATACAATGCGTTTGGTGTCTTGGGGGAGTCCCAACGCTTCTTTTAGATGCCAAGAAATAGCTTCTCCTTCGCGGTCGTCGTCGGTAGCGAGCCAGACTTCCTCGGAAGACTTGGCCAATTTTTTTAATTCGTTAACTACTTTGGTCTTTTCGGGCGAAACTTCATAAACAGGTTGATAACCTTTGTTTACATCTACCCCTAAATCTTTGTCGGGCAAATCACGTACGTGTCCAAAACTGGACTTGACCGTAAAATCTTTTCCGAGGTATCCTTCGATGGTTTTGGCCTTGGCCGGTGACTCTACAATTACTAAGTTTTTTGACATGGAGGGTGCGTTTAATCCCAATTTTACCGTCAAATATAGGAGGGAATTATTGAAAATAAATGAAATGACAATTTTTGAAGTAGGATTCTTTGATGGGAAATAACTACTTTTTTCTAATTTTTTGTTGGTCTAAGGATATACGAAGCAATATTTTTAAACCCAGAAAAACATCACTATTGCGTGTTTTTCTGGGTTTTAAGCCCGAAGTTTGGAGAAAGTGACTTTAATCAATCACTAAAATTTTGATAAATCGAATCCATGATGCGGACGAAGTGCTCGTAGTCTTCTTCATTGAGTTTTCCCCACCCCTGTCGGCGGATTTCCTTGACGACGGGTAACACGGTTTGAAATGTTTTCTCACCCTCAGGTAGTAAAAAAATATTGAATTTTCGACGATCTTCTTCCGACATCCGACGCTCTACTAAGCCTTTTTTCACCAATAAATCCAAGATACGGGTTACCGTAGGGGCATCTTTTGTGGTTAATTCTGCTAAGGTATTTTGACTAATTCCTTGATTTCGAGCTACGTGGTCAATTAATACCCATTGGTCAACCGTCAAATCAAAACCTGCATCGTTAAATTTTTTTTGCAGTACATTCCGAATTTTTTTGATGGTAGTGTCAATCTTAAAAAAATAAGCACGAGAGTCGGAAGGGTGAGTCATTTTTATTAATTCAAATGTTGCAGTAGAGTAGGAAAATTCAGTGAATTAGTCTGCTAATTATTGTTTGACAAAATAAATGATGATTTTTAGACTATCAAAGTGAAAGCGTGAAGAAGAAGTGGATTTTAGCGCAAATCGGCTCATATTTAAAAATAGTAACCCTTTTTGCAGCTTTTCTTGTATTTAAGAAATTACCTTTGTGTTATGATACACCTATTATTTATCAAGAGACTTGCCCATTTTTTGTTTGTTTTGTGGCTGCTACTTTTTGTTGATAGTTCAGTACTCGCACAGGCTATGCCTATCAATGTAGTGGTTTTTGTGAACGATAAAGAGAGCAATACACTCCTAACGGAAGTGACACTGAGAATGAAAGATTTGAAAACAGGTAAGGAGTTTCTCCCCGTTTTCAATAAGGTTGATAAAAGCTTTTCGATTCAAGTTCCTCCCGAAATCACCGTAAGTATTTATGGTACGGCCGAGGGTTATACCGAAGCTTCTATTAATATTCATGACATCAAGAATAGTAGAAGAGTGGTGTTGGACTTATCAAAAGTCAAACGTGCCCATTTAAAAATTTCTGCTTTAGATGCGGCAGATGGCCGTTTTATCCCCACGGCTACCGTAAAAGTTACCTACAAAACTCCCGAAACTTCTACGCAAACCTACTCTTTGAAAAAAGGAGTATTGGAACTGGAGATTTTTGATGGACCCTATACTATTGAAATGACGGCAATGGCGCCTGAATATACTTCGGTAACCAAAAATTTGGTGGTTGAGACAGCGACTGGGGCAGGAAAAAACTACGAATTTGTTGCGAAGCTTGAACGAACTCGTTCGCCCGAACCTGCGCGTATCGCTCCTGTTCAAAAACCAATACCTGAAAAAAAACAGGAGGAGACCTCGTTTGGAAAGTTAGAAAAAGGAAAAGTAGTGGTATTGAATAGTATTTATTTTGACCAAAGTAGCTCCGTATTGCGTCCTGAATCAGGGCCTCAATTAGACGAGTTGGCCGAGGTTTTGAGACAGAATCCCACAACTCGTATTGAGATTAGGGGTCATACAGACAATATCGGAGATTTTGACCTCAATGTAAAGCTCTCCCGTGATCGTTGCCAAGCGGTAGTGGAATATTTGCTAAAAAAGGGGCTAGCGGCCAACCGCCTGCAAATACTTGGGCGAGGACCTATTGACGCCGTGGCACCCAACAATACGGAGGAAAACCGTAAAAAAAACCGACGGGTAGAGCTTATTGTGTTGTGATTTACTGCCAAAAAGGCCAGCGTAATGTAAAATGTTGTTTGGGCTGCTGTTGGCGAAAAAACACTAATCCTACCGTAAACAAGTCAATGGTGACTGTGACCGATGGGTGTGCCTTAATGTATTCCCAAGCAGCTTCCATTTCGGCAGACCAGTGAATGTCATCGAAAATGAATAAGCTGTCGTTGTGGACTTTTTGGAGGCAAGTTTCAAAGTATCGTATCGTAGGCGCGTAGCGGTGGTTGGCATCAAAAAAAGCAAAATCAATTTTTGGTATATTAGCTACTTGCTTTTCAAGAACTTCATCAAGGTTACCGACAATAGTAGTGATTGGTGACTGGTGACTGGTGACTGGTGACTGTGGACTATGGACTTTTGACTTTTGACTGTGGACTTTTGACTGCCGATTATAGAACGCCTCAAAATTTCTCTTTGCTACTTTTGCAGTTTCGGGGCAGCCTTCAAAGGTAATTACTTGTGCATTGGGGTTTGCTTTTGCCAAATACATGGTGGTTAGCCCCAAAGATGTTCCCAAATCGAGAATGTGTTCATAATTGAATTTTTGAATGAGGCGATAAAATAACCGCCCTAATCGGGCTGATTTCTTGGAATTTTTGGCTACGTCGCTTACTTCACGCATGGGAGAAGCATTAACCTTAGAACCAGCACCATAATCCGTGATTTTTAGTTGTTCGTGGCTTTGAAGCATCTGCTCACGAATAGATTCAATGGCCTCGAAATCAGGCAAAATACTGTCTTTTTTGATGGTACTTAAGTACAAATCAAACACAAAAGGAGAATGTAGGCCGTGTTCGTTTTGGGCGGAAAGAAAATAGGAAAAAAGAGAGCGAATCTGCAAAAGAAATAGTATGCTTAGTTCAAACGATAAGGAGTAATCATTACAAATTCGGGGATTGTTACCTGAAATTGCTTGCCATCCATGATACGTTCCATGAGATAGGTGCCAGCCATTTTTCCCATACTGGTTCGTAAATTACAACCCGACACATACTCATGGATTTCGCCAGGCTCAAGTACGGGTTGTTGGCCTACTACTCCCTCTCCTTCCACTTCTCTTACAGTTCCGTTGGAATCGTGGATAAACCAATGCCGGCGTAGCAACTGCACGGTATGCTCACTGTGATTTTCGATGGTGATGCGGTACGTAAATACAAAATGTGCCTGCATCGGACTCGAATATTCGGGCTGATATTGTGTTAATACACTCACTTTTACGCCTTCTGTAATCGCTGATGTCATGGTTGTTGCTTGATTTCCTAACTTTGTAACCAAAATTAGGTTGTAATAGTTGAAAAAACCAATATTTTGGCCAAAAATTAGAAAAATGGACGTTAAAATAGATGCTTCGTGGAAGGCTCACTTACAATCTGAATTTGAACAACCGTATTTTGCGGAGTTGGTGGCCTTTGTCAAACAAGAATACATGACGCAAAAGGTTTATCCACCAGGTAAACTAATGTTTAATGCTTTCGATAAGTGTCCGTTTGACCAAGTAAAAGTGGTTATTCTGGGGCAAGACCCTTATCATGGTAGAGGACAGGCCAACGGACTGTGTTTTTCGGTCAATGACGGGGTACAGATGCCGCCTTCTCTAATCAATATTTTCAAGGAAATTCAAGACGATTTGGGTAAGCCTTTTCCACGCACGGGCAATCTCGAACGATGGGCTGAGCAAGGTGTGTTGCTCTTGAACGCCACACTGACTGTTCGTGAAGCCAGTCCAGGGTCACATCAAGGACATGGTTGGGAAAGATTTACCGATGCCGTCATTCAGCACATTAATGATGAAAAAGAAGGGGTGGTTTTTATGCTTTGGGGAAGGTACGCCCAAGACAAGGGACGGATTATTGATCCTAAAAAACATTTTGTATTGAAAGCAAAACATCCTTCGCCGATGTCAGCCAATAGCGGTGGTTGGTTTGGGACAAAACATTTTAGTCAAGCCAACCACTATCTGAAAAGTCGAGGAAACAAAGAAATAGATTGGTAACCAAGAGGTTAAGGTTATAGCAATAACAACTGAGCCAGCAGATAGTCGGCAATGAGTACAGCGATGCAGCTATTGGTAACGGCGGCGGTAGAGGCTTGCCCCACTTCCAATGCCCCACCACGGGTAAAATAACCTTTGAATGAAGCAATGGAGGTAATTAAAAAGGCAAAAAATACGGATTTAATAATGGCAAAAGGAATATTGAACGTCCGAAAATCGTAACGAAGTCCCCGTATGTAGTCTTCTGGGGTAATGACTTGGGTAGCTACTCCCGCAATGTAGCCTCCTAAGATAGACAAAAAACCCGATAATATAACCAACATCGGAAAGACAATGAGGGCAGCCACAATTTTAGGAAGAACCAAATACGAGATAGAATTGATACCCATCACCTCCAAGGCATCAATTTGTTCGGTGATGCGCATCGTTCCCAAATTGCCAGCGATGTGGGAACCCACTTTCCCCGATAACACCACACAAGTAATGGTAGGGGCAAATTCGAGAATACTACTATCGCGTACAATAAGAGAAATAATGTAGTTAGGAACGAAAGGACTCACCAAGTTGTCGGCAGTTTGAACGCAAGTCACTGCTCCCAAGAAAGTAGCTACGATAGAGACGATAAAAACCGAATTGATACCGATTTCTACACATTCATCGAGGACAAGGTTGACATACACCCGAAATTTTTCTCGGTTGGTTAGAAGCGAACCCAGAAAATAGAAGCGAACCCAGAAAAATAAAATACCTACCTAATGTTTTCATAGCTTGTAAACCTTATAGGTTTTTAAAACCTATAAGGTTTTATTGGTTGCTTAATCCATAATAAAAGGATAGTCTTCCTGAACATATACATCCGTGAAGATTTCGGAAGGGTCGGGCCAAGGAGATTCTTCCGAGAATTTGACGGCTTCTTCTACTTGTTGTTTCACTTTGGCATCAATCGCTGCCAATTCTTCTTCCGTTGCGATGCCGTTGGTGAGTATGGTAGTCTTCACCATTTCGATAGGGTCGCGCTTTTTGTATTCCTCTACTTCTTCTTTGGTACGATACTTTTGGGGGTCAGACATGGAGTGACCACGATAGCGATACGTCTTAAACTCCAAGAAAGTAGGTCCTTCTCCACTACGAGCACGTTCGGCGGCACGGCTTACGGCCTCGTGTACGGCTTCTACGTCCATTCCATCTACGGGTTCGGATGGCATATCATAGGCTTCGCCAATGGTATAGAGGTCGGTGACATTTGAAGTCCGATTTACTGACGTTCCCATGGCGTAGCCGTTGTTTTCTACCACAAAGATCACGGGGAGTTTCCACGTCATTGCCATATTGAAGGCTTCGTGCAAAGCACCTTGACGTACAGCACCATCACCAAACAAGCAAATGCAGAGGTTCTTAGTCTTGTTATACTTTTCGGCGAAGGCTATTCCCGCTCCCAATGGAATTTGAGCCCCCACAATGCCGTGACCACCCACAAAATTCCGCTCCTTATCAAAGATGTGCATAGAGCCGCCTTTGCCTTTGGTTGTTCCCGTGGCTTTGCCATAAAGCTCGGCCATCACGGCGTTGGGGTCAGTACCCAGTGCCAACGGAATGCCGTGGTCGCGGTAAGCAGTAATCCATTTGTCATCCTTTGTGAGGGCACTTACGCCTCCCGAAGAACAGGCTTCTTGGCCAATGTACAAGTGGCAAAAACCACGAATTTTTTGTTGACCGTAGAGTTGCCCTGCTTTTTCTTCAAACTTACGTTGGAGAAGCATGGACTCATACCAGAACATGTATCTTTCCTTAGGATGGGTTATTTTAACCGGGGTTGCTTTGGTCTTGGTTGCCATTGTTACAATAAAATAAGGTTTTTTGTCAACTGTGAACAGTGGGTCGTTGGCTTATATAATAAAAATAAGCTATTTATCTACCAACTATCAACTGTAAAGGGTGGACTGTTTTATCTTTGCCCCGCGAAAATAAGCATAAAACTATTCAATGCCACAGCTATACTTAGAAAAACTCCAATTGACCCACTTCAAAAACTATGAAGAGGGTAGTTTTGAGTTTAGTCACCAACTTAATTGTATAGTAGGAGAGAATGGGAGTGGAAAAACTAATCTACTGGATGCTATTTATTGGTTAGGTCTGACCAAAAGTGCTTTTCAGGTACAAGATGCTTTCAGCCTTCAGCACGAAGCGGAATTTATGATGGTGGAGGGAATCTTTTATAAGGGGGCTAAGTCTATTCAGGTTACGTGTAGTTTACAGCGTGGACAGCGGAAAGTAATCTTGTCGGATAAAAAACCCTACGAACGCATCAGTGAACATATTGGACTTTTCCCAGTGGTATTGGTCGCTCCCAACGATACTGATTTGGTACGTGATGGTAGCGAAGAACGTCGCCGATTTTTTGATGGGGTATTGTCGCAATTAGATCCATT
>JBGAUP010000039.1:0-27138 GCA_044228585.1 Runella sp. | reverse complement strand
ACAATTTATCACCATTTTGAGGATAAAAATGCGATAGTGTATGCAGGGGTAGAACATCATTTTGCATGTGATCGTACCATGGCCGAAAAGATGCAAGCAGAAGCTCCTGACCCAATTGCCGAAGTAGTGATGGCTTCCGAAATGATGCGCCTAACAATGGCAGGTATGAACCCAACGGCGATTTTCGACATCAAGAAATATTATCCTCAAGCCTGGGATTTATTTTCAAAATACAAGAAGGAATTTATTCTGGAAATAGTAAAGCAGAACCTAAAAAAGGGTATTGAGATGGGTTTGTACCGCGCAAATATTAACTCAGAAATTATTGCCCGTTTGCGCCTCGAACAAATTGAGATGGGATTAGACCCTTACATTTTTCCATTGGGTCAATTTAATCCATTGGATACGCAGCTCGAACTGCTCGACCATTTCCTACGGGGAATAGTCACCCTCAAGGGTCTTAATTTGTATGAAGAATATTTAAAAAAACAGCTTTCGACGCCTATATCCACCAAGACCATGTTTTAACACTCAAAGTACCTATTAACAGCCCATTTTTTACAACCCAAATTCTAATTTAAAAACCATATATGCCACAACTTCAACAAAAATGGAAATGGCTGGTAGTGCTGATGCTCCCACTGTTTCCGACTTACAGCCAAACGCGTTATTCGCTTCAAGAAGCCATTCAGTACGGCATAACGCACAACATCAATGTCAAAAATACCCAAACTGATGCCCAAAGTGCCGAGTCGCGAATTGGAGAGATTCGAGCTGTGGGTTTACCACAGGTAACGGGTTCGGTGAGTATCATGGATAATTTGATTATCCAACGTGCTTTTTTGCCTGCTGTATTTTTTGACCAAAATGCACCTTCTGATGCACCGCCAATCGCGGTTCAATTTGGCGTAAAATACTCAGGTAATGCAGGACTTCAACTCTCACAAGTGTTGTTTAATGCTCAGTGGTTGTTGGGCTTGAAAGCAGCTCAAGCCTATCGTGAATTAGCGTTTAAAAACATCACTCAGTCCAAAATTCAAGTAGCGGAGAGTGTGTCTAAAGCCTATTACAGTGTATTGGTTGCCGAAGAACGCGCTAAAATCTTGGATTTGAATATCCAACGTTTGGACAGCCTGACGCGTGAAATGGGCACAATGAACGAAAAAGGATTTGTGGAAAAAATTGACGTAAACCGTTTGGAAGTGTCGCTCAATAACCTCAAAACCGAACGTACCAAAGTACAAAACTTAGTGGATTTGAGCTATTATATGCTCAAGTTTCAGATGGGAATGAAATTGGATGAACAAATTTTGCTTACCGACCGTATCAATGAAAATGAAGTAGAACGGATAGCTTCCGAGGTCAAAGCCGACGATGGTAGTAGTTTTAGCTATGACCAACGGATTGATTACTCAATTTTAAAGAGTAATCTAAAATTGGTAGAAATGGATGTCGAGAACAATAAACGCGGATATTATCCCACCGTCGCGGCGTTTGCAGGATACGGCTACAACACGGGACGTAACAAGTTTGGGGATGTTCTTGGTTCTCCTTGGTTCAACAATGCTAATATTGGTCTGAGTGTTCAAGTTCCTGTTTTTGATGGTTTTGCCAAAAAATACAAAATTCAGCAGGCTAAGTTTACTGTGGAGAAGGTCAAGCAAAGCCTAAGCTTGGTAGAGCAATCCATTGATAGGTAGTTCGCGTTTCCAAAATCAAGTACCAAGCAGGAACGGGTTCTAACATTGAGGTTATCAATGCCGAATCGGCCTTGAAAGAAGCCCAAACAAACTATTTTGCTTCATTGTATGACTTGCTTTTGGCCAAAATAGATTTAGACAAAGCCAAAGGGAAATTGGCCCCCTAATTCAGAAGAATTAGTGAATCGGCTATTTGAAAAATTAAAACACAAATCTAATCATGCGCACATTATTAAAATATACCCTAAAAAAAGCCCCTATCGGAAGTTTCCTTATTTTGATTTTATTAGCAGCCTGTGGAGGTGAAAAGCAACCCAATACATTGGCTGAAAAGAAAGAGGCTTTGTCAAAATTGAAGGCCGAGTCAAAAGCCTTAACGGAGAAGATTGCCAAACTTGACGCCGAAATTAAAGCTGCCGACCCAAGTATGAAAGCCGCCGAGAAGGTATTGCCTGTGCTGACAGAAACGCTGCAACCACGGAACTTCAAAAGCTTTATCGAAATTCAAGGAAGTGTTGAAACCAAAAATACCGCTACTGCTACACCACGTATGGCAGGAACTTATACTACCGTATTTGTGAAAGAAGGGCAAACCGTGAAGGCGGGTCAACTATTAGCCAAAATTGATAATGCTATCTTGCTTGATCAAATCGCCGCTCTAAAACAACAAATGGAGTTGGCCAATACGGTTTTTGAGAAACAAAAAAGCCTTTGGGACCAAAAAATAGGCACCGAAATCCAGTACCTGCAAGCCAAAAATAACAAAGAGGCGTTGGAGAAAAACTTAGCAGTATTGAATACACAAATAGACATGTACAATGTTTATGCACCCATCAGCGGTGCCGTAGAACGTGTCATGGCCAAAACGGGAGAAATTGCTGCCCCAGGGATGCCATTGGCAAGTATTGTGAACTTAGGAAGCCTCAAAGCCACCGCCAACGTACCTGATACCTACATTAGCCACATCAGAATGGGCGATGCCGTGAAAGTAAAACTTCCTGATTTGAACCGTGAAATCAACGCCCGTGTGACGTTTATCAGCAAATTGGTAAACCCAGCCAATCGTACTTTCAAAATCGAAGTGGCGATTCCTACCAGCAACGATATTAAGCCAAATATGGTTTCGGTGTTGAATATCGCTGACATCAACAAATCGAACGCGATTGTAATTAAGCAAAACTACATTCAAAGCACGGAGTTTGGCGATGTGGTGTATGTGGCTGAAAATGAAGGAAATAAAAAAGTAGCAAAAGCGCGTAAAATAAAGACGGGCGTAGCTTATAACGGTGAAATCGAAATCTTGGAAGGACTTCAAGCAGGAGATTTAATCGTAACCGAGGGATACCAAGACTTGGTAGATGGACAAGCAGTTAGTTTTTAAAATCGTTAACTGTTAGCTGTTAATGCACTCTGTCGCTGTTGTTAAACACTACGGCTGTTACAAAAATGCAGATAACCATTAACGGATAGCTATTAACTTAAACCGCAAGGTAATGACAACCTTAAAAGACTTCGCAATTACCCGTTGGTGCTTAGAAAACAAGACGACGGTATATCTCTTTACAGCCATTATTTCGTTGGCGGGCTTGTTTGTGTATTTCACCATGCCCAAAGAGCAGTTTCCTGAAATTGCCGTTCCGACGGTGATTGTTTCGACAATTTATCCTGGAGCAAGCCCTTCAGATATTGAAACAATTATTACCAAACCCATTGAAAAACAGCTCAAAGCAGCGAATGGGGTAACAAAGATTAAATCAAACTCTATTCAAGATTTTTCGCTGATTACCGTCGAATTTACGACGGGTATCACTGCCCAAACGGCCAAACAACGCGTAGCCGATGCCGTTGATAAATCTTTGAAAGACTTGCCTACCGACCGTAAGCAAGATCCTTCGGTGCAGGAGGTTAATTTCTCGGAGTTTCCGATTATGAACATCAACCTGGCGGGTAACTATTCGTTGAAAAAACTGAAAGATTATGCCGACCAACTGAAAGACGAAATCGAATCGTTGCCCGAAATTACGCGGGTGGACATCGTTGGGGCACTCGACCGTGAAATTCAAATTAATCTTGACTTGTATAAAATGCAAGCAGCAGGGGTTTCTTTCTACGAAATCCAAAACGCGATTCAGGGGGAAAACATTAACATTTCGGGTGGTGAACTCAACGTGGACAATGTGCGTCGTAACTTACGGGTGGTTGGTGAGTTTAAAGATGTCAATCAGTTGAATAACGTTATCATTCGTTCTTCGACAGGGGCTACTTTAAAACTTCAGGAAATTGCCGAAATCAAAGACGGTTTTGCTGAAAAACAAAGCTACGCACGTTTGGACGGGAAAACGGTAATTACGCTCAACGTTATCAAACGCGGCGGGGAAAACCTAATTACAGCTTCTGATGAAATCAAGGCGATTTTGAAAAAATATGAGGAAACAAAATTCCCCGATGGCCTCAAAGTAAGCCTGACCAACGATGGTTCTGAGCGTACCAAAGTGGAGTTGAACGACCTATTAAACACCGTAATTCTCGGCTTTATCTTTGTGGTATTGGTGTTGATGTTTTTTATGGGGGTACAAGATGCGATTTTCGTAGGACTTTCTGTACCGCTTTCTACCTTGGTAGCTTTTGTACTTTTTCCAGTCATTGCCAGTGCAACGGGTATTGTATTTACCTTAAATACAATCGTACTTTTTGCTTTCTTATTGGGGCTTGGAATCGTGGTGGATGATGCCATTGTGGTTATTGAAAATGCTCACCGAGTGTATAATGACGACAAAAAACTCACCCGTACGCAAGCGATTTCTTACGCTGCGGGAGAGGTGTTTATTCCTGTATTGACGGGTACATTGACTACGATTGCACCCTTTTTGCCATTATTGTTTTGGCCAGGTATTGTGGGTGAGTTTATGAAATTTTTACCCCTGACGCTCATTATCACGCTTTTTGCGTCGTTGTTTGTAGCGTATGTTATGAATCCTGTATTTGCGTCTTCATCGCTGAAACGGGTTGAAGAACACGCCAACGAAGACAAGTCATTTCGTTCTATTTTAAGACCGCTTCTGATTTTAGTGGGGCTTTCAGTAGTAGGGTATGTCATCAACTTCGGGATAGGCAACTTAATGACCCTTGTTACACTCTTATATCTTTTCAACCACTACATTCTGACGCCTCGCATCATCGTGCCTTTTCAGGAGAATGTATTCCCTCGTTTGAAAAATGGCTATCGTAAACTCATTTCGTGGGTAATTACGGGAGCGCGTCCTTACGTGTTGTTTGTGGGAGTGATTGCTTTGTTTATTGGAACCATTATTCTCACGGCAGTAGTCAAACCTAAATCGGTATTCTTTCCTTCAGGTGACCCCGATTTTGTGTATGTCTATTGCGTAATGCCTCAGGGAACTGACGCAGCCAAGACCAATGAGGTAATGAAACAGCTTGAAGACCGTGTATATAGCGTCATTGGCAAAGATAGCCCCATTGTTGCGTCGGTTATTACCAATATTGGTATCAACGCAGGCGACCCGTTCAATCCTGACCGTACCATTGTTCCTCACAAAGGAAAAATCACCGTTGCTTTTAAGAGTGTAGAAGAGCGTATTCATTATGGCATTTCGACGTCTGTTATTTTGGCCAAAGTTCGCGAACGGGTCAAAGGAATTCCAGGAGCGCAAGTTACAGCAGAACCAGAAAGCAATGGCCCACCAACAGGTAAACCTGTAACCATTGAAATAGCAGGAGAGGATTTCAACCAATTAGTAAATCTTACTGCCAACGTAAAAAATGCCATTATTAAATCGGGTATTCAAGGAATCGAAGAGTTGAAGTCGGATTTGGTATTGAACAAGCCCGAAATCGTCATTGACATAAACCGCGAACAAGCAGCGCGGGAAGGTATCTCTACGCTTCAAATTGCGGGTCAGATTCGGGGAGCATTGTTTGGAACGGAAGTCTCCAAATTTCGTGACGATAAAGACGATTATCCCATCATGGTACGCTTGAAAGAAGGCGATCGTGGCCAAATCGAGAAACTTTTGAGCATGAATATTGTGTATCGCGATATGAATCTGGGTGGAGTGCTGCGCCAAGTACCACTGAGTACATTGACCAATATTCGTTACGCCACTACTTACAGTGGTATCAACCGCAAAGACCAAGAACGCTTGGACATTCCGCAAGGATACAGTATTCGTTTGGGCGGTGAACAAGAAGAGCAAATGAAGTCAATGGAGTTCTTGGGGGTAGCGTTCTTAGGGGCTATCTTGTTGATATTCTTGATTTTAGTGACTCAATTTAACTCTATGAGCAAACCGTTTATCATTTTCTTTACGGTATTGTTTAGCTTGATTGGAGTTTTGTTGGGCTTTATGATTACGGGCAAAACCATGTCTATCATTATGACGGGTGTAGGTATTTTTGCCTTAGCAGGAATCGTAATCAAAAATGGTATTTTGCTTATTGAATTCACCGAAGAACTCCGAGGGCGTGGTTTATCTACTCGTCAAGCACTTATCGAAGCAGGCGCGGCACGTCTTACGCCTGTACTACTCACTGCCTCGGCTTGTATTTTGGGCTTGGTGCCGTTGGCTATCGGTATGAACATCAACTTTGTAACGCTCTTTACCGAGTTCGACCCACAGTTCTTTATTGGAGGTTTTAGTGCCGTATTCTGGGGTTCGTTGGCCTTTACTATCATCTTTGGTTTGTCGTTTAGTACGTTATTGACTCTCATCATGGTACCCGCCATGTATTACATCATTGAGCGTCTTAAAAGTTGTAAATGGCGTTGACGGTAAAACTGTCACCAACGGCAAAGAAGCCAAGGCGAAGCAAGAGAAGAATTTAGAAGTGTAATATTTTGAAGGTTTAGAGAAGTTTGGTTAAAGAAAAGCCGTTCCATTTGGAGCGGCTTTTTTGTCTAAGTCAGATTTTGATATTATTTCAATTAAGTTTACTTTCGTCGGCAAAACTATTGATAGACAATGGCTACAATTCAAATAAATGTGAGCGAGGCATTGGTGGCTCGTTATGGAATCAAAGCCTTACAAGAGCGCGTGCAACGTGAAATGGAATGGGAGGAAATGCATCTTTTGGCTGAAGAACTTCAACAATCTCTGCAAGAAAATAGTATTGATGCTGATACAGTTGTTGAAAAAGCGAGACAAATAGCTTGGGAAAAATTCAAATTTGAAAACGCTAATTCTTTTCAAATTTGAATCAGTTTATTACAGATGCTAATGTGATTTTCAGTTGCCTTATCAGCGGGCGAGAGCAATATTTGCACATTGTGACTGAAAATAAATTTTATTTACCTGATTTTGCTCTCACGGAGATTCAAATTTACCAAGAATTAATTACCAGAAAATCGCCAATGGCAGGTCAACGACTTCGCGATTATACCCTGCATCTATTTGAAAAACTGATAATTGTGCCTAATTTTTTAATCTCAACTCAAAATTATTATCAGGCATTTATTCTTTGTAAAGATATTGATGAAAAAGACACTGTTTATGTAGCACTTTCACTTGAGTTTGGCTATCCTTTGCTTACAAAAGACGTAGAACTTACTTTAGGATTACGCCAAAAAGGCTTTGAAAATGTTATTCTTCTTTCAGAATTTTTAGAAGAATGAAACAATGACGGAAAGATATAATCTCTCACCTCGTTGTATCAGCCACAAACTTCAACGCCAGTGAATTCATGCAATAACGCTGTCGAGTGGGAGCGGGGCCATCGTAAAACAAATGCCCCAAATGGCCTGCACATCTTCTACATCGTACCTCAATTCGTTCTTCTCGTTCCGAAAAGTCTTTCCGAAAAAGTAAGCGATTAGACTGGGCAGGTTGCCAAAAACTCGGCCAACCCGTACCACTGTCATATTTGTGTTCGGAGCAAAAAAGTAGATTGCCACAAGCTGCACAGTGGTAATTGCCTACGCCCTTAAAATCGTGGTATTCGTTGGTAAATGGCATTTCGGTAGAACTTTCCCGTGTGATGGTATAAACGCCATCACGCAGTATCTCTTTCCAAACGCTGTTGGGTAGGCGAAGAGTGGTGGTATCAGTGAGAGAGAAGTACGGGTTGTTTTTAACAACTTGTTCGCCTTGATTACAACTCAGTAAGAGACAAATACCTATCAGCCAGTAAAAAACCTGAATCTTCATCATTCATTTAATGAGTTATTCCCCAAAAGCGTTCAGCTTTCGAGGAATGATTGACTAATACCGCCAGCTTTTCAAATCTGCCCCTGCGGGGGCGCCTGCTTCGATTCGCTTGAGAATTTTGGGAATGTACATGGTATTGTAGCGCAAGCGTGAAACATAATTAGGCACATTGGGGTCGCCATTCCAGCAGTGTTCAAATCGGTCGCCGTATTTTACTTCACCGTCGTAATGTGGATTTTTGGTGGTTTTTAAGAAATCTTCCATCAGATACACAGCATTGTTGAGGTAATAATTGTCCATATCGCCGCAGTAAATATGAATTTTACCCTGTAGTTTTTTACCTACGGTGGCCCATTGACGTTTCAAAATGTGCATCAAATCATAGTTTTCAGACCAGTATTTAGCCACAGAGTGGTCTATTTTTCCCGTTTCTTTGTCCCAAATGGGTTTGGGATAACCATTGTCGCCTATGGGTGAATAAGTGGCTTGCCAAATATCCCATTGGTCGCCTGAACGAGAATTATCTCCAATCGCCAGTTCGCGGTGGTTGATTTCTTCAATGGTACACTTGACCTGTCCCAGATAATTTCTCATGCCTGGGCGTGGGGTTTTCTTAAAATCGCTGGGCAAATAGTAAGCGTTTTCGTCTTTGTAAATATCCACTACGGTATAAGCTTCAAATGTAATGGGGTCAGGGCAAGCGGCAAAGCAGCCGTTGTACTCGTCAGGATAAAATACTTGCGCGGCCAAAGCCTCCCAACCGCCCGTACTGCCACCGTATAGAAAACGCGCCCAACCTTGACCAATGCCACGGAAACGCTTTTCGATTTCGGGAATCAGTTCGTAAGTAATGGCATCGCCGTAGGGACCCATATTGGCCGAATTTACCGCATACGAATCGTCGTAATAAGGCGTAGCGTGCTGAATTTCAATGATTAACATACGAGGAAAATCCTTGCTTGTCCATTGTTTGTAGAAATTGTAGGCTTCTTGCCACACAAATTTTTTGTAACCATAAATCCCAAACCGCGCAATGTAGTCGGTGGTGTCCATATCGGCAGGGGGCGGGGTTTCCTTAAAACCGTCGAAGTCGGCAGGAAAGTGGCCGTGGTTGATACAGAGCGGGTATTTTGCTTCGGGGTGTTCATCAAAACCATGCGGGAGTAGCACGTGTGCGCCCAAGTACATGGGGCGTCCCCAAAATTCTGTTAATAGTTTACTCTGAACCTTGATGTGCTTGATGTATTTGGTGTCTTTGGGTTCGGGAATGGGTGGATTTTCTTGGTCGAGCACAATCTTTACTACCTGCTTGGCTTTGGGGTCAAACTTGATTTTGAAAGGCTTTGAAAACAAATTCCCAAGAGCAGTGCGGTAGTTTTGACCTTCGCCTCTGTCCATAGGGAGCTTTACGGTATGCCCTGTTTTGAGCTTAAAAGTCTCGTATTTGTGCAAAAGGGCTTGTACCCAATATTCGCCCGCTGGAAAATCTTTGAGCGATTTGATGGGATAACCGTAGGCCGTAGAGGCAACAACCGTAGGCTTATCGGCTTGCCAAGCGTCCACATTTTGCCCAAAAAGTTGCTGAGAATTGGCATCGTCACTTACCTGAAAACGTGGCTCAGATTTGTTGTCTTTGGCCAAAAACAACATCAATCGCCCGTCGAAAGTAGTTCCTTTGGATTTGGGAAAACTAACCGAAAATTGCGTTTGCGCGGTAGCTAAGTAAGCACAGCATAACAGCAGAAAAAAGGGTAAAGATTTCATACAGACATTCGTTTTTGATATAGATGAAGGAATTGATTGACTACTACGTTGGGGGCATTTCGTTGGGCAATGAGTTGATGGTTTCGATTACTTAGTTGCTCATAATCAGGGTTTTGTAAAATAAACTGTATTCCTCTGGCCAAATCTTCGGCAGATTGAAGTTGGGCAACGTAGCCCGTTTCTAAATGTAGAATTTGTTCGGGAATCCCGCCCGTGTCAAAACCTACTACGGGAGTGCCGCAAGCCATTGCCTCAATGATGGTGTTGGGGTAATTGTCTTCCAGAGAAGGAACAACCATCACATCCGCAGCTTGATACACACCCACGACTTTGTGTGAGGGAATGCTTCCGAGAGCCTTTGCTTCTAAGTCTAATTCTGCCAAGACAGCGGGGTCACTTTTCCCAAAAACAACCACGCCCCATTCGTTAGTTTTGTGTGCTAACAAACGAGTCGCCTCTTTGAAATACGCAAAGCCTTTGCGCGGGTCTTGGGTATTTACGCCCGCAAAAAGTATCCATTTTTTGTCAGGATTCAGCCCCAGTTTTTGCTTGGCTTCTTTCTTTTTGTGAGGCTGAAAATATTGATTGTCAATAAGATTTGGAATAGAAAAGATGTCGAGATGCTGGGTTGTAGCGGCTTTTTTGGCCAAGGCTGCGAGCCATTTACTTGGCGAAACAAGGGTTAAAGGGGCGTTTTTGAATAATTGTATTTTGCGTTCAAATACCCGATAGGCTAAGTCTTTTGCCGAAGGTTTTCGCAAATACGGGCAATGATGGCAATGGCTGAGGTAATGGTTACAGTCGCGGCTGTAATGACATCCTCCCGTAAAAGTGGACATATCGTGCATCGTCCAGACAACGGGTTTGCCCAATGCAAACAGTTTTTCTAAAGAACGCAAAGACAAAAAACCGAAATTGACCCAGTGTAAATGAATCACGTCGGCGTGTTGTACGAGTGGATGCGTGGAAATATCAACCCCTGCCCAAAGCGGAGAAAAATGAAAGCGAACGTTTTTGTCTTTTTCTTGGGAGGCAAAATAAAGGCGTTCGGCCACAAAACGGGCAAAAGCCAGTTTTTTTTCAAGAAATCCTACGTAAAAACCTTCCACGTGATTTTCTGTTCGCTCTGTTTCTTGTACCAACAGCGAAGATTCAACGCCTGCGGCGAGCAAAGCATGATGCAGGCGCAAAGCAGCGATGGCCGCTCCGCCAAAAGTATGATAGGTGCTTACGTGAACGACTTTCATGGCCGCCAAGCAGAAATATTGAGTTGTAAATCCATGACATTGTTGTTTCGATAGCGGTGATTCACAAAAGGAGCTTTGCGGTGTTGATTGGTGTCAACGTAATACCGAAAACCTGCATTTTCAATTACTTCAACCACTTTTGCCAATGCCTGCGGCTGCCCAATGTAGGCATGAAATTCAACAAAAAGGTGCTGTACGCGGTCGAGTACATCGGCGCAGTCGGGCAAAACATCTATTTCTGCTCCCTCAATATCAATTTTCAGGAAATCAACCTTCTTTTCTTTGGCCAATTCATCCCGTAGCCTCACCGAAGGAATCATTTTTTTTGTCCCTTGTCCATAAACCGAAGCATCATCGGCTTGTCCTTCTCCAAACCACACGCCCGCATCGTCTTTCCAGACAGCTTTTTCAATAATTTCTACGCCCGAAATACCATTCGCTTGCAAGTTTTTAGTGAGATAAACCGCTATCTGAGGCTCAGCCTCAAACGCTTTTATTTGGGCTTTAGGATACAAATGCTTGAAATAAAGCACACTCATACCCACGTTGGCACCACAATCGTAAATAATGGGGGCAGGGGTTGGGGTGTTGAATTTGTAAAATTCTTCTACGTAAATTACGTAAATTTCCTCGTACTGCCATACCCACGAAAAACAATCGGGTACTTCCAGCGTGTAACCATCAAATTTGACTTTGGTGGACTCATAACGGGGCTTATCGCCGTATTGCCAAAACAAACGAAGCAATTCTCTGCCGTTGGCACTTTTGAGAATATGAAAGGGGGCTTTAAGGAGGTATTTGAGAGCAAGCATACAGCAAAAATAGGGAATCATTCTCTATATTTGTTCATCTATTGAGATGAATCCTCATCGGTAACACACCCCTATGATAATTCCGCTTCATATTACTGTTCGCGAGCAGTTTACGGATGAAGAATTGATGGCGTTTTGTTTATCCAAACCCGATTTGAGGGTGGAGCGCGATGAATTTGGGCAAATTTTTATCAGTAGTTCCCCTACACACTTACTAACAAGTTCAAATAATAGCGAACTCAATGGAGAAATAGGTGTCTGGAATCGCCGTACCAAAGCGGGTAAAGTGATAGACTCTAACGGTGGTTTTTTCTTGGCCGACCGCTCCATGCGCGCGCCCGATGTGGCATGGATTCGGAAAGAACGCTGGGTGCAATTGTCAATGGCAGAGAAAAAATCGTTTCCTTATTTAGCCCCTGATTTTGTGCTGGAGTTGGAGTCTGACACGGATAATTTGGAAGATTTGAAGCAAAAAATGGAAAAGTGGATGGCCAACGGCGTACGATTGGGCTGGTTGGTATCTATGAGCGAGCAGCAAACCTATATTTATCACCCCGATTCAACCCCCGTGACTAAACCTTTTGCGGAAAAATTGACAGGAGAAGATGTGTTAATTGATTTTGAAGTTGTACTAACAGATATTTTAGAAATGGAGTAACGATAACAACGAGTCATCTGCGCCATCGCCCTAACATTCTATGCCAAAATCCCCTTCACCAGTTTACCATGCACATCGGTTAGACGGAAACGGCGTCCTTGAAATTTATAGGTAAGTCGCTCGTGATCAACGCCCAGTAAGTGCATGAGCGTTGCGTGGAAATCGTGAACGTGTACGGGATCTTTGATGATGTTGTAGCTAAAATCGTCGGTTTCGCCGTAAGTAATCCCTGCTTTTACTCCTGCACCAGCCATCCACATCGTAAAACAACGCGGGTGGTGGTCGCGGCCATAATTATCAGCCGAAAGTTTACCTTGTGAATAGACCGTTCGCCCAAACTCTCCGCCCCAAATCACCAGCGTATCATCCAGCATCCCGCGACGTTTGAGGTCAATCATCAACGCTGCCGTAGCTTGATCTACTTGCTTGCATTGGTTGGCTATGTTTTTGGGCAAACCACCGTGTTGGTCCCAGCCTTGGTGGTACAGCTGAACAAACTTAACGTCTTTTTCGAGGAGTTTTCTCGCCAAAATGCAATTGGCAGCGTATGTACCCGAATCGCGACTATCGGGGCCGTAGAGTTGAAAAACCTCGTCCGATTCCCCCGACAAATCCATCACTTCAGGTACGGATGTCTGCATCCGATACGCCATTTCGTACTGCGCAATTCGGGCATCTACTTCGGGGTCGCCGTAGGCTTCGTTTTGAAGTTGATTGAGCTTGGTGAGGTAGTCAAGCATTTCTTTCCGGTCTTTGCCTTCGTATCCTTCGGGGTTGTTGAGAAACAAAACAGGGTCTTTGCCTGAGCGAAATTGTACCCCCTGATGCTTAGAAGGCAAAAAACCATTGCCCCACAAACGCGCATACAACGGTTGGTCTTTGGGGGCATTTTTACTGACCAAGACAATGAACGTCGGTAAATTGTGATTATCTGACCCTAAGCCATAACTTACCCAAGAACCAATGGAAGGGCGGCCTGGAAGTTGATTGCCCGTTTGAAAAAACGTAATGGCAGGGTCGTGGTTAATGGCCTCAGAATGAATGGATTTTACAATGCACAAATCATCTACTACTTGTGCCGTATAAGGTAAAAGTTCACTGATCCACGTTTGATTTTTGCCATGTTGATTGAATTTATAAATCGAAGGCACTACGGGTAAAGCGCTTTGGTTGGCACTCATTCCCGTGAGCCGCTGTCCTTTTCTAACCGAATCGGGCAGGTTTTGCCCTGCCATTTCGTACAGCTTGGGTTTGTAATCAAACGTCTCAAACTGCGACGGCCCACCCGCCATGAACAAATACACCACCCGTTTAGCTTTGGGGGCTATGTGCGGTAATGCTTTCAGGATTTCTTCTTCCAAATTAGCCGAACTTTCTTCCTTGATTACAGGCGATGCGCCAAAAAGATGCTTTGCTCCAAAAAGTGACCCCACAGCCAAGGCTCCCAACCCCAAGGAAGTTTTAGTCAGAAAATGCCGCCTCTCGAGTCTTTTGTTTAACTCCTGAAAATCGGGCGTATGTAGTCGAAATTCTTCGTCGTGATGAGGTGACATAGTGGTATTTTTTTAACCCCACCCTAAATCCCTCCCCTGTGAGGGAGGGACTTCAATCCCTCCTCCCTTACAGGGGAGGGGCAGGGGTGGGGTTGTTTATCTCTTCGTTAAACTTGCATCTGAATTTAATATGGTACTTGCTACTACGGCATTGGCCGCAATCAGCGATGCGTCTATCTGCTTGTCAATCACATATTGACCCACTTGTAGCCAACCGTCCGTTTTTACTGGGTTTTGTTTAAATTTTTGCTGCTGCGATTGTTGTAGATTGACCAACAATTCCACTTCTTTTGCCGAAGGCCGTCGCCCCGTCAATTTTCGATACGTCATCGTAATCGCTTGCTTCAAATCTCCGATTTTGGCCATTTGTTCACCCAGCACTTTGGCCGCTTCTACAAAAGTGGGGTCGTTGAGAGTGACCAAAGCTTGCAGCGGCGTATTGGTTTTTTGACGACGCACCACACAGAAACTACGTGAAGTGGCATCAAAGGTCGAAAGCGTAGGATTGGGTACGGCTCGTTTGGCCAAAATATATAAACTCCTACGATACACCGCTTCGCCCGAATCACGCACATAATTGGCGCTGTTGATTTGCCATAATCCGTCAGGCTGATAAGGTTTTACACTCATTCCTCCTATTTTTTTATTCAGCAAACCACTGGCTACAAGTGCATTATCACGAATCATCTCTGCGGTCATTCGATTGGCAGGGCCGTGCGATAACCCGCGGTTTTCTGGGTCTTTTTCGCGGGCTTTTTGGGTAGTTTGGGAAGCTTGACGATACGTAGTCGACATTACGATGAGTTTGTTGAGTTGTTTTACATCCCATCCTGACTCTCTAAAAGTGACGGACAACCAATCCAATAATCCCAAATGACTCGGCAGTTCTCCTTGATTTCCAAAATCTTCGGTGGTTTTGACCAAGCCTGTTCCAAAGAAATTTTGCCACAAACGATTCACCGCCACTCGTGCCGTGAGCGGGTGGTCTTCGTGGGTGAGCCATTGTGCCAATCCGTAACGATTTTTGGGTAAATTTTCGGGAAAGGCCAAAATAGACGAAGGCGTATTGGGAAACACTTCTTCGCCAAAAGCGTCGTAATTGCCCCGTAAAAGTACGTGTGCTTTTTTGCGTTGGGGCATTTCCTGCATCACCATGAGTTCTTTGACTTTTTCGGTAGAATCGGCTAAAGTGGAGCGTAATTGTTGTAATTTCTGACGTGCAATGAGCGTAGTGGGCTCAATAGCCGACAAGTAATAAGCCTTCAAATCTGCCCATTCTGTTGCCGAAAGTTGGGCTTTGGTTTTGGCAACGACCGCGTTCCAATTGGCTTTTTTTGCTAATACCTTTAATTCAAAAGGGGTCAAAACACGGTCATAAAACGTGATGTCATCTACTTTTCCGTCGGTTAAGCCCCAACCCCGCCACCAACCGCCTACCTGAATACCCGATTGCTCTCGCGAACGGAACAAAATGTCTTTTTGGAGTTGGTTCATGGTGGTTTCCATGCTCATCTCGCTACCATCGAGGTACAACCGAACACCATGTGCTTGGGAAGAGCCGTCGTAGGTAATGGTGAGTTGTATCCATTGATCACGCGGTACCGTCTGTTTCGATATGCGTGTGATGGCATCCGATGGCGCGGTGTGTGCCATGTTGAGTTCGAGCTTATTGTTTTTTAAGTACAAATGCCAACCTCGGAAATTGTATAAACGCTCGGCTTGGCTTTTATGAATAATCACCCCTTCTTTCAAATTCTTGGGAATATTGACCCAAATACCTACGGTAAACGGCTGCGATTTTCGGTAAGCACCCACGCAGTCTAAGTCCAGCCATACGTCACCATTGAGCGACAGGGCCTTGCCAGTGCCTCGGTCGGTAAAGGCGGCGGGCTCTTCGCCCGTTTCGCGCAACATTCGGCCTGATTGTGTCGGTTTAAGGCTATTTTTTAAGTCGTTTTCAAAACCAAAGTGCGCCACCAATCCTGCCTGTGGAATCGTTTGTTTCGTCAATTTTTGGTGACTGTTTGTAGTGAGCCATTGGTCAAAATTGGTGCTTACATTTGCTTGTGTTTTGGCAACCACTGCTTCTTGTTGTTTGATTTGGGTATTGATAAAGTGCAAAATTTTCTCTTGTTGAGGCGTAGGTAGTAATAAGGTTGGCGATGGCATGGCATCGTCCCAAGAGATTTGCCCTGCTTCTTTTACGTTGTTGAAAAAGCTGAATAATTCGTAGTAATTCTTCTGTGAAATAGGGTCGTATTTGTGGTCATGACACTTGGCGCAACCCACCGAAAGCCCCAAAAAAGCATCGCCAAAGGTGTTAGTTCGGTCAACGACGTACTCCGTTTGAAACTCTTCTTCGATGATACCCCCCTCCATGTTTTGTTGGTGATTGCGATTAAACGCCGTCGCAATGAGCATATCCTTTGTGGGCTTTGGCATCAAGTCGCCTGCCAGCTGCCAATGGATAAATTTGTCGTAGGACATATTTTTGTTAAACGCCCCAATGACCCAATCGCGGTAGGGAGACATATCCCGCAGGCGATCAACGGTATAGCCGTGCGAATCGGCGAAACGGGCTAAATCCAGCCAATCTACGGCCATTTTTTCGCCATAATGCGGTGAATTGAGCAAACGATTTACCTGCTTTTCGTAGGCGTTGGGCGAATTATCCTTCAAAAAAGCATCAATTTCGGACAGTGTAGGTGGCAATCCTGTCAAATCGAGCGACAAACGACGAAGCAACGTTTCCTTATCGGCTACTTTGGCGGGTTGTAATTTTTCCTGTTCGAGTTTTTCCAGCACAAAATTATCAATCGGGTTGGCAACCCAGTCTTCATTTTCTACGTCGGGAACGTCGGGCTTTTCGGGAGCAACAAATGCCCAATGCGGTTTGTATTCGGCCCCGTCTTCTATCCACTTTACCAAAACAGCCTTTTCTTGCGCAGTAAGTTGTAAATGCGAATCGGGCGTGGGCATTACGTAATCGGGGTCGGAAGAAAGAATACGGTAAAACACCTCACTGCCTTTCAAATCGCCTGGGTCTATGGCGACTTTATTGGGGTTTTCGGGAAGATTGGCAAAGGCAAAATCAGCTATATCAAGCCGTAATCCTGCTTTTTGTTTGGCTTTATCGGGGCCGTGGCAGGCAAAACACTTATCGGCTAAGATAGGCTTAACGTGTAAGTTATAATCCAATTCTTCGGGCAATGCCTTATACGCCGCTGCCACATCATCGGGAAGCTCGGGCGTACACGAAAACGTCAATAAACACGCTACCGCAAAAAATAAATAATGAAGACGTGGCATGGGGGTTGGAGTTAGCGACAATGACAAACGCACCCTTTATAAAGCAAATCTCCTTCTCCTTTTAACTACGTGCCCCAAAATCTATTGTTTCCAACAAACATACACCTCTTCATCCACCATCAATCCGTAATGTTTCCAATCCAATTCTTTCACGCACTGACTTACTTCCACGCGGAAGCCTGCCGTAGCAAGGCGGTCGCGATAGTCGAGGCCATAGCGGCGTACATGCTGATGGGCGCCTGCGATACGTTTGCGCTCGTCGGGACTCAAGTCTTTGGTTTCTATGGTTTCAGGAAGGTTGTTGTTAACAGCCCCTTGAATGATGGCGTAGCCGTTGGGTTTGAGCACGCGATAAATCTCGCGCATCCCTTGCAGGTCGTCGGGAACGAGTTCAAACACGTGGTTGCAGATGACGACGTCGAAGGTATTATCAGGGAATTTTATATCCGTCACCGACATGACATGGTCGGGCATGACGCCAATGGCATCAATATAAGTGGTCATCAAATCGGCGGTTTCGTAATGCAGATTTGGGTATTGTCGAATCAGGTCGTGAAGACACTTTTCAGGCGCAAAATGCAGGATTCGCTTTTCCCCTTCAAAAAAATCGGTCTTATTTTTCAAATACAAATACACTAAACGATGTCTTTCGAGTGATTTGCATTTGTGACACAGTGCATTGGGACGATTGAAGGGTAAAAATTGGCTGTACGTGCTACTACAGATGGGGCATTCTACCTCATTTCCTAAACTATATACCGTGGCCCTTGCCGAAGCCTGTACAGCCCTAAGTTTTTTACGACCTGCTGGACTAATTATATGCTTGAGGAGTGCTTTCAATGAAAAAGACGCTGGAGATTGGTTGATAGACGAAGACACAAAACTACTTTTCTATCAACTAATATCCAACGTCCAATAGCTAAGTTCAACCTTTGGTATTTACACCGTAAAGCTATCCGATTCCACGTATGCTTTAATCAAGGCTTCTTCGCCTTCTTTTCCAGGTTTTGAATTGCCATGTTCCATGCCGAAAATGAAGTTTTGGTTGTTTGCCTTCATTTTGGTATAGATGTGTTTGAATACGTTTTTGTAATTGATTTCGCCCGTGGTAGGTTCTTTTCGGCCTGGATTGTCACCGATTTGGAAGTAGCCGATTTCAGACCAGCACCAATCAATGTGCGGGATGATGTGACCTTCGGTTTTCTGCATGTGGTAAATGTCAAACAAAATCTTACACGCGGGGCTATTGACGGCACGGCAGATTTCGTAGGTTTGGTCAGACTTTTGCAAAAACAAGTTAGGGCTGTCGCTCAGGGGTTCGAGTACCATCGTCAGGCCATGAGGTGCCAAAATATCAGCTCCGCGACGCAGTGCATCAATGACGTGGCCTGTTTGGATACCGATGGGCAAATTCCGTTCAAAATCGCCTGGAACTACCGTCATCCACTTGGCATTGCAGCGCTTGGCTACTTCTACGGCACGTTTGCAGCCATCCAGAAAAATATCTATATGTGCTTGTTTGCCAGCAGCAAGGGTATTTTGTGAGTTTCCGCCTTTGTCCACCACAAACACGCCCATTGTCATGCCCAGTTTGGCCAAAGTTTCACCGATTTTAGTTTGTAATTCCACAGGTTTACTCATCATGCCGTTGTCTTCCAACGCCGTAAAACCCATATCGGCCATAAATTTGAGTTGGTCAATAGGGTCTTTCCCAGCACTATTTTGGAACATCCCAAAATGGGGTGCATAGGCAAGCTTAAAGTTATTTTTTCCTTTGGGAGCAGGTGTATTGGCAGTCGCTATACCACTTACTAAAGTGGCTGCTGAAGCAGTAAGAGCAGATTTTACGAAATCTCGACGGAACATATTCTTTTTAAGTTAAAGGTGTAATGCCAAAAGTGGAAAGTGGACAATTTCTAACCTATTTCGAAGTGTAAAGGCCAAAGTGCAGTGGTTAAAGTGATTTTTGATTTTGTAAAATCGTTTTAATATCGGCCAGCAAATCTTTGATTTCTTTCAATACTTCGGCGTTTTCATTGGTTGGAGAAGCAGTTGGGGTATTTTTGGTCAAACTCCTTTTTTCTCGTTGGCTCAAAATCAAATTCCGTAATTCATGGGCATTGATAATTCCGATAAGCTGCATATCGTGGGCTTGGCCTGCACTTTGCCCTGCGGTTTCAAACTTGAGGATACACAAATGAAAATACTTCAAAAGAGGACCTTCAACAAAAGTCACGTCTTGGATATTTTCGAGCGGAATCGTTTTTTCGACCTGTACCAAAATTCCCTTTTTGAATCGAATGGACTTTTCGGTGAGTTCACATTCTAATTTATCATAGTAATGCTGTGCCCACCACTGCCCTATGCCCAAAAACCAAAAGGGCAATAAAACGATACCAATCACAGTTGCCAAAAGGATAGAACCTACGTAGAGCATCATGTAGGGTTTCACCAATTTATTAAACTCTGCTTTGAAAAGAACTTGATTTGAAGTTTCCATTTTGAAAGGTTAGTTAGGCAAATTAAACATGTGGTAAGACTACTTCAAACGTACTGCCCTGTCCCAATTGGCTCTTTACTTGAATGGTGCCTCGGTGCATATCTACAATACGGCGGCAAACCGATAGGCCAATACCGTAACCACGAAAAGCAGTGGCGTTTTTAGCACGGTATAGTGGTTCAAAAATCCGTTGGGTTTCATTTTGAGGAATCCCTATTCCATTGTCTATCACCCGAATAAAGCAATTTTTATCATCAAAACCTATCCGTACCACAGCACGCTTATTGGATGAATATTTGCAAGCATTATCCATCAAATTACTCAGCACAGTTTTGAGCAATGGGGCATTGCCCAGCACCGTTATATCCTGTTCATTATCAGGAATATCCTCAAAATCAATGTGAATCTGATAGTCGTTGTGTACAGTTTGGATTTCTTCTTGGGTTTGGAATATCAACTCATCAAGCCGTATCGGTTGAAAACTCATGGCTCGTTCTTCTTTTTTCTCGGACTGGGCAAGCTGAAGGAGACTATTAGTGAGTTGAACAAGACGTTGTGTATCGTTGAGCAAAGAATGGAGTACTTTTCGGTATTCATCGGGGGTTCGTTCTTCTTCTAAAGCGACTTGGATTTCGGATTTCAGTCCTGCCAATGGCGTTCGTAACTCGTGTGAAGCATTGGAAACAAAGCTACGCTGCAAATCAAAAGACTGCTCCAAGCGTTGTAGCATTTGATTGAAATTGATGGCCAATTGGGCAATTTCATCCTGCCGGTTGCCTTCATTGAGCGGTTTTCGGAGATTATAGGCCGTAATGGTACTAATCTCTTTGTTCATCGCAGAAATGGGCTTGAGCGATTGCCCAGCAAAAATAAATCCTAATACAATCGTTACCAGAACTCCAAAAAGGAAACTGTAAGTAAGGGATTCTCGAAGTTTTTGCAGTTGACTATTGCCCAAAACATCTTCCGCCGAAGCCATCAAAACAAACTCTCCTTTTTCTCCGTGGGTGTACATAACCCCAACGACCAATAGGTCACCATTGGTTGTTTCGACGTACTTTTTCTGACGAACCGATTTTAGCAATTCACCACTGTAATAGACCGTATCGGCCTCATAGCTTGAATAGACTACTTGATCTTTATCATTGAACATTAAGACACTATCTGAGTATAAACGAGTAAGTGTCTCTTTGTCAATAATTTTGAGTAGTTTTTTGTTGATTTCTTCGTTTTTAATCAACAAATCTGCCCGTGTGAGGGCGCGGTCACGGAGGTTTCGGTAAAATTCGTCTTTGCGGTTTTGTTCGGCAATGTAATAAAACGAAGCTGAGAATGTTGCCAAAATCAACGCGATAATCAACGTAAACTGAAGCGCTATTTTGGTGCGTATTTTCATTTTTACCCTAATGTTTAACTGAACAAACTAACAATCAGACGCTTGAGATTACCCAAAGTTTTGCCTCCTTTTCCTGGCTCAACAATCTGTTTCCCCCACTCGTACCATAAATCATCGCCTGGGTTTAAATATAGGCCGTTGCGCTTAGGTTTCTGAGTAGCGGCGATGTCGGTAAGCCAATCTGCCGCGTATAGTACCTCCATCAGTGAGGGCAAATCTTGCCACGGATAAAATCGCAACGAGGATTTTCCGTCCACTATTCGCTTTATCTGCGCACTACGTGAGCGAAAAGAAGCAGTCAATACTGCTTCGCGGGTTCCTTGCGAAGTGGTATCCAAAATGTGTAATTCAAAAGGACGTTCTTTTTCGGAAGTTTCGTAAATGGCTTGTAAGAGTTCTTGGGCAAGGTATTGCCAATCCTCGGTATTTCGGGGAGTGCCCCTCTTGATGGTTTCTGTTTCCCACTCAAGCGTAAGAAAATCAGCAGCTTCTTCTTGAATACTGCCTTCATCAAGACGGGTTCTGCTTAGAACCTTTTCCAGCTCGTCGCGCCAAACTTTCTCTAAATCTCCTTTCCACTGATAGTCATCGTTGTCGGTGAAGCCTTCTGCTTCAATTTCGTCCGCATCCAACTCATCGCGGTAGGTGTAAGTAAGCTGTAAGTTGGCATTGAGTGAAGTGCCTACGGGTATCAGTACCAACGTATAGCGATATGAATAGGGCGGCGGCAATTGTGCCGAAGTTTCAAAATGGATGGTTAGTTTATGAAAAGCAGACATTTAGCATATATTTTCCTCAAAGGTACGTCGCTTATCCACTTTGCCCGTTGGGGTTTCCACAAATTTTTTAGCGTGATACACTTCCCGTGGGATTTCGTACGGGTTAAGTAGCGTCTGCAGTTTATCTTTGAGGCTTTCCTTATTAAGTATTTCGGTGCTTTCAATGACTAAAACCAACTTTTGTCCAAGTCGTTCATCGGGTTTCCACCACACAAAAAATCTTGCTGGATAATTCCAAATTTGTTCTATGGCGCGTTCTACTTTCTCCAACTGAATTTTTACGCCGCCGCTGTTGATGATATTGTCTGCTCGCCCTACTACTTGAAAATGTAGCGCGTCGGTAAACATGACTATGTCGTTGGTCTGAATCCATTCTTGGTTAGTTACCGCTCCTCGTAGGCGCAAACAATCACGTTTATCGGTATCGGCTTCTATTCCGTCTAATAAAGTGTAAGATTCCGAGGCATCTATTCCGTTGAGTTTTCGGAGAGCGATGTGCGACACGGTTTCGGTCATCCCGTACGTGCTGAAAACAGGTACACTAAGTTGCTGAATTTGAGCTAGCAATGCACTGTTCACGGGAGCACCGCCCACAATAATTACGTCCAACGCATTCAGACGGTCGTGTTGCTGGCTTTCGAGTAAGGTTTGCAATTGGAGCGGAACAACAGCCGTAAAATCAATGGGTAAGTCATTGGGGAGTGCTGAAAACGGCTGAGCGGAAGGGGCCACCACATACATAGTAAGACCTAATTCCATTCCGCGCACGAGCATCATTGTCCCCGCAATGTACGCTACATTCAAACAAACAAGAGCAGTTTGGTTTGTGTTTAGGTTCAGTGCTTTTTGGGTCATCCGTGCGCTTGCTTGCATTTGCGCACGAGTCAAAACGATAGGCTTAGGTTGGCCTGTTGAGCCAGAGGTATGTAAAATAAATTCCTGTTTTCCCGAGCTATACAATTGACAAAACTCCCACGCTTGCCTGAAATAGGGATCGGCAGGGGCGGGAGTTTTGTCAATATCTTGAGGAATGATTTGAAAATACATCAATTAAGGGAACACGCGTATTTCGCCCGTAGAAGCGTCGTAAGAGGTTTTGTATCTCGTGAGAGGTTTGGTAGCAGGGCCAGTTTTTACCTCGCCTTCACTGGAAAAAACCGAGCCGTGATTGGGACACAAAAAGGTGTCGTTGGCACTTACAAAATTGACAGGTGTTCCTTCGTGCGTGCAGGCTTGTGATACTGCAATAAAACCTCCTTGTTGTGTGCGAGCAATGATAATGCCATTGGTACGAACAAAACCGCCCGCGTTGCGTAAAGCTGCAAAATTGGTATTGTTGACATTAACCGTAAAATCGGTGGGGGTATTGGCGGGTTGGGGGTCATTTGCTCCTGTATTACAACCTGACAAACATTGCTGGAGTACAATAGCCCCGATGCTTACGCCCACCAGCCGAAAAAACTCCTGACGATCTATGGTGGTTGTGATGGCTTCTTGCGTTTTCATCTGTCAATAAGGTTTTTAGTTCTTTTAACTTCTTGCTTAGAAAAATGGTTTTAATTGCTTTATGGAAACGTAACGGTATTAAAAAGATTGTGAAAATGAAAAAAATGATTGGGCTTGGATTGGGTTTGTTGTGTCAGGTGATTTCGTATTCGCAAACGCTATTTTCTTCCAATTTGCCCGTTGTGATGATAGATACTGAAGGCCGTACGATTGTGGATTCTCCCAAAACTACCGTTCAGATGAAAATTATCTACAATGGAGCAGACAAACGTACGAATGTGACCGATGCGCCTAATGTATATGACGGATTAGCGGGAATAGAATTTAGAGGGTCTTCTTCACAACTTTTTCCTAAAAAAGCATACGGGATAGAATTAAGAGATGAAAAAGGAGACGGGCGAGAAGTGGCTCTGTTGGGAATGCCCAAAGAAGAAGACTGGATATTGTTTGCGTCATACAATGAAAAAAGTCTGATGCACAATGCTTTGGCTATGAAAATGGCCCGCGACCTTGGAATGTACGCCAGCCGTACTCAGTATGTAGAAGTAGTGGTAAACGGACGTTATGAAGGAGTTTATTTGCTGATGGAAAAAATAAAACGAGTAGCGGGAAGACTTAATATCACCAAAATGTCGGATAAAGACAACAGTGGTGATGCTCTGACAGGAGGGTACATCTTCAAAATTGATAAAACAACGGGAGGTAGCGCTGGTTGGTTTTCAAAAATTCCATCTCCTACTCGCAACGCACGTGTACAATATTTGTATGAATATCCTGACTTTGATGAGATTACCTCCCAGCAAAAAGCCTATCTGATTGCAAAAGTGGATAGTGCCGAAGCCGCCCTCAACAGTAGCAATTTTAGGGACTCGCAGACGGGTTACCGCCGCCATTATGATGGATTGTCGTTTGCCCGCATTTTTTTGATAAATGAGGTGGCTCGAAATGTGGACGGTTATCGATAGAGACAGTAAAGGCGGCAAAATCAAAGCGGGACCTGCTTGGGATTATGATTTAGGTTTTGCTAATGCCGATTACTGTAATGCTTTCCTCACTTATGGATGGGCTTATTTGTTTGGGGATGTTTGTGCTGGAGATAGCTGGCAAGTCCCTTTTCACTGGAAACGTATGCTCGAAGACCCTGCTTTTGTCTCCGAAGTTTATGACGAATACACGAGAATGCGCAAGGGACCTTGGAAAACGGAAAACCTCTTTGCCCACATAGATTCACTAACCACTACGCTGCAAGAGTCACAGCAACGTAATTTTCAGAGGTGGCCTGTGCTGGGGCAATATATTTGGCCTAATCCTAAACCAGTCCCGATTTCTTGGAGAGGGGAAGTAGATGAGTTGAAACGTTGGCTCGAAGCCCGTTTGCAATGGATGGATGCCAATATTCCTGGAGCCATTACGGCCATTGAGCCCATTCCCAATCAGTCAACGGAAACACTTGTAGAAATTCAGCCTAATCCTTTTATCGAACAAGCACACATTGCTATCAAAGTACCTCGCTCAATGGAAGTATTTATGGAGGTGTTTGATGCAAGTGGGAAGCTCGTCACTACCAAATTGCAATTGTTAGACACGCATAACAACGAGGTTATATTACCGGTGGAAGGCGCTTCAGGTTCATATATTTTACGAGTACATACCCCTACGGAGGTGATTCGGAAGAAAATGATGAAACGATGATTCCTCGTTCTTAGGGATACGCAGGGATTCCTTCCAATAGTACAGCTTCTCCTTGTTTTATTTCAAACAAAAAATGTTCTAACCCATTGCTAATCAAAAGGTAAGGGGCTTGTAAAATTGCATTATAACGAATCGCTTGTTCAAGGACAGAGTTGGTCAATTGTATATGGGAGGCTTTGCACTCTACTAATAAAAAAGTCTCACCCGTTCGGTCATACACCAAAATATCAGTACGTTTGGCAAGTTGGTTGTATTGTAAGCCACTCTCTATTCGGATGAGTGATTTGGGATAATGATGGTGATTGATTAACCAATGCAAAACGTGTTGACGTACCCACTCTTCGGGGGTGATAACGAGGTACTTACGACGAATAATGTCGTAAATATGAGGTTTTTCGCCAATTTTTGTAATTTTGTATTCAAAGGGCGGCAAGTTGAGCTGAACCATATTTTGCGGGGATTTGTAAGGACTGCTACGTGCATAGATTCTTACAAATCTTTTTTTTAACCTAATCTCCCCAAAAATAATGAAAACCAAAGAAGAAATTGTAGAAAATTGGCTTCCACGCTATACGGGTACACCACTTGAAGCCTTCGGCGAATACATCTTATTGACCAATTTTATCAATTATGTACAAATGTTTGCCGAAAAATACGGGGTCGAAATCTACGGACGAGAGCGTGCCATGCAAACAGCCACTGCCAACAACATCACCATCATCAATTTTGGAATGGGAAGTGCAATGGCTGCTACCGTCATGGATTTATTGTCGGCCATTACTCCCAAAGCCGTTTTGTTTTTGGGAAAATGCGGTGGCCTGAAAAAAACGCAGATTGGCGATTTGGTCCTTCCCATTGCAGCCATTCGAGGCGAAGGAACCAGCAACGACTATATGCGCCCCGAAATTCCCGCGTTACCTTCTTTCCGTCTACAACGTGCGGTCTCATCCATGATAAAAAAACACGAATTGGACTACTGGACAGGTACAGTCTATACCACCAACCGCCGTATTTGGGAACACGACGATTCGTTCAAAGAGTATTTGAAAGAGATTCGGACGATGGCAATTGACATGGAAACGGCTACGATATTTACGGTAGGATTTGTCAATCAGATTCCTCACGGGGCTTTATTGCTGGTATCCGACAATCCCCTTGTCCCCGAAGGCGTAAAAACCGAAGAGAGTGATAAAAAAGTAACGGCTCATTTTGTAGAGCGCCACCTTCAAATTGGGATTGACTCTTTGGTGGAGTTAGCGAATTCGGGCGAATCAGTAAAGCACTTGAGATTTGAGTAGTTTTGGAGTGCAATCTTCAATAATACAAAAGCGCGACAAAAATCATTTTTGTCGCGCTTTTGCGTATGTCAGGAGTTATTCTACTTAGTTGCAATAATCACTAATTACCTTGTAGGCTTGCGTATAGCCTAATTCCCCCGACTTAGACAGGTCTAAGCATCCGCCGTTTTCATCACCGAGGCTGTGTTTAATCAATCCTCGTACGTAATAGGCTTCAGCATATTTAGGGTTCAATTTGATGGCACTCGAACAGTCCTGAATAGCACCCCTTTGGTCGCCTAAGGCTGATTTTATCATTCCACGCGTAAAATAAGCTTCTGAATAAGTCGGGTTGTATTCGATTGCCTTATTCAAATCAATAATAGCCCCTTTGCCATCGCCTTGCTTATTTTTTCCAATCCCGCGCACGAAAAAAGCCTCAGAACGCTCCGACGATAATTCATTGATTTTGTTTTTTTCCTGAACCACTTCTCTCAATTGATCCAATATGGAACGGCTAATGCTTCCCATATACACTACTTTTGTATCAGTAGGTGTATTGTTTATTTCAACGGCTTTGTTTAAATCAGAAATAGCTTCTCGTTGGCTTCCTAACTTACTTTTGCAAAAACCACGACCGTAGTAGGCGCGGTGATTTTGGGGGTCAAGTCTGATGGCTTGGTCAAAATCACTGATGGCCTCTTCGTATTTTTCCAGTTTACTTCGCGCAAATCCACGATTATAAAAAGATTCGGCATCTTCTGGTTTTAGTTCAATGGCCTTT
>JBGAUP010000426.1:0-3443 GCA_044228585.1 Runella sp. | reverse complement strand
TTTTGGTCGTTATGGGCAAATTCGATGAACAGGTAATCGCCTGCTTTCATCTGACTTAATACTTTGTCAAGGCGTTTTTCGGACAAAAAACTCTTCAACGATTCGCCCGATTCGGCATGGTTGGCAAACGCCACTTCGCCTGATTGAAAGAATCTCGGAATCATCTGTCCCCAAGCCGAATAAGGCTCTTGGGCTTGGTCAACCACAGTCGAATTTCCTGCTAAGAAAATGGTAGTGGCATGTGTGTTCGGGCTGATTTCAAGCGTTTTGATTTTGGGGTTATTGCCGCAAAATTCAAATGTTAGTTGGTTGTCCCAATGCAAATAATTCACCTCACGGGGTTTGAGTTTCACTCGTTCGGTAGCATTGATTTGCGGATTTCGCACATTGACTGTAAAGGTTCTTTCTTCAAATTTTCCCTTTTCTATCACGACCTTTTCCAACATCAAACGACGGTTTTCGACCTTAATCGTCGTTTCAGAAGGCTCGTTTTCGTCACCTACTACTACTTTTACATCGTAATTTCCTTCGGGGAGGTCAACCGTGAAAAAACGATTTCCTTCCATCAAATAGCAGTAGCCTCGCTCTTTGGTATAGTCCATATCTGGTGTGATGCGGACGTACTTTTTTGCCACTTTTCCCTTTCCAAAATCAAATTTGAAATGGGTAGTTTGGGAAAAAGCCAAGGAGCTAATCAGGAGCAATAAGAGGAAAAAACCGTGTTTCATGGTTAGTTATGTTAGTATTCAATAACCTCATCCCTAAATCCCTTCTCCTGCTGAGAAGGGACTTTTAATACTCTGGAAATTAACTCCTTCCCAGTAGGGGAAGACGGTCGGCCGCTGCCGCAGGGATTGGGTTATTTTGCGTAAGTCGCCTTTTATTTCTTCTGCAACAACTGCACGGAGCTGTCATTGATTTCAAACTGCTTGTTTTTGAGCAAATTAATCACTTCTGCGCCTGCCAAAATCACAGGGCCGTAGCCATGCGCCGCAAATGGACTGATGGGACGGTGGTAATAAAAAGCAGGGTCGAAGCCCATGCCTGTGCCTACGCACGTGCCTTCTACTTGGCCTTTTTCGTTGATTTTGGTCGAAACTGCATTCCAGCCCAGCAAGGCCATTGGTGCATAAGCAAGGCCGTCAATCCAACCTTTGTTGATGGCGTGGGCAATGGCGTAAGTGTAAATGGCAGTGGCAGAGGTTTCTAAGTACGAATCTTCACGGTCGAGCAATTGATGCCAAAAACCTGCCCCCGACTGATACGAAGCCAATCCTTTGACGTGTGCTTTCAGTAACGCCAAAATTTCGGGGCGAGCGGGGTGATTTTCGGGTAATACATCCAAGACCTCTACTTTGGTCAAGATACCCCAACCGTTGGCACGTGCCCAATGAAACTGCGGATGTTCGCTCATGCCTTCGACCCAACCGTGCATATACACTCCTTTTTCTTTGTTAAACATTCGCTTTGCAAACTGCAAGATTTGCTTGGCGGCCTCGTCGTAGTATTTTTTGTCGCCTGTGAGTTTGCCCATTTGCGCAATGGCAGGCACACCCATAAACATATCGTCGAGCCAAAGTGTATTGGGCTGCGGACGATTGCGAGCCAAAGTGCCATCTTTGAGGCGGTGTTCTTTGGTCATAATGTAGTTGATATGACTGTCAATCAGTGGGCGCAAGTTGGATTTGTTGCCTTCACGAGTGGCCTTAATCATGGCAGCGCACATGGCACCACAATCGTCCAAGGCATGAGGAGTAATCAAGCCCCGCAATGGCCCTTTTGTACCCCAATCGGCGTGTTCTTCGGTCGTTTTTTTGAAATAAGGTGCTGCACTGGCAATAAACTCCAAGCGTTTGTCGGCGTATTCTTTGTAGCGACCATCGCCTGTGATTTGACTGGCCAAAAGCATAGCACCGTAGGTAACACCCCATTCATAGCTAACAAGGCGAAAATCACCTTTTTGGAGAGCCGTGTTTTCATCAATTTTTGACAAATCACTTACCACTTCGCCCGTTTTGGAGTTGACAAACGCAGTAGGAGTGACGTTATTCAAATACCCATGAATGCGGCCTAAGGTGCTTTTGATGTCGTCGGCTTTGACAAGACCATACGGAACAGGGTAGTCGGGTTGGAGCAAGTGCAAAGGGGTGTTAGAATCGTTGGCATTGGTCACATTGCGTTGGGCATAAGCCGTGCAGGTAATCAACCATAAGATAAAAAGCCCCATAGCCAGCATTGGCTGCCGTCCCAATGGAGGGATAGAGAATAAGGTGTTTTTTGAAATTTTCATGAGGTTTATGATTAGTAGTGAGGCGAAATTAAGTTCGCTTTACAGAGTGAGTACGTATGTTTTTCCTTTTTCGGTTGCTAAATCAACTACCAGCCCGCCTTGTTCGGGTGTGGTGGTTTGGTATTGGTTTTCAGGGACTTGATAAAATGGATTGGGGTTGGCGCCTTTGGCTACCTGCCAGTTTCCTTTCAACGCATTGGGCAGTTTCAAACGACAATTTCCACCCAAAGCAGATTTAATAGTCGCTTTGGTGAGTTTGCCGTCTTTCCACGTCAAATCTATTTCAAAACCGCCTCGGGCTTTCAAGCCTTTTATTTCACCTGTGGCCCAACCGTCGGGGCGAGCCGGAAATACGTTGATAACGCCGTCGTGGCTTTGCAAGAGCATTTCGGCAATACCCGAAGTACCTCCAAAGTTGCCATCAATCTGAAAAGGCGGATGGGCGCAAAGTAAGTTGGGGTAGGTACCGCCGCCTTTGCTGTAATCGGTGCCTTCCATGCCTGTTACTTTGAGGAGTTCCCGAACCAATTTGTAGGCGTGATTGCCATCGTGTAGGCGTGCCCAGAAATTGATTTTCCACGACTTGCTCCAACCCGTGCCTTCGTCGCCTCTGATTTCCAGGGTTTTGCGGGCGGCGTTGGTGTATTCGGGCGTACGAAGTGGCGAAATCTCACGACCCGGGTGCAAAGCAAACAAATGCGAAACGTGGCGGTGCAGAGGTTCTTGGTCTTCCCAGTCTTTGTACCATTCTTGGAAATTTCCTTTTTTGCCAATGTGCAGCGGATACAAATGCGTGAGTTTTTCGGTCAATACTTTCCTGAAATCGGCATCTATACCCAACAATTCACCTGCTTGGATTACGTTAGTGAAGAGGTCGTACACAATGGCTAAGTCCATCGTAGTGGCTACCGAAACGGTCTGTTTTACGCCTTTTTCGGTGATAAATCCATTCTCGGGCGAGGTCGAAGGAGAGGTTATCCAGAAGCCTGTTGCATCTTTAATTAACCATTGATTACAAAACTCCGCAGCTCCTTTCATTAAGGGATAGGCGTAGTCTTTGAGGTATTTTTTGTTGCCAGTAAAGGTATAATGCTCCCATAAATGTTGGCTCAACCACGCCCCGCCCATTGCCCAGTTGGCCCAGCGGGGGTCA
>JBGAUP010000425.1:0-3521 GCA_044228585.1 Runella sp. | reverse complement strand
GAGGTGGTTTTTGCTTGGTTAGATACTTATAAAAGAATCCTTGTACGCTTTGAACAGTTAGCTAAAAACTTTAAAGCATGGCTATTAATGGCTTCGGCAATGATTAATTTTAGACATACTTTCAACTAAACAACTTCATAAAATAACTTTTCATATATGTTGTAATTTTAAGGTGATTGAAGATGTTTACATAAAAGTATTGATAATTCTTTGTAAACAACCCGATTTTGGTATAAATTACCAAGCTAAATGCCCTCAATTTCTTAATGAAGCAGACAAACTATCCAAAGGAAATGTGAGTTTGAAAGACGCTAAAAAATGACATCTCCCAAATCAGTCAATTATTCCCGTACTACAATCACCGAACTGATGATTCCCGCTTATGCCAACTTTGGCGGGAAAATTCACGGCGGGATTTTGTTATCTCTTATGGATAAGGTGGCTTATGCCTGTGCTTCCAAGCATGCGGGTACGTATGTAGTAACGGTATCAGTAGAAGGAGTTAACTTTCTCCAACCTATTGAAGTGGGGGAACTGGTATCGCTTCATGCCTCAGTGAATTATGTAGGAAGAAGTTCAATGGTGGTTGGAATTAGAGTTATCGCCGAAAATGTGCGAACGGGTATTCAAAAACATACCAATACCTCCTACTTCACAATGGTAGCCAAAGACGATGAAGGCAAACCCACCGAAGTGCCACCGCTACTGTTAGAGAATAAAGAAGATATACGGCGGTTTTTGGAAGCCATCAAACGGCGCGAGCTCAAAAACTTATATTCAGACGAATTTGACAACGAAAAAACGCGTATCAAAATCGAGGAGAATCTGAATCTCTTGGAAAAAGAACGCTGTGTAATTAAGTAACGGTAGAAGTACATTGACTATCTTTGCACACTTAAAAATTAGAAAAAGCTATGTTTGGAGATATGATGGGAATGCTTGGGAAGGTGAAAGAATTCCAAGCCAAAATGAAAGAAGCCCAAGAGAGTTTGGGTCAACTTACCGAATCGGCTGAAGCAGGAGCAGGAATGGTAAAAGTGACGGTCAATGGTAGAAAACAAATTATAAGTCTCACCATAGACCCAGATTTGATGAAAGCCGAAGATCGTGAAATGGTGCAAGATTTGATCATAGCAGCCGTAAACAGGGCAATGGAAAATATTGAAGAACAAATCAAGGAGCGAATTCAACAATCTACGGAAGGAATATTACCCAATATCCCAGGGTTGGATTTGAGTAAATTTATGAAATAAATGACGAATGGAGAAAGCAGCCATTGTCATTCTCAACTACAACGGGAGAAACTTTCTTGAAAAGTTTCTCCCGTCTGTTATTGCACACTCTGCTCCATACACAATTTACGTGGTGGATAGTGCTTCGCAAGACGATTCGGTGGCTTGGATGCAAGCCAATTACCCCCAACTAAATCTTCTTCTGCTGAGTAATAATTATGGCTATGCGGGAGGCTATAATCACGCATTACGAGAAATAGAAGCAGAATATTACATATTGCTCAACTCGGATGTAGAGGTCACTCAGGATTGGCTAAAACCAATGATTGACTTTTTGGACGATAGGCCACACGTTGCTGCCTGCCAGCCTAAGCTCTTAGCGTTTCATAACAAAACCCAATTTGAATACGCAGGCGCGTCGGGGGGCTTTATAGACTGGTTAGGCTACCCCTATTGTAGAGGACGTATTTTTGACCATTGCGAAACCGACCAAGGACAATACGATGACTCCTGTCCGATTTTTTGGGCTTCTGGTGCGTGTTTGGTGATAAGAGCTAAGCTATTTCATAAAATGGGAGGGTTTGACGAAGATTTCTTTGCGCACATGGAAGAAATAGACCTCTGTTGGAGACTACACCTTGGGGGGTATCAGGTATATTGTTTTCCTAAATCAGTAGTTTACCACGTAGGCGGAGGTACTTTGCCGTCTTCAAATCCCTTCAAAACGTACCTTAATTATCGTAATAGCTTGGCCATGTTGTATAAAAACTTATCGGCAGGCAAACGCTGGGGAGTTATTTTTTTACGACTTATTTTAGATGGGGTTTCAGCAATAAGATTTTTACCAAAAGGTCAATGGCAGGATATATGGGCTATTATCAGGGCCCACTTCAAGTTTTATGCTTGGGCTTGGAGCATACTGCCTAAAAAACGAAAAAAAATAATTCAAGAAATTGGAGACATAGATAGGGGAGAATCTTTCCCAATATCGTCAAAGAGCATTATTTGGGCGTATTTTGTGAAAGGGCAAAAAACCTTCAGCTCATTTTCAAGACCTTAATCAAAAAAATTACTTGTTTGGTATTCTGTCGAAAAGCCGATAAAATCCTTTAATTTTGCGGCTTACTAAACATTAGTCACTCTGCGAAAGCAAACAACATGGCATTATTTGATTTTTTAACGAGCGAGATTGCGATTGATTTAGGAACAGCCAATACGCTGATTATCCATAAAGATAAAATAGTGGTAGATGAGCCTTCCATCATTGCTTTAGATAAGAATAACGGGAAGGTGCTGGCGATTGGTCACAAAGCAATGCAAATGCACGAAAAGACCAATGAAAATATAAAGACGATTCGCCCCTTGAAAGACGGTGTTATTGCCGACTTTACCGCTGCCGAATTGATGATTCGGGGAATGATTAAAATGATTGCCCCTAATAATCGTTTTTTCACTCCTTCTCACCGCATGGTGATTTGTATTCCATCGGGAATTACTGAAGTAGAAAAACGAGCTGTAAAAGATTCTGCCGAACATGCTGGAGCCAAAGAAGTGTATATGGTGCATGAACCCATTGCGGCTTCTATTGGTATTGGCATAGATATTACGCAACCCAACGGTACAATGATTGTGGACATTGGAGGGGGAACTACGGAAATTGCAGTTATCGCCTTGTCAGGAATTGTCTGCGAGCAGTCTATCCGTATTGCAGGCGATGTATTCACTAAAGATATTGTAGATTATATGCGTCGTGAGCACAATCTGCTCATCGGAGAGCGTTCTGCAGAGCAAATCAAGATTGAAGTAGGTTCGGCCTTGCCAGAATTAGATAATCCTCCTGCTGATTTTGAGATTCGGGGTCGTGACCTTATGACGGGTATTCCGAAAGAAATCAAGGTCACTTATAGTGAAATAGCTTACGCCTTAGACAAATCAATTTCTAAGATTGAGGAAGCCGTGATGAAAGCCCTCGAAATTTCTCCTCCAGAGCTTTCGGCTGATATTTATACCAATGGTATTCACTTGACGGGTGGAGGGGCACTTTTACATGGTTTGGATAAGCGTCTTGCTACCAAAACTAAGCTCCCGATTCACGTAGCTGACGACCCGCTCAAAGCCGTGGTAAAAGGTACAGGCGAAATCCTGAAAAACTTGGAATTGTATAAGTCAGTATTGATTCAATAATTTCAGTTTACAGTTTACGCGGGGCCGCCCTTTAGGTTTGTACTATGGTAAAATTTCAAGATTGAGTATTTTTAACAAACAGTATCAGAATGGGCTTCCCTATGG
>JBGAUP010000424.1:0-3531 GCA_044228585.1 Runella sp. | reverse complement strand
CCAACCGCGTTCGTTTACTAAAAAGTTTAGGCTTTTGCTTTCGATAGCGGCTGATTAAGTGCTGAATAGCTGAGCCCAAATAGACAACTACTATCACACTGAGCATCATCCCGACGACGGTGCAAAGGGCTGTTTCCCACCATTGCAAGCCCAAAGCCACGCCCGTAATAGGCCCCGCCACAAACTTTACCATACTGGCAAGTACTACCGAAATGTATTTTGCCCAGGGCATCTGAGGAGGAATTTAGTGGATATTGTGGATTTAAAGTGGCAAAATAGCGTTTGTTATGGTACGAACAACTTAAAATCAGTAAAATCTGCTTAAATCCAAAAAACAAATTGCGTAAGTTTGAGCCAAATATCAGTTGAAAATGGAAATTCTCGAACAAGTACAAAAATACGGATACGTGCGCGAAGCCGCTGCCCCCAACCTTGACTTAGTAGCTGAAATCAATCGCCTTCGTAAAGAAAAAAATGCCGTTATCTTGGCTCACTACTACGTGGACGGTGCCATCCAAGACCTCGCCGACTATATTGGCGATAGCCTCGGGCTTTCGCAGCAAGCGGCCAGTACACCCGCTGACATGATTGTGTTTTGTGGAGTTCACTTCATGGGTGAAACCGCCAAGATTCTGAGTCCCCAGAAAAAAGTAGTAATTCCTGATTTGAATGCAGGATGTTCGCTCGCCGACTCAGCCCCTGCCGATAAATTTGCCGCTTTTAAAGCGCAATACCCCGACCACTTGGTATTGTCGTACATCAACTGTTCGGCAGAAATCAAGGCACTTTCGGATATTATCGTGACGTCGTCTAATGCCGTGAAGATTGTTGAACAACTGCCCAAAGACCAAAAGATTATCTTTGCTCCAGATGCTAATTTGGGGCGTTACGTAGCCAAGAAAACAGGTCGTGACATGGTACTTTGGGATGGGGCGTGTATCGTTCACGTAGATATTTCGGAAGCCAAACTCAAAGCGCTGCGCGAAAAATACCCCAGTGCGTTGCTCGTGGCGCACCCCGAATGTAAAGATAATATTCTCTTACAAGCCGATTTTGTGGGGTCAACGACGGCCATTTTGAAGTTTGTCAACGAAAGCAAGCACGACGAGTTTATTGTAGCGACCGAAGCGGGGATTTTGCACAAAATGAAGCAAGCCGCCGCAGGCACAGGCAAAAAAATCATCCCTGCCCCTGCCACCGAAAACAACACCTGCGCGTGTAGCGAGTGCCCGTACATGAAAATGAATACCGTCGAAAAACTCTATAACGCATTGCTGTACGAACAACCCGAGATCACCGTTCCCGAAGATATTCGTCTCAAAGCCTACGAATCGGTGGATAGAATGTTGGAAATGAGTAAAAATTTATAATTTATCTAATGAAACCCACCCTCTTAATTCTTGCTGCTGGAATGGGCAGCCGCTACGGCGGAATCAAACAACTCGACCAATTTGGCCCCAACGGCGAAACCATCATTGATTATTCACTTTACGATGCTATTCGGGCGGGCTTTGGCAAAGTTGTCTTTATCATACGCGAAGAACTTCGCAACGATTTTGAAGACGTATTTGGTCCCAAGCTCAAAGGAAAAATTGACTATGACTACGCCATTCAGGGTTTTCAGAGCTACGTACCCGAAGACTTAGGACAAGTTGAACGCGCTAAACCCTGGGGGACAGGCCATGCCATGCTATGTGGCTGGCAACAAACCCAAACACCCTTTGCCATTATCAACGCCGACGATTTTTATGGCTTAGAAGCGTTCCAGTTGGTAGCCGATTTTCTCCAAAATAGCACCGACGACAGCGAGCATACCCTCATTGCATATCAAGTACAGAAAACACTCTCCGAAAACGGTACGGTATCACGCGGGGTGTGTGAAGTCAACGACGCAGGCTACTTGGATGTGGTGACGGAGCGTACCAAAATCTTTCCGCAAGATGGTAAAATTTTCTTTGATGAAAACGGAGATTTGACCGAACTCCACCCCGAAACGCCCGTTTCGATGAATTTTTGGGGGTTTAAGCCTTCTGTTTTCCCGATTACGCAAGCATTGTTTACGGACTATACCCGCAAAAATTACAACGCCCCTAAAGCCGAATTTTACATTCCTGTAGTAGCTACTCACTTGATAAAGAGTGGGATAGGCAAACTAAAAGTAATCCCGAACGCCTCAGAGTGGTTTGGGGTCACATATCCAGAAGATAAACCTACGGTGCAGGCAGCGTTGAAAAAACTGCACGAAGACGAGAAATATCCGAATCAGTTGTGGTAAGAAGACAAATTTGTCATGCTGGATGCATCTAAAATCAACATAATTTACGCGGACTTTAGATGCTTTCAGCATGACAAAGCAACTATTCATTCTTATGAAAACCATCCTTATCTTTTTCGTTCGAGCCTATCAGGCGGTGCTTTCGCCCTATTTGCCCAATTCCTGCCGCTATACGCCCACTTGCTCGCAATATATGATTGAGGCGGTACAGAAATACGGCGTTCTCAAAGGAGGCTGGATGGGACTCAAACGCCTCGGAAGTTGCCACCCGTGGGGAGGGCATGGGTATGATCCAGTACCATAAATGTCGAGTGCAGAATTCAGAGTGTCGAATTGAAACCGTGATGCAGCATTAACTATGAAATACCCCCGAAAACTTTCTTCTGGTGCAAACAATACCGTGATTGTGCTTTCGGATACAGAAGTAGCCAAACTGTTTACGGGCGATACCCGCTCCGACATTGGCTCGGAAGCCGAAAAAATGAAGTTTGCCAATACCATCAATGGGTTAGTCGTACAATTTTTAAGACTGGATTACAGCGACGAACTCCAAGCTGAAATGCTCGTCATGGAACGTCTCCTGCCTATAGACTATCGCGCTTATGAAGTGGAGGTACGTGAGCTATGGTTCGATGTATTTGAAGAAGAACTTCGTGCTTTGCATCAAGCTGGGTTTGTTCACCGCGACCTCAAACGCCCTTCCGACATTGGCGGTTTGGCTTTTGATAATATCTTGCTGACTGAGCAGGGCTTAAGGCTTATTGATGTGGGTATCTCTGCCTTGCGCTCGCAGGTGGGAGAGGTGATTTTTGAGAAGTACGTAGCGATAGAAACCCAAGAAATGCAGTTATTTAGAAACTATTTCTTAAACCGATAATTTGTACAAAAAACTACCACTATGCCCAACTGGATTACGGCCAAAGAATATACCGACATCACCTACAAAAAATGTGAGGGAGTAGCCCGCATTGCTTTTAACCGCCCCGAAGTGCGCAACGCATTTCGTCCTAAAACTACGTTTGAACTGCTCGATGCCTTCGACGATGCTACGCACGACCGAAATGTCGGTGTCGTGTTACTTTCAGGCGAAGGCCCTTCTCCCAAAGACGGTGTTTGGGCTTTCTGCTCAGGTGGCGACCAAAAAGCGCGCCAAAAAGGCGGCTACCGCGCCGAAGATGGCCGCGACCGCTTGAATATTCTGGAAGTCCAACGCCAAATTCGTTTTATGACCAAGCCCGTGATTGCCGTGGTGCCAG
>JBGAUP010000423.1:0-3552 GCA_044228585.1 Runella sp. | reverse complement strand
AAGGATAATGCAACTGAGCATAAGGCATGGCCCCAGAGTCAAACCAAACATCAATGAGGTCGGTTTCACGATACATGGGTTTACCTGAAGGAGAGACCAAAATAAGGTTATCTACATAAGGGCGGTGCAAATCAAACCCCACCCCCTGCCCCTCCCCAGTAGGGAGGGGTGCAAGGGCGATGCTTTTATTAGTTTTGTCTTCAGTATTTAGGGGGGCATCGTGTTGCGTATTCTTGGCTAATTGTAATTGGCTGATAGTATCTTTAATTGTATTTATTACGGATACTATATTGTTTTCTATCTCATCGTTACTAATACGAATTACAGTAAAGCCATGATATTCAAGGAATTCTGTTCGGTATTGGTCGTATTCCTGCTGTTGACTATGAACAGAACCATCTACTTCGATAACTAAGCCGTATTCTAAATTAACAAAATCAACAATATAATCCTCGACAGCGTGCTGGCGACGGAATTTTAACCCTAAAATTTTCTTACCTCTTACCTCTTGCCATAAAATATCTTCTGCTGGAGTAGGATTTTTTCGCATCTCTCTCACAAACTCCTTAACTATTTTCCATTTTTCGGGATTTGTATGGAAAAAAGGGTGCCCCTGTGTTAGTTGACCACCAACAGAAAGAGAAGAAAAATCATGGGTTTGTTGGAAATTATTGTTCCTATCTGCATTCAATCCCCCTCCCTTCTGGGGAGGGGTTAGGGGTGGGGTTAATGGGTTTGACTGCATAAAACCAGCCTTTACAGCCATATCAACGCAATTACTTAACTCCTCTACCGACCCAATACAAACCTCTTCGCCGTCTTCGCTGCGCCACACGGGCAGTGGTGTTCCCCAAAAGCGGGAGCGAGACAAGTTCCAGTCCACCAAGTTTTCGAGCCAGTTGCCAAAGCGACCTGTGCCTGTGCTTTCGGGTTTCCAGTTGATGGTATTGTTCAAATGGATGAGCTTATCTTTCATGGCCGTTGTACGGATAAACCAACTATCAAGCGGATAGTACAAAACAGGCTTATCGGTTCGCCAGCAGTGTGGATAGGTATGTTCGTAACGCTCAACCCTAAAAGCCTTATTATCAGACTTCAAGAAAATAGCAATAATCTCATCAGTGGTTTTGTAATCAGCTTGTTTTTCGTCTTCGCTGAGGTAGTTTTTTACATAAAAATCATTCTCACCAAAAGTCTTGTGCGTTTTGATGTGATGCTCCTGTACTTTTTCTACCAAATAAATACCTACTTCGCTTACAAACTTTCCTTTTTTGTCCACAATGGGTACTTCTTTACCCGTTTCGTCTTTCACCATTACAGACGGCACGCCATTTTGTTGGCAGACCCGAAAGTCGTCTGCCCCAAATACTGATGCGGTATGCACAATACCCGTACCGTCTTCGGTGGTTACAAAATCACCTGCAATCACCCGAAAGGCATTGGTTTCTAACTCATGGTTAGTAACAGCCGGAATCAACTGTTCGTAACGGATTTCAAGCAGGTCTTTGCCTTTAAATTCTTGTACAAGGTTCCATGGGGTCAATTTATCCCCCGCTTTGTATTCGTCCAATGAAAGGTCTTTGGCTTTTTCGGAGAAATATTTGCCAACTAAAGCCTTTGCCAGCACCACACTTACAGGTGTGTAGGTATAAGGATTAAAGGTTTTTATTTTAACGTAATCAATCTTTTCACCAACAGTCAGGCCGCAGTTAGCAGGCAGCGTCCATGGGGTGGTTGTCCAAGCTAATATTCGCAAATCTTCCTCTGCAGACTCAAACAAAAAGGCCGATTTTTCAGAATGTTTCACTTTAAACATGGCCACAATGGTTGTGTCTTTCACATCTTTGTATGTGCCAGGCATATTCAGTTCGTGTGAGCTAAGACCTGTTCCGGCAGCTGGCGAATAAGGCTGTACGGTATAGCCTTTATAGAGTAAACCTTTGTTATAGAGCTGTTTGAGCAACCACCAAACCGATTCGATGTACTCGTTTTTATAGGTAATGTAGGGGTCGTCCATGTCCACCCAATAGCCCATTCGCTCAGTCATATCGAGCCATTGGTCTGTGAAGCGCATCACCGTTTCACGACACTTTTGGTTGTAGTCTTCTATCGAAATGGTTCGACCAATATCGTCTTTGGTAATGCCTAATTCTTTTTCTACCTGCAATTCTATGGGCAGCCCGTGTGTGTCCCAACCACCTTTGCGCTTTACCTGCTTGCCTTTGAGGGTCTGATACCGACAAAAAATATCTTTAATCGTTCGAGCCATCACATGGTGAATACCGGGCGTACCATTTGCCGAAGGCGGGCCTTCGTAAAAGGTAAAAGAAGGCTGACCTTCACGAGTGGTAACGGACTGTTCAAAAATCTCGTTTTCTTTCCAAAACGCTAAGATTTCGTCGGCTATTTGGGCATAATCAATGCCTTTGTATTCTCTAAAATTCATGGGTGTCAAATCGGTTTTCCGAGAAAATTCCTGCAAAAATACGAAAATTTGAGGGGTTTCAGAACATGACACACTTTGCAAAAATTGTTTCATAACTTCAACCAACAAAACCTTGCTACAATCTGCTGTATATCAGCAATTTACAAATAGCTAATAACGGGTAACCAATAACGAATAACGAACAACAGGCTCACGAGCATAACTAAATTACCCACAACTGATTAGTTTTGTATTGTGAAAACCATTCAATACGAATATCGCCCCAACAATCACCACCTTTCGGACCCGAATAAGTATCAACTTGATACCCTTCGGGACGAAGAAATGATTCTTTCGATGGGGCCACAGCACCCTTCTACGCATGGAGTACTACGCTTGGAGGTGATTACAGACGGTGAGTTGGTGGTAGATGTGATTCCGCACTTGGGCTATCTGCACCGTTGCTTTGAAAAACACGCCGAATCTATGCCTTTCAACCAAGTAATTCCGTATGTGGACAGAATGGATTATTTGGCAGCGATGAACTCCGAACACGCCTACGTGATGGGAGTGGAGCGAATGTTGGGTATTGATAAAGACATCCCGAAACGGGTGGAGTATATTAGGGTGTTAGTGTCAGAACTCAATCGGCTGGCTTCGCATTTTGTGGCAATTGGCACGTATGCGCTTGATATTGGGGCTTATACGGCGTTTTTGTGGATGATGCGAGACCGTGAACACATTCAACGCTTGCTCGAATGGACCTGCGGCGCACGAATGCTCTACAATTATATTTGGGTAGGTGGCTTGTTTTATGATTTGCCCGTTGGGTTTGAAGACCGTTGTACAGACTTTGTAAAATACCTAAGACCCAAGCTGGTAGAATTGCAGCAATTGGTGATTGAAAATAAGATTTTTGTACAACGCACGGCCAATGTAGGTGTTTTGCCAATGGCATTGGCAATCAATTATGGTTGTACTGGCCCTGTCTTGCGAGGTTCTGGACTACGACTCGACCTGCGAAAAGTAGATGGCTATTCGGTATATCCCGAAATAGATTTTGATATTCCGATTGGTGAAGGCAAAATGGGAACTGTAGGCGACTGCTGGGATCGGAACTACGTGAG
>JBGAUP010000038.1:0-27908 GCA_044228585.1 Runella sp. | reverse complement strand
TCAATATATTAGTGAAAGCAAGGTACAGCAACTGCTTGTTACCCATAATCTTCAATTTCTTGGGGTTTTCGGGCAAAAGGCTAAAATCAATTTGGATGTTATTTTTAGGATTTAGCTTATCTACCATTTCTTTGGTCTGCCATAAAAGCTCGTCGGTGCGTAGTATTTCAAAATGCACTCTTTTGTTGGTATATCCCGTCTGGGCCAAATAAAGCAAGGTTTGAGTAATTTGGTTTAACCTTTCGGCCTGTTCTAAGATACTCATCAGCGATTGTTGGTACTCTTCGGGGCTTCTTTCTTTCATCAACATCACTTCTGCTTCGCCCATAATTGAAGTCAGTGGTGTGCCAAATTCGTGGGAAGCATTGCTAATGAAGTTTTTCTGCGTTTCAAAGGCTGTTTCGAGCCTATTCAGTAAGTCGTTAAAAGTTGAAATCAACTGACTTATTTCGTCATCTTCATTTTTTTCTTCAATTCTCAGATGGATATTTTCGGTGCTTATTTGCTTTACTCGACGGGTGATATTTCTTATGGGATCAAAAATATGTTTTGAGAAAAAGAAAGATAAATACGTAGTTATTAAGATGATTAAGCCAATTGCCACAAAAATGATGTTTCGCATAAAAAGTAGGTGGTGCGAAGCATAATAGTTCTTGGCCGATACCACTACGACGTACAATTTGTCATTGTTATGATAGCGAATTCCAGTGTAAAAGGTATCGTTGATTTGAAGCGTTGACTTGGCATTGGATAAAATATTCTTGATAAAATTGAGCGGTAACAAAGATTTCTTAGACACTTCTTTTAAATCTGTTTGCTGTTCAATTTGGTATAGATACTCTTTTTCTTCCGTAAGTTTTTCAAGGTGCTCTTCTCTTATTGTTTTAAATGATTCGGCGGTTACTTTATTGGCCTCAAAATTATACTTAGCAGCTATGGTTGCCCTGGTTTCTAATCTTTTGTAGAAGTCGGTGTAGGAATAATTATACAAAAAATAATAGATGCTCCCCCCAAAAAGAAGGAGCATCATTATGTTAGTAGCCATTAAGAACAGGGCTATTTTTAACTGAGTCTTCATGCTTCTTTTAAGACATACCCCATCCCTATTACCGTATGAATGAGTTTGGGTTCGTAAGAAGAGTCAATCTTTTTACGCAAGTAATTGATATATACATCCACCACGTTTGTAGCCAAGTTAAAATTAATGTCCCATGCACTTTCGAGTAAGTCAATTCGTGACAGTACCCTACCTCGGTTTTTGATTAAGGTAAACAACAAACGGTATTCAGTGGCCGTCAATGATATCAACTCTCCGTTACGTTCAACTGTTTTAGCTTCATCATCCACTTTTAAATCTGCTACCGAATAGATATTTTCTTTATTTCTTATTTCGGTGCCACTCGTATTGGTACGTCTCAACAATGCTTTAATTCTGGCCACCAATTCGATAAACTTAAAAGGTTTGGCCAAATAATCATCTGCGCCAGAATTAAGTCCCAGAGCAATGTTATCGGCTGTATTTAGGGCAGTTAAGAATAAGATGGGAGTATGAATATGTCTGTTGCGTAAATCCTTGCATACATCTATCCCGTTTTTATCGGGCAGCATGATGTCTAATATAATCAAATCAAAATCGCTGCTTGATGCCATTTGAATACCCGTATCACCATTTAAAGCGACCGATACTTCAAAATCTTCTTCGGTTAAGCCTTTTTTTATAAAGCTTACTACGTTTACTTCGTCTTCTACCAATAAAATTTTTTTCATTTTTTCAACTTACCCCGGAAAGATTTCCGTTGGTTTGACACACAAGTACCGTGCAATTTAGCGAAGTAAACTAAAACTTACAAAGAGGCTCAAAATATACAAAATCAAAAGCGGTACTATACTCCATTTGGTCATAGTACCGCTTTCATGTAAGAAATTACGTCTATTTCGTCGCTACTTTTCCCCAAGTATCTTTCAGCCCTACCGTACGGTTGAAAACGAGTTTTTCGGGACTCGAATCGGCATCCAAGCAAAAATATCCTTTGCGCATAAACTGGAATTTGGCCCCAACTTGCGCTTCTTTCAACGCAGGCTCGGCATAGCCCGTTATCACTTCCAAAGAATCAGGATTGATATAGTCTTTAAAATCACCTTCCTCAGCAGCAGGATTCTCTACTTTAAACAGTCGGTCATATTGACGAATTTCTACGGGAAGGGCTTCTCTCGCCGATACCCAGTGCAGGGTACCTTTTACGTTGATTCCCGAAGTATCGTTTCCACTCTTACTATTTTCGATGTACGAACAGCGCAATTCCGTTACATTTCCTGCCTCGTCTTTGAGGGCTTCATCGCAACGGATAATGTACGCACTCTTCAAGCGAACCATTTGTCCTACGGCCAAACGGAAGTATTTTTTTGGCGGATTTTCCATAAAATCTTCGCGCTCCACATAAATCTCTCGACTAAACGGCATTTCTCGCATGCCTCCTTCGGGGTCTTCGGGGTTATTTTCGCTGTGGCATACTTCCGTCTGTCCTTCGGGGAAGTTGGTAATCACCACTTTAAGCGGGTCGAGTACTACCATACGCCGCTCGGCCACTTTATTGAGATGCTCACGGATACAGAACTCCAACAAACTTACGTCAATCAAATTGTCGCGGCGAGCCACGCCAATGCGGTCGCAAAATTCACGAATAGATTCTGGTGTATATCCACGGCGGCGAAGTCCCGAAATAGTCGGCATTCGGGGGTCATCCCAGCCGGTTACGTGGCCTTCGTTGACAAGTTGAAGTAGTTTGCGCTTGCTCATTACCGTGTAAGTAAGGTTCAAACGCGCAAATTCGTATTGCTTGGAAGGGAAAATTTCTAAATTTTCGATGCACCAATCGTACAACTCGCGATGAGGGATAAACTCCAACGTACAAATCGAATGCGTGATTTTCTCAATCGAATCCGACTGCCCATGCGCAAAATCGTACATCGGATAAATGCACCATTTGTCGCCCGTACGGTGGTGATGCGCAAACTTGATACGGTAGATGACGGGGTCGCGCATAATCATGTTTGACGAAGCCATATCAATTTTGGCACGGAGCGTACGTGTGCCTTCGGCAAACTCTCCGTTTTTCATCCGTACAAACAAGTCCAGATTTTCTTCTACACTACGGTCGCGGTAGGGACTATGGGTGCCGGGCTCAGTAGGTGTACCTTTCATAGCGGCCATTTGCTCCGAAGTTGAGTCGTCCACATAAGCTAACCCTTTATTAATCAGCTTAATGGCAAACTCATATAACTGGTCAAAATAATCAGAAGCATAAAACTCATTTATCCACTGAAAACCCAACCATTGTACGTCATTTTTGATAGATTCTACGTACTCCGTATCTTCGGTCACGGGGTTAGTATCATCGAAACGCAAGTTGGTAGCCCCACCGTACTTTTTGGCTACGCCAAAATTTAAGCAAATGGACTTGGCATGACCAATGTGCAGGTAACCATTAGGCTCGGGGGGGAAGCGCGTTAATACTCGCCCTCCGTGTTTACCCGTACGGAGGTCATCTTCAATGATTTGTTCGATGAAGTTAAGCGATTTCTCTTCGGTGGATTCTTTGGCAATTTCACTCATATACTTTCTCAGTATCAGTTATTGGTTAATTCTCGTTTGAGCAGTTGGGACATAACAAGTAACTAACTTAACTATTTCTAAACGTATTGAAAGCGCAAAACTAACATTTATTCGGCTTGAGTGGGTTTGTATCAGCCGATAATTAACAAATCAGGGCAATTTTTACCATTTATACGGGTTACCGATGTCAAGATGTTGTTTTCTCGTTAACCAAATCTCTCCCAGCTGGCACAAAGGCAGTTGACAAAACGTTTTTTATCTAAGGTGGTTTCTAACTGGTGATACAAAAAGTGTTTTTTGTAGAATACACTTTTTTGCTATTTTTGTTTTTTCTAAAATACAAAATGGAACAATTAATTGTTAAATACCTTCCCAAGCTTCAACGCACCAACACCGATTTTGTCCGCGATGCCATTCGGACTATTGACTGGAATCGCAATCGGCTCATTGGAATAAAAGGAGCCCGAGGAGTGGGCAAAACCACGTTATTATTCCAGTATTTAAAGCAATCAAACGCCAATAGTAACACTTCTTTATACGTTAGTTTAGACGATTTGTACTTCAGTAATCATCGCTTATATGATTTGGGAGCTGAATTCGTCAGAATAGGCGGCCAATTACTTCTACTCGACGAGGTACACCGCTATGCCAATTGGTCTCAGGAAATCAAAAATCTCTACGATGATTTTCCCGACTTGCGAATGGTATTTACGGGTTCGTCTATTATCCATCTCGAACGAAGCCGAGGCGATCTCAGTCGTCGGGCTGTGATGTACACTTTGCATGGTTTGTCCTTTCGGGAATTTTTACAAATTCAAAAAACGGCGTCATTTGCTCCTGTTACATTGGATGATTTATTGCAACGCCATACCGAACTTGCCGCTGATTTAACCGCCAACTTCAAGCCTTTCGCCCATTGGTCAAACTATTTAGAATACGGCTACTACCCTTATTTTCTTGAAAATCAAGACGTTTATAGCCAAAAACTCTCCGAAACAATCCGTCTCAGTCTGGAGCTCGACTTGCCCGCAGCCTACGGAATTAGTTATGCAACGGTAGATAAACTCAAGCAATTACTGGTGGTTCTCGCGGAAAGTGTTCCTTTAAAACCAAACATTTCTAAATTAAGTGAAACACTGCAAGCTACCCGCGGCTCAGTCATTGATTACCTGCATTATCTCGAAGAATTGGGCGTTTTAGCCCTTTTGCACCGCGATAGCTTCGGCATTACTCGCCTTCAAAAGCCTGAAAAAGTATATCTGAGTCATCCCAATTTACAATATGCACTGACTGAAACCCGACCCGATAAAGGCACATTGCGGGAAAGTTTTTTCCTGAGTCAAACCCATCCGCGTCATCGTGTGGAATATACCGAGCAAGGCGATTTTCGACTTGACAGACGCATTACGGTAGAAGTGGGCGGTTCAACCAAAAGCGGACGACAAATTGCCAATCTTCCCGATGCTTATATTGCGTCCGATGATATTGAAATTGGTTTTGGTACTAAGATACCGTTGTGGCTGTTTGGTTTTTTGTACTAAACTTTACTTTTTTACGCTCCTTATCAAACCGAATCTCCGTTACCTCTGCGGCGTAGGATGCTTTCTCCTTTGGTGGTTTTGAACGGTTTCTTTGATGCCGCCTGCAAAGGCAAAAAGTTACTTTTTATTAAATAGTTGATTCCCAAATGCTTGGGTGTTGAATAGACTGATTGTATAATCAAGCAATTTTGTGTTTCCGTGTTTCCCGTGACCCGGAACTACGGTTTGAGCATTTGGGTACGCTTTTTTGATTTTTTCAACGGTAGCTGACCAATCTGTTACATTGGCATCGCCCAAATAACCTTTACTTGCCCCTAACTCTTTGATTAAGCAGCCTCCAAATAAGACATTTTCGCTCGGAAAATAACCCACGATATTGTCTTTGGTGTGTCCTTCTCCGAAAGACTTGGCAATAATAATTTCATTGCCCACTTTCAAAATAAGCGAATCTTTAAAGCTATTTTTGGGAACAACAAAGTTGTTTTCTTTTGCAAGCTGAATCGTTTTGAAATAGGCATAAGAAGGAATATTATTTTCATCGAATGCTTTTAGACCCCCTAAACAATCGTCGTGAAAATGGGTTGGGATAATGGCGTTTATTTTACAGTGAAGTGTTTCTTTTACCCACCCGATTAGCATTTCTGCACTTTTGTCGTTGGTGGGCGTGTCGAAAATAACGGATTCGTTGTTATTTCTTACAATAAGGCCGTTACACGGAACATACCCAAAATCATTGGTTTGTTTAAATGACGTATGTTGAAAAGAATTTTCGGCGACTTGGGTTATTATTAAATCGTTGGAGTGATACACCTCTTTGGATTTGAATGGGTAGTGTTTGTGAGAACTACAATTTAAAATTGTGACCGAGACGGTAAGTATCAATAGCGTTTTTAAAATGGCACTCATTTTATTGGGTTTATGGTTTTTTTAAGTGTTTAAGCACTTGTTATTCGTTATTAGAAAATAGTTATCCGATTGAAAATTAAACAATTACAAAACTTCGTTATACTCGAAAACTTTTACTCAACTGCTTAAAAGTACAAATGAGCAGCTACTTTGACGCTCACCGTGTTAAAAACACTATGTTTATTTTGCGTTCGCAGTCTCCCTACGGAAGACAACGAACAACGCAGGATTTGCTCTCATAAGTTTAGGGTTTAATAAAATGTTGGAACGTTTCGGTGGTGTTTGTCCCGAAATGTTTAACTGTTCCAACAGTGAGTTTGTCAAACTCGCCTTTTTCAATTGCAGCGATAAGTTCTGTTTCAAATTTTGAAATCTGTCCATTCAATCGTCGAACATCTTTATCAAGATATTTTGCTAAAGGAAAGTCGTCACCTGATTTGAATTTCTTTAATTTTTTCAGGAGCAATTCTTCAAAATCTTCAAAGTCACTAATGAAGGTGTCAAGAACAGGTTTAGCATGATGGTCAATTATGTAAAGGTTTTTGAGAAGATGCTCAACGATTTCTAAAACTACATAAAGTGCTTTCTCTTTTGGAACAGCCATTTCATGAACGCTGTCATTTCCCATAAAGCGGACTGCATGAAGTCGTTCAGCTTCCTTGTCTGTAATTAACCTGTTTTTTGAGAGGTTGTTAATTTTAGCTTCCAGTGTCCTACCCGAAATATTCTTTTCAATACAAACTGCTTCTATGACTGCTCTAAAACCAACGCCTGCTAATAAGTAGCAATTTGACTTTAGTGCCTCAACCGCTTCATTATAGACGGTTTTAATTTGAGCTGGCAAAATATATTCAGATAATGCCTTGTGGTTTTTTAAAGGTTTAGGAAAAATTTTTACTGAAATATCATGTGTCCAGTTGTCAAAGTCATCAGGGTAAGATGCTTCATAGTCATGAGTTTCAATTCTAAAAGAAATCGCTTCGCAACCCATACATTGAAGCATAAAATATTTCCAAGCAATTTGATAATCTGGGTCGTCACCAGAAATTTTCTTACCCGAAATTATGTGATGATTCGTTTCACCTTGACAGTTGTCACAGTAGTGCTTCATATTTGTCTTTTCTTGAGTTGCCATATGTGTCAAAGTTAATTTCTTGAAGTCAGTTTGATGTTAGCAGTGTCACCAAACCCCCGCTACTTTGCGACGAAATATACGAAATTTATGCAGTCATTTTTTGTTCTTATTTAACTATTGCAAGTTTGTATTGTACTATTCATATAGTAACCCACGGGCGGGCTATTGTTGGCTTTAAAGGATGCGGGTGAGCCAAGTTTGATGCAATGCCTTGATTACACAAGTTTAGCCCTTTTGGAAGCATTGGCCAAATAGTTGCCCCAAAAGTTATCAAGCGGTAAAAGGCCGTAAAAAAGGTCAGACGATAGTCAGACCGATCTTAGACCCTGTCTGACTATCGCCTGATCTTTACTTTGACCACATTCATCAACTCTCTACCAGCATAGGTCCTTTCGCGGTGGCGAACCGCTCGGGCGCCCCCGCATTAGGACGATATTTACTTCTTCATCAGCCAAATCTCCGTTACTTGCGAGCCACGTTCGCCTTCACCGCAGTTCCAAATGAAGGTTACTTTGCCGTCGGTGGTGGCTTTTTGGGGTACGTCAAATTCAAAAATAGGCTGTTCGCCCGTTTGGAGAAAATCGTGAATGACCGAGCCATCGTCGGTGGTGAGTTTCATGCGCGAGCGAAAACGTCCCGTGTATGAAATCCTCACTCGATACGACGACTGAGGGTCTAATTCATTGTAAGCGATTTTTAAGGGTTGATTGTACAACGTCTTGGCTTGCTTCATCCACACCCGTGGTGTGACCTGCCCTTTGAAACCCGTCGCTTTGATTTCGTCCACCCATTCTTCGCCTACTAAACCCACCCCAAAGCCAATACGAGGTGATTGTAAACTCCCAGGGTCTTTTTCCCAAGGAATATCTTGCACCACGCGGTGCCAGCTTTCGGGCGAACCGAAATGGTCATAAAATCCACCCAAGCCTGGGTCGGTACGGCGGAGCAATTGGTCTATTTTCTGCAAACGTTCCGACTCGCTGTCCAGCTTTTCAATTTTGGTTAGTTGATCCAAAAGGTATGGAGCATCGTTGAGGGGAATGTCAATGTTATCCACAAAATTGCCACGTCCCGACATGGCTCCGTGTTTGGAAATAGTCAACTGCGCACCGATGCTTTTGAACAATGAATCGGCCAACGAAAAGCATTTTCGACGATAATGGGGCAAGATGGGTGATTGCCACGCTTTTTCTAAGGTAGTTTTCGCTCGCTGAATACTCGCCAGCGAGCTTCCTGAACTTACCCTGCCCAAAATATCTTTCGCTTCCTGCTCTACCTCTGTTTCATACATCAGTCGGCGTCGGGTGTAAGCATCGTAATAGGCCCGAATTAGTCCCATTTGAAAACGAGGGTTTTGCAAAATTTCCAGCGGAGCATTTTCTTCCATCTTCTGCCATTGCATCAGCGTTCGAGACACTGACTCGTTGGTCAACAACGCCCCCTTTAAGTTGTTTTCTAACGCCACAATCCCTTGGGCAATAGACTCTTGGTATTCGACTCCGAAAAACAAGCGGGCGTAGTCACGTAAGGTTTCTATGACGGGTGTATCGGGATTCCAATCTTGGTCGCTCCACACAAATTTATTCACATCGTCGTTGGTGCCTTCCGAATAGCTAATACTTCCTACGCCGTATTCGTCCAAAGCATTATGAATGATTTTTTCGTCGTGTGGTCGCGGGTTGATGCTCTCACGCCCAAGCGTCATGGCGTAGGCCAAATCCCAATGGGGAACGGGGTATTGCGAACTATAATTGTGGGTGATGTCGGGATAATGCCGAATCGGGATAGAAGGTTTGACAATTTTTCGTATTTCGTCCACGGGCATTTTTACCCAAGGGCCAAAAACCACGCCACCAAACCACGGATAGGCTTTATTGACGTGCGCATAAAACGCATCAAACCATTTTTGGGTAGGTCGAAACACTTGGGGCGACACCCAAATTTTGGCTTTAGGATGGTATTTTTTCAACACCACCGCCATTTTTTCTAACCACGCAAACAAAACGTCGGGCTCTAAATCGCCTGGATCGCCTCCAGGCACAAAAACGTGGTCTAATTTTGAAACCGTAGAAAACACCTCGTGACGTTCTTTTAACTCTTTTTGGATAGAATCGGGATGGGCGTAATTACTTCCCATGTTGGGATACCACATCCACACGTCCAAGCCGTATTCTTTGCAAATCCGCGATTGCTCGGCCACCATATTGAGTGCGGGTAGTTTCATGTGGCGGCTCGTGGCGTCGTCGTCGGTGCGTGGTGGGATAATTTCGATGCTGTTGGCCCCAAACAGAGCTAATTCTCGAATGTACTGGTCAAACTGAGCGACGGTAAAAGCATCGTATGCATTGGTTTTGGGACGGTATCCCAACTGATGCCCACGAATAGGATAACGAGGACTTGTCGCCAACGCCAAATCGTCCGAAATCAAGACTTGACTGGGCGTTATTTCCATTTTTCGTAACAACCGTCCTACCCCATACAGCAGCCCCCTTGCCTCTTTTCCAACAATCAGTACAGTTTTTTCTTTTTCTAACACCAACAACTTAAACCCTTCGCTTGTGATAGAGGGCAATTTTCTGATTTCATCCCGAACCTTAGATGAGAAACCCGACAAATCGCTTTCTAAGGCAATTCCCACTACGGGTTGGTTGTTATTGGCAGGAAACTTATTGATAACTCCCCACTCAAGTTGACTCCGCTTTTTTACTTCTTGTTGTAATATTTCTACACTTCTCAACAGGACTTGCTTATCGGTGATGGTCGTGTAAATACGAGCATTGGAAATATCAATGGTTTTGGCAAAACCGTCGAGCCATGCTACCAAAGAAATACAGACCATTATTTGTAATTTTCTCATATTTAAAGGCAGGGTGAAAGTCCCATTAATATTTGTTTTTACCTTGTCTCACGCTAAAGTATGCAGTTTGAGAACCCCTAATCCTGTACAGACCTTTGGTCAGACAGGGTGTACGAACGTCTGACCGAAGGTCTGCACGGGGTATCAGACGAGAGGCATTCTACATTTTAACCTTCAAGACTCGCGCTCTGATTTCTGGTATCTCATATTCAGGATTTTTTACGGGGAAACCCACTTCTGTTGGCGACGGCCCTACCCATTCCGATTTTTTGCCAGAAATGCTAATCGTTCCTTTCGTCGAAATCTCAATTACCGTAAACAGCGGGTCTTTGTAGGGAGCGGTATATTTTATCCACTTGAAGTCTTTGTCCACTTGCTCGCTGTAACGCACATGACCGTATTCTTCGCCCAACCACTTGTACGACATGGAGTTGATACACACGTACCAAATCCCGTTGATATTGTCGGCACGGTCGTAGTGAATGTGGCCGTAAAAATTGGCCATGATTTTATTTTTCTTGGCTTTGGCGTTGTGTGCTTCCAAGATAGTTCTGATTTCGGCGGCATTGTCCACGCCATCATTTCCTAAGCCTTGGTGCGAAAAAATAACGATGGGGCCTTTGGCTTTGGTCAGTTCTTCCTTCAACCACGCGATTTGCGGCGGATTGAGGTGTTCTTGGTAGCCTTTCACGTCAGGCGATTTTTTGTCGTTGCCGTCCAAAACAATGAAATGGAAGCCATTTTTCTCAAAGGAATAATACGAAGAAGGCATCTTGCGATAGGCCAATGCTTGTTGCAAAGAGAATCCTCCGTCCATTTCGTGGTTGCCGATGACCTGATATTTAGGACCAGGGTAAGAGTTCCAAATCTCAAATCCGTAGGCATATTTTGGAGCAGGTGTGCCAAAATCGCCCAGTTCAATAATAAAATCGGGTTGGGCGGTTTTCATGCTGTCCATAAAAGCCGTCAATCGCTCTTTGGCATCGTGCATAGTAGGCACGTGTACGTCGGTGAATAGACCGAATTTTACTTTTTTGTGCTTTTGGGCAAAAGAAACAACCGAAAACAATAGACAAAAGCAAAGCGAAGTTGTGGAAAGTTTTGACATGGTGAAAAGAATAAATCCGCGCTTGAAAAACCGCGTCATCTGCGTTCTATTTTTTATATTATGCTATAACTTGATAAATATCTTTTTGCGATATAGAACATACACGGGAATAAAATTGATACCGACAAAAAATAACGCGTACAGAAGACTCGCCAGATTAGGAGCGATACCCGCATGAATGAGTCCATTGACTGCTTGTTCGTTCAGCGAAGCTCCCCCCAACTTAGCCCTGTAAAACAACAAAGCGAGTATATCACCCATCACATAAGCCGCAATGGCATTAGCCCCAAAGACGATGCCGAATTTTGTACCTTTAGTTTTACCTAAAATATCCACCATAAAATACAACGCTCCGAGCAGCAAACACGCAAATCCCGACGTCACCAACACAAACGAACTTGTCCACAGGTTTTCGTTGACGGGGAAACCCAATCCCCAGAAATACCCCGCTGCCGCCGAAAATACCCCTGCGGTCATCAGGTAATTTACTTTTTCGTTGGGGCCAAACCTACTTAGCAACAATCGTCCTGCCAACATGCCCGTAATGCCCGAAGCAATAGACGGAAACGTACTCAAGATACTTTCTGGATCCCAAGTGCCTTGCCACATCTTACCCGGCAAAAATTGAGTGTCCACCCATGCTACAATGTTGACGCCCGGTTCGAGCATTACTTTTCCTACGCCTGGCGTGGGGATAAGCGTTAAAGCTAACCAATAGCCCACCAAGATAGTGGCACCAATCCACGCTTGTTGTCTCCAGTTGGTATTCAAAAACAAAATAGCACAACCCAAAAAGACAAACGCGATGCGGTGCAGCGTACCTGTCCAGCGGATTTGACTAAAATCGAAATCGGGCATCAGGTTCAAAAACATCCCGACGGCAAAGATTTTGATAGAACGGATGACGATTTTCTGGTACAGTGGCCCACGGGGGCTACGGTCATGGAGGTGTTTGTCGTAAGCCAACGCAATAGAAGCACCCACCACAAACAAAAAAATAGGAGCCACCAAATCGGTAAAAGAAAGGCCGTTCCACTTGGTATGCCGAAGGGTAAAAAAGACGTGTTCTTCACTTCCGGGGAAGTTGACCATGAGCATTGCCGCCACCGTAAATCCCCGTAAGGCATCCAGCGAAATAAGTCGTTTGGGAGGTGCAGTCATTCAGAAGGCAGGATTAGGTAAATGTTAAAAATTACTACAAAACCGATGGTATTTTTAATACGCCGACCAGTATTATAAGGGCTATTAACCTCTATAAATTATGCGCACTATTTTCCATATCGCTGCCTTTTTGATGGTTTTTTTTGTGCTTATCGGCTGTAAATCATCCGCTGAAGGAGATTTCAACCAAGCCAATCAAATTGCTGTTTCGTGGGAAATCGTCAATAATTTTGTGGGTCCCAAAGATGAATTTGAAGCGCGATTTTATTTCAAAAATAATGGAACGCTCACATTGGGCGACAGTAGTTGGGCTTTATTTTTCAACATGGCACCGCGGCCTCTTTTGCCGTTTCCTACGCCTCAACCCGCTCAAATCGAACATATCAACGGCGACTGGTACAAACTCAGACCTAACAAAGGTTTTCGCTTAGCCCCGGGTGATTCGCTTGCTATCAGCTACCGAGGAACGGAAGCGGTTATTAAAGAAACCGATGCGCCATTGGGATTATATTTTGTGTTTTACGATAAAGAAGGTAAAGAAAGTGGCATTGTCCCGATTGAAAAATGTACCGTAGTGCCTTTTACCCGACGTAACCAACTGCTGCGCGGAGTTATTGACCAAGATTCTATTCAGACGAATGCCTATCGGTACCGCGAAAATTTGAACGTAAACCTGCTCCCTGCCGAGCAACAATTAACGGTACTGCCCAGCCCTGTCAAAGTCACCAAAGGCACAGGTACTTTTACCTTGACTACTTCGACAGCTATTCACTATGGTACAGGACTTGAGAATGAAGCCAACTTGCTGGCAAAGCGCCTCAAAGACATCACAGGAAGCGAATTTATTACTAAAAATGCCACACCTGCTCCCAATACCATTTCACTTCAGACCAGTAAAATCAGTGTCAATGGCACGACCCATGAAGCCTATCATTTAACCGTCAACGACAAAGGCGTAGTCATCACGGGGAGCGACGCGGCAGGGGTATTTTATGGTACTCAAAGTCTTGTATCACTCATTCCTATCAGCACTTTTCAACAGAAAACAGCCACTGTGGCTCTTCCTGTGGTGCAACTAGAAGATGCACCTCGTTTTGCTTTTCGCAGTATGCACTTGGTTGTGAGTCGAATTTTTCAGACCAAAGAAACGATTCTGCGCTTACTGGACGTATTGGCCTTTTATAAGTTAAATCATTTTCTGCTCTATACCACCGAAGACGAAGGCTGGCGGTTAGAGATTGAAGGCTTGCCCGAATTGACCCAAGTCGGTGCCCAACGGCAGCATACCAGTTCTTACAAAGATGCGGTACTGCATCCGGGTTATGGTTCGGGGCCAGAAGCTTACGGCAAAGGAACACACGGCAGTGGCTACTATTCCAAAGCCGACTTTATCGAAATTTTGAAATATGCCCATGCGCGTCATATCAAAATCATTCCAGAAGTGAATTTGCCGGGTCATGCCCGTGCTGCCATCAAAGCCATGGAAGCCCGCTATGCCCGACTGATGAAAGAAGGCAAACCCAAAGAAGCCAACGAATATCGCCTCATTGACCCCAACGACCAATCGGTTTATTTGTCGGCGCAAGGCTACAAAGACAACGTGGTAGATGTAACGCAGGAGTCCACGTATCGTTTCTACGAAAAAGTAGTGGACGAGGTCACCAAGCTCTACAAAGAAGCAGGGCTTACCTTAGACCTCTTCCATATTGGCGGCGACGAAGTGCCACAAGGTGCTTGGACAAAATCCCCTTGGGCACAAGACTTGCTGAAAAAAGACCCCAGTATTGGCGATTTTCACAATCTCCACGCTTATTTTATTCGTCGTCTGTTGCCGCGCTTACAAAAACGAGGACTTAAAGTTCACGGTTGGGAAGAAATCGCTTTGGCCAAAACCAAGGATGGCAACTTAAAGGTCAATCCCGAATTTGCGGGCAAAAACGTGATTCCGTACGTATGGAACAACGTCTATGACCCCGATTTGGGCTATCGTTTGGCCAATGCGGGTTATCCTGTGGTGTTGTGTAATGTCACCAATTTTTACTTTGATTTGGCCTACAACAACGACCCCAAAGAGCCTGGACTTTATTGGGCGGGCTTTGTGGACACCCGCGACAACTATACGTTTGCGCCTTACGATATGTTCAAAACCACTTATACCAATAGCATGGGCAAACCGATGGTTTTCAACAATGTCGAGCGGCTCAAACCCAATGCCCGCAAAAATATTGTGGGGGTAGAATGTCAGTTGTGGGGCGAAACCGTCAAAGGTCGCGAGATGATGGAATACTATACCCTACCCAAACTGATGGGCTTTGCCGAAAGTGCTTGGGCGGCAGAACGCCCCTGGGAAAACATGGCCGACCGCACCGCTCGCGAAAAAGCGATTCAAACCAGTTGGAATACTTTTGTTAATACCCTTGCTCACAAAGACTTACCACGACTAAGCTACCTCAATGGAGGCTACAATTACCGAATTCCTTTACCTGGAGCCATCGTAGAAAATGGTACAGTACAAGCCAATGTAGCTTTTCCAGGATTGATTATTCGATACACCACCGATGGCAGCGAGCCCACTGAAAAATCACCTATTTATCAGGGAAATATCAAAGCTTCTACCACTGTCAGTTTACGGAGTTTCGATGCCTCGGGTAGGGGAAGTCGGACGGTAAAAACGGAAAAATAGCATAAGTACATAGATGAATTATTAGTGCGTTAAAAAATTAGTACAATATGAAAATAGGTGTAGATTTAGGTGGGACAAAGGTAAAAGCAGGAGTCGAAAACAACGGTTCGATTATCCAGCAAAACACGATTATGCTCCAGCACAAGGATTCGTTATCATCCACTTTGGCCCAACTAATTGATTTAATTAAGCCGTTGACCCAATATTCGGTTAGTAGTATTGGTATTGGGGTGCCTTCGGTGGTGGATGTAGAGCGCGGCATTGTGTATAATGTGACCAACATTCCGTCTTGGGAAAAGGTAGAATTGAAAGACATTTTGGAAGAAGAGTTCAATTTGCCAGTCTCCGTCAACAACGATGTGAATTGCTTTACCTTGGGTGAACACCTTTTTGGGGTGGCCAAAAACTACAATTCAGTAGTAGGTATGACCATTGGTACAGGCTTGGGTTCGGGTATTATCATTGACAATCAGCTTTATACAGGCAATAATTGCGGGGCAGGAGAAATTGGATTGTTACCTTATCGCGAGCATAATTTTGAATATTACGCAGGCAGCAATTTCTTTGATTCTATCCACGGTATCAGTGCTTTGGAAGCCAATCAAGCCGCACTGGCGGGCGACAAAAAAGCCCTAAGTCTTTGGGCCGAATTTGGCCTACATTTAGGCTTTGCCATTAAGGCTGTCATGTATGTATATGACCCCGAAGCCATTGTGTTGGGTGGTTCTATTGCCAAAGCGTATCCTTTGTTTAAGGCGGGGATGCTGGAAGCTCTCGATGATTTTGCTTTTCCAGAATCGCTTAAACGCTTAAAAATATTCCAGTCGCAAAACGATAACATCGCACTTTTGGGAGCTGCTGCGTTGGTGTCGCAAGATTTAAAGGTAAAAGTTTAGTGTATCCATACTAACCACAAAGAACTCAAAGATTTGCACAAAGATTCTCAAGAAATCTACATTTCCTTTCATTACTTTGTGTCTTAGTGGTAAAAAACCATTTTGTACGATTCCCGTAAAACCAACTCCATGAAAAGTAATACCTTCATCGTTTTTCTTATCTTCCTCATTTTCTTCGTTATTTCTTTTCTCAGCAATATTCTGGGTCCCATCATTCCCGACATCGTTGACAGTTTTGATTTGAGCATTGGACTGGCAGGTTTTTTGCCCTTTTCTTTCTTTGTGGCCTACGGAGTAGCGTCTATTCCATCAGGAATTTTGGTGGAAAAATACCGTGAGAAAAAAGTGCTTTTGTGGGCGTTTATGATGGCCTTTGGTGGGGCATTGTTGTTTGCCGTGATTCCCACTTTTACCGTAGCGTTGCTTTCATTGTTTATCATTGGCATTGGCATGGCTATGTTACAGGTCGTTATCAATCCTTTGTTGCGCGTGGCGGGTGGCGAAGCCAACTTTGCCTTTAATTCGGTGATGGCGCAACTATTTTTTGGCGGAGCTTCGTTTCTAAGCCCCATGTTATACAGTTATTTGGTGTTGAATGTTCATTCGGGTAGTGAAGCAAACGCCTTCATTTCGACACTAAACGGCATCGTGCCTACCGACTTAAAATGGGTGTCGTTGTATTGGGTTTTTGCAGTAGTGGCATTGTTGATGGTAGTGGTGATTTGGTTCATTCAATTTCCCGAAGTAGAACTCAAAGAAGACGAGAAAATTGACACCGACAATGCTTTCAAAGACTTGCTCAAAAACCGCTACGTCTATCTGTTTTTCATTGGTATTTTTTGCTACGTCGGTACCGAGCAAGGTATTGCCAACTGGACTTCTAAATTTCTGCAAACCTACCACAACGTTGACCCCGCCACCGAAGGTGCGTCGGTGATTTCGTATTTTTGGGGCTTGCTCACCATTGGGTGTATTCTGGGATTGGTCTTGCTCAAAATCTTCGATAGCCGTCGCGTGTTGATTTTGTTCACTGTTGGAGCTATTGTTTCAGTGTTGGTAGGTTTGTTTGGCCCCGTAGAAGCTGCACTATATGCGTTTCCATTAAGCGGTTTTTGTGCTTCGGTCATGTGGTCTATCGTTGTGTCGTTGGCACTCAATTCTGTTCCCTATCATCATGGTACGTTTTCGGGCATTCTTTGCTCGGGCATTGCAGGTGGCGCAGTTGTGCCACTGATTATCGGCGGTTTGGCGGAATTGGTAGGACTGCGTTTGGCAATGTTGTTTTTGATGATTACTTTAGGCTACATTTTGAGCATTGGGCTCTGGGCAAAACCGCTCGTGACCAATGCCACCGTCAAAAATTGGAAAGAGCTTTTTGCGTAGTTTATGTACAAAATAATTCTGCTCATTGACTTTGCCGAAGAATACAGCAAGAGTCTGTTGAAAGGAATCTCTAAATATTCCAAAGAACACGGCCCTTGGATTTTTTGTCGGATGCCGCTCTTCCAACGCGAAACGATTGGGATTGATGGAATTTTGGAGTGGGCCTTGGAATGGGAAGCCGACGGCATCATCGGTCAATTGTACAACGACCCCAAGATTTCTAAAATCGTAGAAGCAGGAATTCCCGTCATTGCCCAAGACTTTAAAGAACGCTTCAAAGAAATTCCTAATATCACAGGTGATCACTACGAAGCGGGCAAAATGGGGGCAGAGTATTTTCTCCGAAAAGGCTTCAAAAACTTTGCTTTTTACGGTTTCAAAGACATTGTTTGGTCACGCGAACGCGCCGATGGCTTTGAAGACCGCGTTAAGAAAGCGGGGCATCAGGTACATTATTTTGAACATATCATGTCTCGGTCGAGTGAGTTGTGGTACTACAAGCCCAGCCCGCTCAGTCAGTGGCTCAAGTCGTTGCCCAAACCTCTCGCCCTCATGGCTTGCGACGATAACCAAGGTCAACACATCACCGAAGCCTGCCGGCAGTCCAACATCCGTATTCCAGAACACGTAGCGGTATTGGGTGTGGACAACGACGAAATGATTTGTGAGTTTTCGGACCCGCCCCTATCGAGTATAGCACAAGACGCCGAAAAAGGTGGCTATGATGCGGCCAAACTCCTGCACCACATGATAGAACACGGCACAGCCGACTTTTATGACATTTATGTCAAACCCACCCAAGTTATTACCCGTCAGTCCACCGATATTTATGCTACCAACGACCACTACATTGCTTCGTCGTTGAAGTTCATTCACCAAAATATTGACAAAAACCTACAAGTAGAAGACGTAGTAAAACAAGTACCGCTGTCAAGACGGGCCTTAGAACAACGTTTTCAGGACATTACGGGTTACCCCATCTATAAATATATCTTCAACCTCCGCATCGAAAAGTTCACGCAAAAACTCATCGAAACCGACATGACGGTCTTTGAGATTGCGCTGGATATGGGCCTGACCGACAGTAAAAACATTGCTCGTCAATTTCGCCAAATCAAAGGCTGCACGCCCATCGAATACCGCAATCAGCATTTGGCGGGGAAGTAGTAAAATACACGGTCTGACCAAAAGTCTGACCTGCCCAATAGGTATGCTTTTTTATTTCTCGCGTCAGACCTACGGTCAGACTTTACTAACCAAGTCAGTTCCCCCTTTGGGATTTAAGGGCTTTAATTGTACACGGATTTACATTGATTCCCATCAAAATCCGTAAAAAACGGTGTCTTATCTGTCTTTTCCGTATTCCATTTTTCAAAGAAAGAATGGATATTGATAAAAAATTATATTTTTAACTAATTGATTGTCAATTAGTTGAAAATATTTCAAAAAATAGTACAAAAAAAATAAAAATTTCGAGGGGACACATTCGCAAAAATTTCCTCTTATAGATGATAGCAAAATTGTTTAGTTTTTTATTGTTTAAATCCAGTAATGGCTTATCAGCAATATACATCAGAAGAGTTCATCCAAGATGAGCATTTTCGGGGTTGGGTTTTTGATTCCTCGGAGGAAGCGGGAGCGTTTTGGGAGAATTTCCTGATAAACTATCCCGAAAAACGGTCGGAAATCATCAAGGCGCGTGCGTTGTTGTTGGCGATGAAGCAGTTTGAAAACAATCCAAGTATAGAGCAAGGTCAACGGATGTGGAGCAATATCTTAGACCAAGTAGAAGACAGCTCCAATACTTCTAAGTCGGTATTCCAGACGGTCTATCGAAATTTTTCAAGGCAGTGGGTATCTGCTGCGGCCATGCTTATCCTTGTCAGTTCATTAGGATGGTTTTTATGGAATCGGAGTGAGCAAACGCTACCGCAAAGCTATGAAAAGCAAATTGCTGAGGCCAAGGTGCAACTGATTGAAAGCACCAACCAAACCAAAGAAACACAAAAAGTGGTGCTACCTGATGGTAGTAAGGTCGAGCTGTATCCTGAGTCAAAGCTAAGTTATGAAAAGGACTTTTCGGGTACTCAACGGAAAGTGTATTTGTCAGGGAAAGGCTATTTTGAGGTGGTTAAAGATGTTTCAAAACCATTTTTGGTTTTTGCTAATAATGTCGTGACCCAGGTTGTAGGTACAAGTTTCACAATCAATAGTCCTAAAAATGCGAGTGGAGTAAGCGTGATTGTCAAGTCAGGGAAAGTGAAAGTCTTTACCATTGAGCAGTTAGAAAAAGCAGCGTCAAAAACGGAAGAAGGGTTGTTGGTCCTAACCCCGAATCAACAGGCTACCTATGACCCCGTCCGTAATTCATTGACCCGAACCATTACTGCCAAGCCAGAAATTATTCGTAGCCCCGAAAAATACCCTGACTTTAATTTTAAAGATACAGACATTGACGAGGTGTTTACGACGCTTGAAAGTTCCTATGGTGTCACAATTGAGTATGACCAACAGACTTTTGTAAAATGCAGCCTTACGGCGCAACTTGGAAGTGAACCCTTATTCAAAAAATTAGATATAATCTGTAAGACGATTGATGCGACCTACGAAGTATGGGGAACGAAGATTGTCGTAACAGGAAAAGGGTGTAATGCGTTTTGATTCTTTTTAACCCTCAACTAACCCTGCCTATGCTTACCTAATTAACCTCCTCCTCAAAGTTAATTGCCGATAATGTGTCCGCATTACCGGCAATCTGCCCCGCGTTTTCAGAAAACAAACCTGTTTGCAGCAGGTTAGGGATTGTTTTTGCCCAGTATTTCCGCTACATGAACTAAAACATTGTAAATCTATGAAAATTTTTTCTAATTCTTTTTCAACCTTAATTAAAGTTATGAAGATCACAGGCGCACACCTTCTGCTGGTTTTGATCTTTACAAACTTAAGCATTGCTCGCAATAGCAACGCTCAGGAACTGCTGAACCGACCTGTGTCTGTCAATATGAAAAACAGAGAGTTAGGTTTGGTGTTGGATCATATTTCCAAGGAAGCAAAAATCAAATTTACCTATGTCCCAAAATCGATTGAAGCCGACCAACGGGTCTCATTGGTATCCAATAAAGAGAAGTTATTTACGGTCTTAGATAGATTATTGAAGCCCCTGAATATCAACTATGAGATTGCAGGCGAGTTCATCGTTCTCAAAAAAGAACCCACTCATCGCAGTAGCTCGCTTGATAATTCCCTCCCCAAGGCGGTTGTTCCCGCTGATATAACCATAACGGGAACGGTGGCCGATGAAAAAGGAGAGTTTCTGCCAGGGGTCAGTGTTGTACTGAAAGGAACGCAGCGAGGCACAACGACAAATGTGGATGGTGCATTTACCTTTAATGTGCCCGATAGCAAAGGAGTTCTGGTCTTTAGTTTCGTGGGATATGTAGCCCAAGAAATTGAAATCGGAAATAAAACCCAGCTAACCGTTCGACTCGCAACAGAGAGTAAATCACTCAATGAAGTGGTGGTGGTAGGTTATGGGGTTCAGGAAAAGAAAACACTGACCGGGGCTGTGTCTGCCGTCAATGAGCAGGAACTCAGAGCCGTACCTACGGGCGATGCGGCTGCTCGACTTCAGGGACGCGTAGCAGGTGTGACGGTTGTTACTGGCAGCGAACCCGGCGGCGGCTCTACCGTTCGGGTGCGCGGTATTGGATCTATCAATAACAACGACCCTTTGTATGTGGTGGATGGAGTTCCAACCAATTCAGGTTTGACAGGGATAAACCCCAATGACGTTGAGTCCATGACGGTTTTGAAAGATGCCTCAGCTTCTGCTATTTATGGTTCAAGAGCAGCTAATGGGGTTATCGTGGTAACGACCAAACGAGGAAAAAAGGGGACGCTAAAGTTAAGCTTTGACAGCCGCTATGGTGCCCAACGATCAGCCAATCATCTTGATATGCTCAACGCTCAGGAATTGGGCGAACTATTATGGCAGCGGAAGCGGAATGCAGGACTGACTCCGGGAGGAACAGGCTGGAACGATATTCAGTACGGCAATGGAGCAACGCCCGTTATCCCCGATTATATTTTTCCAGCGGGGGCGTCAGCCAGCCAAGTCAATGAAAGTGCCTATTCCTACCCGACACCTTACAACGGCATCACAAAAGCCAGCAAAGAAGGAACCAACTGGTTCAACGAAGTTACTTCTGTAGCACCCATTCAGGAATATAATTTAGCGGTAATGGGTGGGGGTGAAAAAAGCAATTTTGCCATTTCCACCGGGTATTTGAGCCAGAAAGGGATTATTGATTATACGGGTTTCAACCGCTACTCCTTGCGGGCTAATTCGGATTTTACCGCGACTAAGTGGCTTAAAATCGGCCAGACGATTGGGGCTACGCTGTCAGATCGGTTAGGCCATATCAATACGGGTACGTCAAATGCGGGTTCACCCGTCGCGTATGCCCTTCGTCAGCACCCTTTGATACCCGTTTATGACATTCGCGGAAATTTTGCTGGCACAAAAGCAAATGGCACAGGCAATGGCCAGAATCCCGTAGCGAATTTGTACAGAGCTAAAGACAACTTGAACCGACAGATGCGGATTATGGGTAGTGTGTATGCCCAAATTGATTTTACCCCCAATTTGTGGATCAAAAGTTTAATTGGTATTGATTATAATACCATCCGCGCCAAAGTTCGAACACTGGCCGACCCCGAATGGACTCAGACCACTAATAATAATGTGCTTACGGAATCACAACGGAACATGTTCCAATATAACTGGACAAATACGTTGAATTTCAACAAAAAATTTCGGAACACCCACACAGTCAATGTCTTGGCGGGGGTAGAAGCCATCCGAAATAATGACCAAATCTTTACCGCTACCCGCTCAACGTATCCTTTCACCGATTTGGATTACATGGTGCTGGATGCTGGCCAGAAAGACGTCTCCAATACAGGTACTTTTGATGAGTGGGCGCTGTTCTCCTATTTTGTCCGGCTTAATTACGATTATAAAGGGAAATATCTCTTTGAAGCAACCGCTCGGCGCGATGCCTCTTCTCGGTTTGCAGCGGCTAACCGCTGGGGAACCTTCCCTGCCTTCTCGGCTGGCTGGCGCATTGTCGAGGAACCGTTCCTAAAAGACGTAACTTGGCTGAGTGACTTGAAGTTACGAGCAGGATGGGGTCAAAATGGCAACGACAACGTCGGTAATTACAACTCATATACTACTTACCGTGCGGCGGGGGCCGAATCGTACTATAACATTTCGGGCACCAGCAGTACCAAATCGGATGCAGGGCTTCACATTTATTCACTGGGCAATCCAGCCGGGCAATGGGAGTCTTCTTCCACTACTAACCTCGGGTTGGATGTGGTGCTCTTCAATAACAAGTTTGAAGCCAATATTGATCTCTATAGCCGTCAGACCACAAACATGCTCTACCCCGACTCTCGCCCTGACACCTGGGGAGGCGTGGTGCTGCCCTCTATCAACGTCGGTAAAATGCGCAACAACGGGATTGACGTAATTCTGACGTACCGAAACCGAATCGGTAAAGATCTAAACTTCAACATTGGCGCTAACTTGTCGCACTATAAAAATACGGTAGTTCAGTTGAATGGCAATGCCAACGAGATTCGCTATGGCATTACGTTGCAGAATGACGTATATACAGCTACGACAGCGGGGCAACCAATTTCCTCCTTTTTCGGCTATGTGGTAGATGGTATCTTCAATACACAGGAAGAAGTGAGTAAATGGCCTAAATACAATCCAGACATCAACGGACGGGATACCTACAGTATGCCGGGTGTATTCAAGTTTCGAGATTTAAACGGCGATGGGAAAATCACTACGGCTGACCGGACTTTTATCGGCTCTCCTCATCCGACATTGACCTACGGTCTCAACCTGAGTGCTGATTATAAGAACTTCGACATGACGGTGTTTTTGCAGGGAGTGACTGGCAACCAACTGGTTAATTATTTCAATCGTGAACTGTTGTTTACCCGAAACGAGGGCAACTATCTAAAAAGCCGTTTATACGAGTCCTGGACACCAGAGCGATATGCCAACGGGGATAAAATTACGCTGCCCATCACGTTGACCAATGACGGGAACATGCAAAAACCATCCACCTTTTTCATGGAAAGTGGGGCTTATCTGCGCATGAAAGATTTCCAAATCGGCTATACACTGCCTGCCGCCCTAACCCGTAAACTACATACCGACCGATTGAGAGTTTATTTCCAGTCAACCAACCTATTTACGATTACCAAGTATTCTGGCCTCAATCCCGAGATTACCGAGCCTAACGATGGTAACAAGGGCATTGACACAACGGTCTATCCCACCCCCCAAATTTTCATGATGGGCCTGAATCTAAATTTCTAATCCTTTGAACGCTACAACTATGAAAAATAAGCAAATTCTTATACTCACGACCTTAACGGTGCTTTTTATTTCCTGTACTGGAGATTTTTTAGAGATTAAACCAAAAGGCCAAACGTTTTTTGAGTCCCTGACCAACAAACAGGGCGTAAACCTGCTGCTGACGGGTGCTTATGCGGATATTGACGGCGTCAATGGGACTGTCGGTGATGGCTGGTCCAGTGGTGTAACGAACTGGGTATGGGGGGGCGTAGCCTCCGACGACGCGACCAAAGGCTCTAACGCAGGCGATCAAAACGCTATCAATGCCGTTGAAGGCTTTTTTGCCGATGCCGAAAACCTATACGTGTCTCAGCACTGGACACCCCTCTACGATGGTGTCGTTCGCTCGAATGACGTACTGAAAGCACTGAAACTGGCCACCGACATGACCGATGCTGAAAAAAAGCTGATTGAGGGGCAAGCGAAGTTCCTGCGTGCTCATTTTTACTTCGAGCTAACGAAAGTACACGGTAAAGTACCATACATTGATGAAAATACGCAGAATCCGACAATCGTACCCAACGACCATATCCTGTGGCCTGAGATGGAAGCCGACTTTAAGATGGCAGCTGATGCCTTGCCTTCTCGCTGGTCGGATAAAGGGCGAGCCACCAAATGGGCAGCTAAAACGTACTTGGCGCGGGTGTATATGTTTCAGAAAAAATTCCAACAGGCCAAGGAGTTACTTCAGGATGTGTATGCCAATGGAGGATTCAGTTTAATGCCCAGTTATGAGCAAAATTACATGATCAAAACCATTAATAATGCGGAGTCAATTTTTGAGATTCAATATGCCGTCAATGATGGTTTCCCAAATTCGCCCAATTCGGGGCTGGGCGAATCAATCTGTGGCCCGCATTTTATCGGCTCCAGCGGCTTTTATCTGCCGTCGCACAGTCTGGTGAGTGCCTATCGAGTAGGAGAGAATGGACTACCGTTGCTGGATGATACGTATTCGGAAGATGATATATTGCCGTATTCGACAACAGGTGCATCGGTACTGTATAAAGGTCCGGTTGACCCTCGCTTAGATCATACGGTGGGTCGGCCCGGTGTCCCTTTTCTGGATTGGGGTATTCACCAAGGCAATTCATGGATACGAGACCCAAGTAACGCTGGGCCGTATAACAACAAAAAGAACATGTTTCTTAAATCGGAGCAGGGAAGTTTGTCGAATACAACTGGAGTAAGGGTTTTTCCAAACGCCAATAATTATCGGTTGTTCAAACTAAGCAATGTCATTATCTGGCTGGCAGAATGTGAAGCAGAGGTAGGGTCGCTGCAAACGGCCACGACCCTTGTTAACCTGATCCGAAATCGGGCTAAAAATTCCAATGTCGTTCGGTTTGCTGATGGTACGCCAGCCGCCAATTATAAAGTAGAACCTTATTCCTCGACTTTTCCTACCAAAGACTATGCCCTCAAAGCCATACGACATGAAAACCGGATTGAATTTGCGATGGAAGGAATTCGTTTTTTCGAGCTGGTACGCTGGGGAATTGCTGGGCCAGTCATGAATAATTACCTCGCCGTAGAAGGAACTCGATTAGCTTATAATAAAGGCAAAGTCTTTAACGTGGGTCAACATGAGATTTGGCCTATTCCGCAACGTCAAATCAATATTTCCGTGAAAGACGGCAAGTCGGTACTAACTCAAAATCCGGGCTATTAATTCTTATCCTATCCATCACACAAGGGCTATATAAAAATAGCCCTTGTGTATCTGCCAAACACAAACCAACAATGAAGAAAAAGCTAAAATTCAGGTCTCATCATAGAGCTATTTTATCTATTTCAGCTCTCGTTTCTATAATTTTAATGGGTGTTGCGGCATTTCGACCTGCCAAAGACGAGGATGACGCCTATACTGAATGGACGATTTACGGTGGGGGAAGTGACAACATCAAGTATTCTTCCCTTGATGAAATCAATACAGAAAATGTAAAAAACTTACAGGTAGCTTGGGAATATGCCTCTGGCGAAGCGTCACCGACTAATACAACCGACATGAAAACCAATCCCCTGATTGTAAATGGGGTGATGTACGGGCTGAATCCGCAACTTAAATTGTTTGCCTTGGATGCTGCTACGGGTAAGGTAAAATGGGTGTATGACCCGGGCAACATTCCTGAAAAAGGCAAGAACGTAGGTAGAGGTCCTTTTGGCCCTTCTACCAAAATCTCCAGAGGCGTTACGTATTACAACGGTGGAAAAAATGACCAACGCATCTTATATACACCCGGCGGCGGACACATGCTGTATTGTATCAATGCACTAACGGGAAAGCCTATTTCAACGTTTGGTACTAATGGGCACATTGACCTGCACGACGATTTGGATATGGAGAATGCACACGACTTGCATATTTCCAATACCAGTCCGGGTATTATCTACAAAGACTTAATCATCATGGGGTCGCGGTTGGCCGAAGCCGCCGAGGCCGCGCCGGGGCATATTCGCGCCTATGACGTGCATACAGGCAAACGTAAATGGATTTTTCATACCATCCCTCATCCCGGTGAAGCAGGCTACGATTCTTGGGAAAATTCAAACGCCTACAAGTATGTAGGAGGGGCGAATGTCTGGGGAGGATTTTGTTTGGATGAAAAACGAGGGCTTGTTTTTGCAGGAACGGGGTCGGCAACACCCGATTTTTACGGAGGCAATCGAAAAGGAGATAACCTCTACGCCAACTCAATACTGGCTTTAGATGCCAATACAGGCAAACTAAAATGGCATTACCAGACAGTTCACCACGACCTTTGGGATTGGGACCACGCTGCCCACCCTATTTTGGTCACGGTAAAAAAGGATAATAAACCCATAGATGCCGTAGTTCAGATTACCAAACAGGGTTTCATTTTCATGTTTGACCGAGAAACGGGCCAACCTGTCCATCCTATCAACGAAGTGCCTGTCCCCAAATCAGAATTAGTGGGTGAGCAAACTTCACCTACCCAGCCTGTTCCTACTTTTTTCAAACCCTTTGTTCGTCAACGGCTGACTGAAGCTGATTTATTAAAAGAAGGCATTCCTGACTCTTCTTATCAGGATATTTTGCAACGGTTTCGGTCGTATAAAACCGATAACATGTGGAATCCGCCATCGTTACAGGGCACCATCCAAAGCCCTGGCTGGAATGGAGGCGCAGAATGGGGAGGGCCTACCTTTGACCCAACGACGGGTCTTATGTACATCAACGCCAACGAATCGCCTTGGATCATGAAAATGCAAGAAGTGAAGAAAGGGGCTATGACATCGCAACGAACCAACTTTGAGGCAGGTCAGCTCCTGTATCAGCAGAATTGCAGTGGTTGTCATGGCAGGGACCGGCGCGGAGGAGAAACCAATCCCGCCTTGGCAGCCAATCCTTCGCTGGTGGGTATTGATAAAAAAAGCAACATGAGTCCCGGACTGAAATTTACGGAGGCGTCGTTCAAAAGCCTCATTACTTCGGGTCGAAGCAATATGCCTCCTTTTTCACACTTGAGTGCTGAACAAAAAACCGCCATCGCCTCATTTGTACTGAATCTGGAAAAAGTAAAAGACCAGCCCTTTAAAGACCTCAATACCAAAGAAGAACCTGAACATTTCAGAACACCTTACAGCTTTTCGGGGGGATTGACGGGCGGCGGAAAGTTCCTGACCAAAGAAGGTTATCCTGCCGTAGCACCCCCTTGGGGACACCTAACCGCCATTGACCTCAATACGGGCAAAGAAGTTTGGAAACAGACCATCGGCGACTACCCTGAAATGAAAGCAAAAGGCATCCATACGGGAAGCGAAAATTTTGGAGGGTCGGTCGTGACAGCAGGGGGAATTGTCTTTATTGCTGCTACTCGTGACGAAAAATTCCGAGCTTTTAACAAGAAAACGGGTGAACTATTGTGGGAGGCCAACTTACCTGCTGCTGGCATTGCCACGCCCGCCGTGTATCAGGTGAACGGCAAACAGTTTGTCGTCATTGCCTGTGGAGGAGGCGGTAAACAACGCACCAAGTCAGGTGACAAATACGTGGCTTTTGCTTTACCAACTACCAAAAAATAACGCAAAAAACGTACGAATCTAATTATAAAGTTGTTTAGTTGAATTTCAAGTATCTTTATCATAAAAAAACCTATGAATAAGTTACCTGTGAATGTTTCAGAATCAGATTTTGAGACTTACATTTTACCACACTTGA